>CAZGLN010000158.1:0-9421 GCA_964526545.1 uncultured Chthonomonadales bacterium
AGCTGCCCTTGCACGATACGGAGTTCCGCCGCAACAGCATCTTCGGCAACCTCCATGCGGCTCTGCGCTGGATTAACGATGGCGTGGTTTCGGTGGATGCGCTCTACAAGAAGGCCAGGCCGGCGGACTGTCAGGCGGTCTTCACCGCACTCAAGAACCAGGAATGGCCCGCCCTCACCGCGGCATTCGACTGGACCACGGTCTAGCCCGGTTCTTCGTGCCGATCAGCCTTGCCGCGGCAGGCTCTCTGCTTGTCGCGGCAGGCTGTTCGGAGCCGCCCGATCACGCCGCGGTGCCGGCGCGCCAACCCGCGCCCGCGGTCGCCTTCGAGGATGTAACCCGCGCCGCCGGCGTGGATTTCCGCCACGTCAACGGAGCCGCCGGCATGAAGCACATGCCGGAAACTCTCGGATCCGGCTGCGCCTTCCTGGACTTCGATGGCGATGGGCTGCTGGATTTGCTCCTCGTCAACAGCAGACCCTGGAAAGAGGCCCCGCGCGCGCAGCTGCCCACCCTGCGCCTCTACCGCAACGTGGACGGCCGCACCTTTCGTGATGTCACCAGGCTGGCAGGGCTGGATGTGCCCCTGTATGGCATGGGCGTGGCTGTAGGCGATTTCGATAACGACGGCTTTGATGACATCTACATCACCGCCGTCGGCGAGGCCAGGCTCTTTCACAATCGCCCCGCGCCGGCCGGCGCGGGCATCGCCCGCGTATTCCACGATGTAACCCGTACGGCAGGGGTGCGGAGCCCTGGGTGGTCCACCAGCGCTACGTGGATAGACTACGACCGCGACGGCCTGCTGGATCTCTTCGTCTGCCACTACGTGAAGTGGGACCCCGCAACAGAGCGCCCATTCTCCCTCACGGGCGCGGGGCGCTCCTACCCTACGCCGGAGCAGTACATCGGCGAGTCGTGCAGGCTGTATCGGAACCTGGGAGGCGGCCGTTTTGAGGACGTTACCCGCCCGGCCGGTATATACAACGAGCGCAGCAAGGCGCTGGGAGTAGTCGCTCTGGACTTTGACCAGGATGGATGGCCGGATATCGTTGTGGCCAACGACACCGAGCCGAACTTCCTCTACCACAACCAGAATGGCAAGGGCTTTCGGGAGGTGGCGCTGGAGCAGGGCATCGCGGTAGCGGAATCCGGCAAGGCCAAGGCGGGCATGGGGATTGACGCGGCCGATGAGGCCGGCACCGGGCACGACTCTCTCGTGATCACCAACTTCTCCGGCGAGCAGCTCACGCTCTACCGTAAGGACTCTTCCGGGCACTACCTCGATGTTGCCGCGCAGAGCGGCATCGGGAGTGCCAGCCAACTCTACCTGGGCTTTGGAGTCTGCTTTCTGGACTACGACCTGGATGGACGGTTGGACATCTTCGTCGCCAACGGCCACATACAGGACGACGTAGGATTGCGGCAGACCGGCGTTGCCTACGAGGAGCCCGCGCTGCTCTTTCGCAACGTGGGAGGCGGCTACTACCAGGACGTTAGCCGCGAGGCAGGCACGGCGCTGCAGAAACGTACCGTGGGACGGGGCGCCGCGTGGGGGGATTTCGATAACGACGGCGCGCCCGACCTGCTGCTGACCGAAAACAACGGCCCCGCGCGCCTGCTGCGCAACGTCAACCGGACCGGCAACAAGTGGCTCCGAGTGGAACTGGTGGGCACGCGCAGCAACCGGAACGCATACGGCGCCAGGGCACGGGCGCTCATCGGCGGACAGTGGCAATCGCTCAGCGTGAAGTGCGCCTCCAGCTACCTTTCGCAGAGCGACCGCCGCCTGCTGTTTGGGCTTGGCAAGAACAGCCGCGTGGAGCGGCTGGAGATTGTGTGGCCGGCCGGACACGTGCAGGTCCTCGGGCCCCTGGAAGCCAATCAGAGCCTGCGCATCGTGGAGCCCCCGGCGGAAACAGGTTCCCGCCAAACGCGCTAGAGGCGGGGAATGGTCAGCCCGCCATCCACCATTACGACGGACCCGGTAGCATAGGCCAGGTCGCCCCGCAGGAGCATAGCCACGGCCTTGCCCACGTCATCCGGAGTGCCCCACCGCGGCTGCAGCGCGATCCCTTCCGCGAAGAGACGGTCGTACCGCTCGCGCACGGCGGCCGTCATATCCGTCTCGATGATCCCGGGACGCACCTCGTAGACGGGGATCTGGTGTTCGGCCAGACGCACGGCCCATAGCCGGGCTGCCATGGCGAGTCCCGCTTTCGAGAGGCAGTAATCGCCGCGGTTGATGCTTGCCACCGTGGCCGAAATCGAGGTGACGAAGACGATGGCGCAGCTCCGCTCCGGGTGCTCCTGGCGCTGCGCGATCATCCACCGCGCCACGGCTTGCGTGAGGAAGTAGGGGCCGCGCAGGTTCGTGCTCAGGACTCGATCGAAGCTCTCCGGCGAGGCCTGCAGGATGTCGGCGCGCACATTGGGAGCCACGCCGGCGTTGTTCACCAGTACATCCAGCCGTCCAAAATGGTGCCGCACGGCCTCCAGCACGGCGGCCCGCCCCGACTCCAGGGCGATATCGCCGCGGGCATACCGGCAGGCAACTCCGGCGTTTCGAAGTTCTCGGAGGACTGCTCCCACCTCGGTCCGCGGCCGCACGCCGCCGAGCGCCAGGTCGTAGCCCTCCGCCGCGAGTCGCCTGGCAATGCCCAGGCCGATGCCTCGGGTGCCGCCGGTGATGAGCGCAACCGGTCGCTCCGCCACGTTTCAGGCTTCCCCCACGGGACCGAAGAAAGCATGGTAGATGCCGCCCTCGGCCAGCCGCTGAAGATAGAGGCAGAGCTCACGCAGGTGATAGTCGCCCCACATGCTGGACTCCCCGCAAGGTGTCTTCCGTCCGGGCGGCACGTAGTCCCAGCCGTTCGGCCGATGATAGACCGAGTGGAGCAGCAGCCCCTGGTGGTCCGGGTCGGCACACAGGTAGGGCTTGCCCAGGAGAGTGCGGGTGATGGTCAGGCCGGCCTGCACGAAGCGCCTGCCGTCGTCGGAGCGTCCGTCCCGTACAAGGGTGCGGCCGAAGCGCAGAAGGCCCTGTGCCGCAATCGCCGCCGCCGAGCTATCCACCGGCTCATGGTCATTGAAAGGATCGGCATTCCGCTTCAGGTACTGCCCAATCTTGCCGAGGTTGGGCGCGCCAGTATCCCAGTATGGTATGCCGTCCGCCGGAGTGTTGCGCAGGTAGAACTCGCAGGTGGCGTCGGCCGCCTCCGCGAAGGTCTTGCGGGCCGCGCCCACAACCACCGCTTCCTCGCCCCGCAGTGTATCCAGAAACTCTATCTGCTCGGCGAAACCGAGCATCACCCATGCGAGTCCACGCGTCCATGTGGAAAAGGGCGAGTAGCCCTGCTGGGTGCCCGGGCATCGGTAGGTCCGCGAGACCGGGTTGAAGAGGCTCTCGTGAGCCACTCTGCCCGGCTCATCGTAGATGTCGCGCCCCTGACCGTAGTAGACGCTGTAGCGCGCGGTGGTCTCCGCGTGCTCCACGAGCCTGGTAAGCAAGGAGACCTCGCGGTCTTGCTCCTCTTTGAGAACCTGGCCCAGGAGGTGCCCCAACGCCAGGCTGCGGAGGGAGCGCATGGTATCGGCGAAGAGCGAGTGTGGACCATTGAATGAGTGGATGAAGCCTCCCTGCGGCAGGGGTGTCCATCGGCGGGCCTGCACGGCCGCACTGGCGCGCAATGCAAGCTCTAAGAGCTGGCGTTCCCGGCGGTGCTCTGGGATGCGTTTCTCGCCCATCATCCGCCAGAGGTTGCCGTAGGTGCTCACGATATTGAAGCCGTGGTCGTGCACTCCCATGTGGGTCACATGGGCCGGCATGCGCTCGAAGATCGCGCGGCGCGCGCGGGTCAAGAGCTCCGGCGCGCCGGTGGCATCATACTGCAGCAGAGCGGAGCCGTAGACGAATCCCTGCGTCCACTCCGTCCAACCGCGGCTGGCGTAGCGGCCTTGCCGCGTGAAGACCGGCGCCCCCTCGCGCGGGTCCCAGGTCCGCTCCAGCAGTTCCAGCTTCTGGCCCGAGACATCCCACATGTGGTGAATGGCCGGGACTAGATCGGCGGCGCGCAGCTCGAAATCTATCTTCATGGGTTGCCAGGTTGCCTTGCCCTGCGTGGAATCTTGCGGCGAGGGCAGCCTCTACTTACGGATGCGAACGCGTGAATCCTACCTCGCGACGCCCGTCGCCCGCGGATCGAGCGCCGGAAGGGCAGGTCGGCCTCCACGCGGGGTGTGGCTGCGGCTCTGCCTGCAACCTCGTCGCGCGGCCGCGCGTATGGAGTCACGAATCTGGCTCGCGCTCGTACCAGGTAACCAGCACCGATGGCACGAGCATCCACACAGAAGGCGCCCACAACAAGCGCCTACCCGAGCCGAGAGGCCGTGGAACAGGCGGCCCAAGAGATTCTGCGGGCGCACATCTGGTGGCTGGGTGTGGGCGGCGCGGGTCACGTGCTCTACACGCTGCGCTGGGCGGACTGCCCGGGCGAATCGCGTAGAGAACAAGATTTCGCACGCAAACCGCGTTGACAGACGCAGGAATCCGTGCATTCATGCAAGAATAGTACGTGATGAGGGTTGGTGTGCGCGTGTCGCCTGCCCTCGCCAAGCAGCAGCCGGTCGCCTTGCCATCGCTGTCCCTGTCAGCGTGGCGGGTCGCGCCGGAATCTCGATCCGGTCTGGTTCCAAGCGATACGTGGGTAATCGTGGAGACCACGCATCCGGGTTCCGGACCAAAGGAGCGAAGGTAATGAGCGTTCGTGTGCCATTGCTTCGGCTGGTCGCGCTCACCCTGGTAGTCGGCGGCATGCTCGGTTCCGCCAACGCTGCGAAGGCTGACTTTCTGAAGGGCCTCAGCATCCGCGGCGGCGCCTGGATGCCCGTGCGGGATTCGGTCCGGCAGGTGGTGGATTTCGCTGCCTTCGGCGGCGGCATCCAGTACGAGCTGCCCTGGTTCCCCAAGCTTCTCAATGGAGAGCATTGGAGCACCAGCATCTCGGCCGATTTCTACTACAGCGAGCGCGGAAATCGGGTGGTTCGCAACATCCCGGTCAGCATCAACCAGGTGTATGTGTTCGAGGAGCAGAACGGCCGCCAGCCGTACGCGGG
This sequence comes from uncultured Chthonomonadales bacterium, assembly GCA_964526545.1. Lineage (GTDB taxonomy): Bacteria > Armatimonadota > Chthonomonadetes > Chthonomonadales > CAJBBX01 > CAZGLN01. Next base: position 5,116 of record CAZGLN010000158.1, read on the forward strand.
ATTTTCCGTAACCGCGGCGACGTCCGGCGGGCATGACGCTGACGGTTACCGCATTCCGACCGTAACTCGGTTCGGCGCGGGGCTGATCATCGGGCTGCACCTGAACAGCCGTCTCTACATCGAAGGCCGCTACGACTTCATCGACAAGAGTGGGGGGTCCATGTCTGTCGAGGGGTTCCGCACGATGATCGGGTTTAAGCTGTAGACCTGAAGCATCTCGGTAAACGGCAAGTTCCCAGGGGCCTCCGCTGTGTAGCGGGGGCCCCTGGCCATTCAGCGCTCGCGCGGCTGGTGCCACCCACGGCAAGGGCCGAACCCCAGGCTGTCAGGCGACCTGGTTTCCCTGGCCGGGCGCACGCCCCGACCAGATGAGATAGGCGTAGAACGCAACCCCGGAGAGCACACCGAAAAGAAGCTTCGCAACGGGCGAAACGGCGGAATGCGAGAAGAAGGCCTCCACCAGGCCGCAGAACACCAGCACCACCGCAGCCAGAATCACAAGCCGCACGGTATCGCGCGCCGCCATCACAAGCGCATCGCGCCTCCGGTAGCGGCCGGGCGCCAGCAGCGACCAGCCCAGGGCCAGGCCTCCCGCGCCGGCAAGGCAGGTAGCACTCAGTTCGAGCACGCCATGCGGTAGGATGCTGGTCCAGAGGTGGTGGCTCTGGCCGGCCTGCGCCACCAGGGCGGCGAGACCTCCTATCACCGCGCCGTTGTAGAAGAGGAGACCGGCCGTGAGCGCTCCGCCGGCAATGCCGAGCGCGAACGCCAGCAGACTCACCCGGATGTTGTTTACCATCAGCAGGCTGGCGAACTGCGCCGACTGCGCGTCGTCCCGTGGACGGCCGGCCGTACCCTCAACCCAGGCATCAACGGACTCACGAAGCGGGTGGCAAAGCGGGACGAAAATGTCCATATTCGAGGGCACTCTGGCAACCAGCCACCAGCCGACGGCGCCTCCTAGCAGGAGGCACGCCACGGCAGCGACAAAGAAGCGAAGTCTGCGGCGAAACACGGCGGGCACGTCAACAGCAAAGAAGTAGGCAATACCCTGCCAGGAGCGCGCATCGGTCTGGTAGAGGAGCATATAGGCCCGCGCGACGAGGTGATTCAGCCCCTGGGTAAGGCCGGGACTCACCGCGTGGGAGCGCGCATAGGCGAGATCGCTTGCGGCCCGCCGGTAGAGGGGGCCAAGGTCGCGCACCTCCTCGGCGGTAAGCGCGCGAAGGGAGCCGCTCTGTTTGACTTTTCGCAGAATGTCCGCCAGCCGTCGCCAGGAGGCCAGGCGGGATTGCACGAACTCGCGCTCGTCCATTCTCAGTTCCCGATGACGGAGCCGCCGGTATGAGCCGGTACGTCCACTTCATTACACCCGAGAATATCGAAGTCTCCTACGAGCTGGCGGGCATCGGCTCGCGATTTCTCGCGGCGATCGCCGACCTCGGTATCCAGCTCGCAGCCGCGGCCGGCCTGCTCTACCTGCTCTCCCTGCTCTCCTCCGTTCTCTCCATCCTGCGCGCTCCGATGCTCGGCGCGCTCCCCGGGTGGCTCGCGGCCGGCGCAATTCTGGGTACCTTCGTGCTCCTCGTTGGCTATCCGATCTTCTTCGAGATGCGGTGGGCGGGCCAGACTCCCGGCAAGCGGCTGACCCGCCTGCGCGTGGTGCGCGATGGCGGCTATCCGATAGACTTCTACTCCTCCTGCGTACGGAATATAGTCCGCCTTGTGGACCTCCTGCCGCCGGTGTACGGCTCCGGCCTACTCTCGATCTTCTTCAGCCCGGAATACAAGCGGCTCGGTGATTACGCGGCAGGCACCCTCGTCATAAAGGAGAGCGACCCCGGACGACTGCTCGGAAGCCGCGCCGTGGCGTCACCGCTTGTTGCCCATTACGCCTCCGCGGTCCGATCCGTGGACAATCTCACGCCGGAAGAGTTTCAGGCCATCCTCCGCTTCGTCAACCGGCGCCACGAGCTGGAGATTCCCATCCAGGCCCACATCGCCATGCGCCTGGCAATGCCGCTGATGAAGAGACTGGGCATCACCATCCAGATCCCCATCCAGTGGCACTATGCCGACCTGCTCGAGGCCATCGCCAGGCGCTACGTGGAGGAGCGGGGCGTACTGCACGATTGGCGCGATCTTGAGTGGCTTCAGGACCTCTAGCGCCGCGGAGTGAACTGCGCCTGCTGCCCGCCGAATGTTCGACCTCATAGAAGCGCGAATTGCAGTACAATCTCGGTCTATGAGCGCCATCCCTGTCTCCAAACTGCTGGCGGCGGCATCGGTGTGCCTGGCGGCCGCCGCGGCACTCTCGCAGGCCCGTGAACGGCCCGTCTCCTTCGCGCGCGAGGTGCGCCCGCTGCTCTCGGACCGCTGCTTCAAGTGCCACGGGCCGGACGAGGGCTCGCGCGCGGCCGGTCTGCGGCTGGACACGCCGGAGGGAGCCTTCGCCAGGCGTCCCGGCGGGGCCGCCATCGTTCCCGGCAGACCGGAACTCTCCAGAGCCTTCCTCCGCATCACCGAGAAGAGCCCAGCCCGGCGCATGCCTCCACCGCAAACCCATCAAGCGCTCACCTCCGCGGAAGTCGAGACACTCCGTCAATGGATACTTCAAGGTGCCCGCTATGAGCCGCACTGGGCCTTCGTGCCGCCGAGGGCCGTGCAGCCGCCCACCATTGACCTCGCGGAGCACGCCAGGCGCCTGGGCAAGCCCGCGGCCGAGAGGGCCTCGTCCTGGCTGAAGCATCCGGTGGATCGCTTCGTTCTGGCGCGGCTCCACCGCGAGGGACTTGCCGTCTCCCCACGGGCCGACCGGGCCACGCTCCTTCGCCGAGTTACACTGGACCTCACGGGCCTGCCGCCAACCCTCGCCGAGCTGGATTCGTTTCTGGCGGATACCAGCCCACGCGCCTACGAACGCGCCGTGGAGAGGCTGCTCGCTTCGCCCGCCTTCGGCGAGAGATGGGCATGGGAGTGGCTGGAGGCCGCTCGGTACGCCGACACCAATGGATACCAGGAAGACCGCGTCCGCACCATGTGGCCCTGGCGCGACTGGGTGGTAAGGGCGCTCAACGCCAACCTGCCCTTCGACCAGTTCACCGTAGAACAGATTGCCGGCGACCTTCTGCCGAACGCAACCGAGCAGCAGCTCCTGGCCACGGGCTTCAACCGCAACCACATGCTGAACGGCGAGGGCGGCCGCATTCCCGAGGAATCGCGCGTGGAATATGTGGCGGATAGGGTGGAGACCACTTCCACCGTGTGGCTTGGCCTCACCATGGGCTGTGCGCGGTGCCACGACCACAAGTACGATCCCATCAGCCAGCGCGAGTTCTACCGGATGTACGCGCTCTTTAACAACGTGCCGGAGACCGGCGCGGTGGATGCGGGCAACATGGCCCATCCGGTGATGCATCTGCCCACCGAGGAGCAGCGCGAGCGGCTGACCGCTCTCGAGCGGAAGGTACGGGAATCCGAAGAGCAGATGAAGGCGGCATCGGAGGGCGATCCCGCCAGAGCCGAAGCGCGGAAATCGCTCGAGGCGGCTCGGAAGGCGGCCGAGGACTTTCGCGGATCGCTCCTGACGGTGATGGTGATGCGCGAGCAGGAGAAGCCGCGTGAGACCCGCGTGCTGCTGCGTGGCGACTACGAAAAGCCCGGCGCAAAGGTCTCTCCGGGAGTGCCCGCCTCCATCGCCGGACAGGGCGCAGCGCAAATACAGGACAGGCTTGCGCTGGCGCGGTGGATGGTGGGCCCGCGCAATCCCCTCACGGCACGAGTGGTGGTCAATCGCATCTGGATGCAGCTCTTCGGCGAGGGTCTGGTGCGCACGGCGGAAGACTTCGGCCTTCAGGGAGAGCCGCCCTCGCATCCTGAACTGCTGGACTGGCTGGCAGTCTCGTTCCGCGAAGGCATCAAGACGGGCGGTCACGCAGGCAAGCCCTGGGATGTGAAGTCCCTCATCCGCCTGCTGGTGACCAGCGAAACCTACAAGCAGTCGTCAAGACACCGTGCCGACCTCCGAACCAGGGACCCGATGAACCGCCTGCTGGCCCGCGCGCCCCGGTATCGGCTCCCCTCCTTCGTTCTGCGTGACCAGGCGCTCGCGCTCTCCGGGCTGCTTGTAAACAGAGTGGGAGGCCCACCGGTCAAGCCCTACCAACCGGAAGGTGTGTGGGAAGACTTCAGCTACGGCAAGATCACGTACCAGCAGGATCACGGCGAAGCCCTCTACCGGCGCAGCCTCTACACATTCTGGAGGCGCTCCGTCGCGCCCACCTCCCTCTTCGATACCGCCGCTCGT
>CAZGLN010000159.1:0-9335 GCA_964526545.1 uncultured Chthonomonadales bacterium
ACGCGCTCGGCTCCTGTTGACGCTGGGCCTCTATGGTTCTATACTGCCGTAACCCAAAGACGGACCCCCATGCTCATGCGCGTCTTCTTAACTTTCCTTGTCGTGTGCGTGTACCTCGCCGCCCTGCTCCCGCCAGCCGCGGGCCATGGCCAGAGCCCATCGCTTGAGCAAGTTGCCGCAAACCAGGTGCGTGATCTCACCGCCCAGGTGACCACCATCCAGGTGGCGCCCGCGGAGTTGGAGAAGATCAACCGCGACTTCGCCACGCTCTACAGGCTGCGCGATATCACGCTCCAATACAAGGATCCGCACAAGCTGCGCGTGGAGAATCGCCTCGGTCTCTACGTTGTGAATGGCGCGGCACGGCGCATCCGTGTGCCGGCGCTCGGCATCAACCGACGTGACGATCTTGGAGCCGCCGTCGGCCGTCGGCCCACATTGCTGGATGTTGGGCTGCTCACGCGCGCCACGATGCCCGAGATTGAAGGAAAGTACCTGCGCACCGAGCGGCTGCAAGACCGTGAGATGTGGGTCTTCGAGATTACCTACAAGAACGACGCGAGCCTGAAATACATCTGCTGGATTGACCCGCAGACTCGCGTGATCATGCGGCGCGATTGGCTGGACAGCGGAGGCAATCTGCGGGCGCGCTTCCTTATGCACGACGTCAAGGAGATTGAACCCGGCTTGTGGCTGCCGACTCGCATGGAGGTCCGCACATCAGCCGATACCGTGGCCGGAGTGGTGGCCTACTCCTCGTACCGCATCAACACCGATTTGGACGAATCGCTCTTCAACGTAGGGGCCTGAGTCCGCTTACACCCTCTGCCAAATGGAGCACGCGAACTGGACCGGCGGCCTGTTGCTGGCCTTTCTGTGCGGCACCATCATCACGCGCATTTTGGCTGCGCGGCGCGGCAGGCCCATGCGCCTGCGGCGCATCGCCGGACTGGATCACCTGGATGACGCGCTGGGCCGCGCCACGGAGATGGGCCGGCCCATCCTCTTCAGTCCCGGCTTTGCCGATCTCGGCGCCATGTCCACCTACGCGGGCCTTGCCGCCCTCGAGTACGCCGTGCGCAAGTGCGCCCGTTTCGGCATCCGCATCATCGTGCCCATCGCCTACGCTCCCGTCTTCCCAGTGGCGCAAGACACCGTCCGCGACGCCTTCGCGGCCGAGGGACACCCTGAGCTCTACGATCCGGGCGATGTGCTCTACCTCTCCGGCGATCAGAACGCCTTCGCCGGGGCGGTCGCCGGCATCATGGAGCGCGAGCATGTGGCAGCGGTCTTCTACTTCGGCTCCTACGGCTTTGAATCGCTGCTGATGGCGGAGACCGGCAACCGCGTGGGAGCCATCCAGGTCGCCGCCACGGATTCCTTCTTCCAAGTGCCTTTCTTCCTTACGGCGTGCGACTACACCATCATCGGTGAGGAGCTCTACGCCGCCGGCGCCTACCTCTCGCGTGAGCCGACTATGCTTGGGAGCCTGGTTGCGCAGGATATCGGCAAGGCGGTCCTGGGCACGCTCCTGGTTATCGGTGTTGCCCTGACCACCTGGTACACGCTGACGGGCCAGGTCGCGGATGGCTTCAGTCCGATCATCGGGCTGATGGGTCGCTAGATGCGGCGTCGCGTCATCGCTCTCGTTACGTTCCTGGCCGGGCTCTACTACGTGCTCGAGTTCGTGGTGCCTCCCTGGGTGGGCGGCGCTCTGGATGGCAGCGGCGCGGCTTCCGGCGATATCGCCGGCCCATTTGAAGGCGGGGCCGCCCGCTGGATGCTCATCTATTCCGCGAAGAGGGGCGACTCGGCACCGCGCATTGTCGGAAGACCGCTGGCTGGCCTCTCCCCCTTGCAGGCCGAGGGACCGCCGCGGGCGCTCATCTCGCCGTCCTACAACCGCAAGGATGACTACTGGGGAGCCCTCGTACCGCACTTCGCTGGGCCGGACACCATCTACTACATCGGCCTGGGCTGGGGAAACCGCCTGCCGCAAGTCTGCATGGCGGTGCGCGGACGGTCCCCTTGGGAGTGGCAGCCGCTGCCCAGGGCGGTGCTTCCGCGCGGTCCGGGCACATGGGACCTTGCCGGCATCACGTGGGTCTCGGTGATACCTGGGCGCGGCATGAGCCGTGAGTGGCGCATGTGGTATGTGGGACGGCGCGGTGCGTACGGTCAGGTGGGTTACGCCACCTCCATGGATGGACGCATGTGGCGGAAACACCCCCAGCCCGTTATCGTGCCGCCCCAGGGCGGGAGCATCGAAGCCATCAGCGTCGTCGAATGGGACGGTGGACTGCGGGCTTGGATTACGCAGAGGGACAACCTCGGCGCGCCGGCCTACATCTCAACAGCCCGCGTGAACCCGGAGACCGGAGCACTCCGCGAGGAGCCCATCCGCATCGGATGGCACGGCCCAGCCAAGTTGGAACCTCTCGATGCCCGTGTTGCCCGCTACCGCGCCCTGGACATCCGGCCGCTCCCCGCGGACGTTGAGCGTCTGGCTACCCTCCTCTACACAGAACGTCGCCTGGACGGGCTCACAAGGGTGGCCGCGGGGCATACGGAGAGCGTGGACGGGGCACGCGTGCCAACGATCTTCCGGATGGAAGATGCCGCCGCGGCGGAACCCGGCGCAGCGCCGCGCAGTACCCTGCTCTCCCCCGTACGTGGACAAGTAGATAACCTGATTGTGGCGGTCGGCGCGTTCTCCATCGGCCTGGGCCTGATCAGCCTCGCCCTGGTGCATGGCCGCCGCATCCGAAGGAGGGCGCCCGCGTGGCCGGAGAGCGCCGCATTCTTCGTTGCGGTCATCGCCATGACCACCGTAACCCTCTACGACCGGCTGAATCCGGACGCATCCGCGGACGATGCGGGCAAGCAGGCGTACCGCGTGCTCTTCTACGGCCTGTTTCAGCCGCTCGGCGCAGCCATGTTCTCCCTTCTTGCGGCATACCTGGTCTCCGCCTCCTACCGCGCGTTCCGCGTGCGTAACCTCGAGGCAACATTGATGGCCTGCTCCGCCGTTCTCATCATGTTGGGCCAGGTTCCCATCGGCCATCTGCTGACCCAGTGGCTCCCCGAGCCAGTCCAGATACCCTCGGTGATGGCGTGGGTGCTCTTCGTGGCCAACAACGCCGTGGTGCGAGCCGTCAACTTCGGTGTCTTCGTGGGAGCCCTTGCGACGGCCGTGCGGATATGGCTCAGTCTGGACCGCGCCATGATGCGGGTGGATTGATTGCGATGCTAGAACCTCGCCGCACTGCCTCCGGTCTGGCGATGTCAGCCAACCTCGCGCGGCGCATGACGCGCAACGGGAGCCAACTGTGAACTGGACTGACCGCCTGCAGAACCTGGACCGCAGAGTGCTCTACCTTCTGCTCGCGGTGATGGTGGCCGTGCCGGTCTTTGTGCACATGCGCCCGCCGATACCTCCCTCGCGCGAAACGCTGGGCGTCTATCGGGCCGTGGAGGAGACCCCGCCCGGCAAACTGGTGATGCTGCACAGCACATGGGATGCCGGTACCATCGGTGAGTGCGAGGCGCAGTCCAACGCGCTCATCGAGCACCTGATGAGCAAGGGCATTCCCTTTGTCATCTGGACCTCAAACCCTGCCTCGCCGCCTTTCTACAACCGGCAGATAGAGGCCGCCGCCAGGAGACACGGCCGCACGTATGGGGAGCACTGGGTAGATTTCGGCTTCAAGATCGAGCGGGGGCACCTGGCTTCAAGATTCCAGGCGGCCAACTCGCCTTCGGCGTGCAGTCCATGGCACGCGACTTTCCTGGCACCATGCTTGCGGACGTTCGCGGCACGCCGGCAGCCCAGATACCCATGCTGAAAGGGGTGCGCGACGCCACCTCGTTCCATCTCCTCATCAGCATCGGCTACAACCCAACCGTGGAGTTCCTGCAGTTCGTACAGGGCGTGTATGGCACCAACGTGGCCTTCGCCATGGCCGCCATCCACTCCACAACCACCTACTCCTATATCGATTCACGACAGATAGTCGGCATGCTCGTGGGCGCCCGCGGCGGCGCGGAGTACGAGATGCTGGTGCTCGGCCCGCGCAAAGGAGTGGATATTCTGGTAGCGCAATCCTTCGGGCACTTGTTGATCATCCTCGCGGTGCTGGTGGGCAATATCGGCTACCTGGCTTCTCGCCGCCGGGCGGAGTCGCGCTGATGCACATGCTCCCGCACCCTGTCAGCCCCTTCACCATCAGCGGGCTCGTCATCTGGCTTGCGGCCGTGGCCACGCTGGCGGTCTTCTCGTTCCTCTACCGCGAGAACAGGGTCTATCGGTTCGCGGAGCACATCCTGCTGGGCCTCGGCGTGGGTTTCGGCCTGGCGGCCACCATCACCGACGTCATCCTGCCCAAGTGGTGGAGACCACTATCGGAGGGATGGCAGAACGGCGAAGCGGTCCCCGTGGCCATGGGCCTTTTGGCGGCCCTGCTCGGCCTCCTCTGGTATGGGCTCTACCACCCGCGCACGGTCTGGCTCTCGCGGATGGTGATGGGCCTCACGGTGGGTGCGGGCGCGGGACTGGCCTTCAAGGCGGAAATCAACGATAAGCTCCCGCAGATACTCGCCTCTTTTAAATCGCCCTACGTACCCGCCTCCGAGATGACGGCCTTCAACAACCCCATCAACAACGTCCTGTTCCTGATTATCGTGCTGAGCGTCCTCTCCTACTTCTTCTTCTCCGTGGAGCACAAGGGGGCCGCGGCCCGCGGGGCCTCGCGCTTTGGGAGGCTCTGCCTCATGGTCACCTTCGGGGTCTTCTTCGGCAACACGGTGATGACGCGCATGAGCGTGTTTATCGAGCGCATCTGGTTCCTTCTGCGCGAGTGGCTCCGAATAGGCGTGGCTTCCTGAGCCGTCTGAATGAAGGAACCCGCGTAATCGCCGCACAATCTAGCCAGATACTTCGCGGTGGGAGGTGCACACCCATGCGATTGACCATGGCAAACGCCGAACTGGAGTTGGGCGGACCCTACCTGGACCGGATGCGCGAGGCAACGAGCCTGCTCGGAAGTCCGGCGGGGCTGCAGCAGCAGCTCGGCGAGGAGGGGGACCTGCTGCTCCGCGGCCTTCAGTCCCCTGAACGCGTGAGGGCCGCGCGGCGTGCCCTCCTGGAGGACCTGGCGGCGAACGGACAGATTGACCTGAACCACCCTCTGGATGAAGCCGTGGTGAAAGCGGGAGCAACCGGCCGATTCCTTGGAGGCTCGAAGACGCACACGCGCAGCCGTGTGTTCCTCGACGTGGTGGAGTCGCCCGAAATCATGGAGTTCTTCGCGGACCTGCTCCAGGGACCCGTCCTCACGTTGGACTACAAGTGGCTGCGCGTGGTGGGCCCGGGAGATTTTACCGGCGCACACTTTGACGTGGTCTATATGGGCCGAGGAACCCGCAGCCTCTTCACTTGCTGGACACCTATCGGCGACGTGCCCTTTGAGCTCGGGCCGCTTGCCGTTCTCGCCGGTTCTCACCGCATCGAGAAGCTCAAACAGACCTACGGCGAGATGGACGTGGACCGAGACAATGTAGCCGGCTGGTTCTCCACGGACCCCGTGGAGATGGTGGACCGCTACGGCGGTCCCTGGCTGACCGAGGAGTTCCAGGCGGGCGACGTGTTGGTGTTCGGCATGTACACCATGCACGGCTCGCTGACCAACGTCTCCAACCGCTATCGCCTCTCGGCGGATACCCGCTATCAACGCGCGGACGAGCCGGTGGACGAGCGCTGGATGGGCCCGAATCCGCCTGCCCATTACGCATGGATGAAGGGCACGCCGGTGCCCATGTCGGAAATGCGCAAACGCTGGGGAGTCTAGCGCGGGCTAGTTGGCCGCATGTCCGGGCAAGGGCAAGGAGAATGTGAAGGTAGAGCCGCGATTGTGCTCGCTCTCCACCCAGACGCGCCCTCCGTAGCCTTCCACGATGTTCTTCACGATGGAGAGCCCCAATCCCGTGCCGCCGGACGCCCTAGAGCGTGCCTTGTCCACTCGATAGAACCGCTCGAAGATGCGGGACTGGTGCTGCTTCATGATGCCGATGCCGGTATCCTGCACGCTCACGAAGCAGGCTCCGTTGTCACGCCATGCACGCACGGCTACGCGCCCCCCCGCGGGCGTGTATTTGATGGCATTGTCCACCAGGTTCAGCACCACCTGCTCTATCTGGTCCGGGTGGGCGTAGGCCTCCAGGTCCTCCTCGGTCTGGGCGGTCAGCGTAAGGCCCGCGGCGGCGGCCTGGCTCTGCAGACGCTCAACCACGGCCCGCACTAGGCCCGCCAGCGAGAACGCAGGGCGCGCAGGCGGGCGCGACTCCGCATCGGCCAGAACCAGGAGATCGTCGGAGATGCGGGTCAGGCGCTGTGCCTCGTCAATGATGGTGTTCAGGAACCGATGGGCAACCTCCGGGTCCTGCAGCGCGCCGTCCTGCAGCGTTTCGGCCATGGCGCGAATGGAGGCAAGCGGTGTGCGAAGCTCGTGCGAGACATTGGCCACAAAGTCGCGGCGGATAGTCTCCAGCCGGCGCAGCTCCGTTACGTCCTGCAGGACCACCAGGAAGCGCTGCGGGCTCGATCCGACCGGGCTCACCGAGGCGATGACGGCATGATCGCCGGCGCCGAAGCGGCTGATTTCGGCTCTTGCGCGATTTCGCTGCTCCGCGGCCAACAGGCAGAGGTCATTCAGCGGACCGGAGAGAGCGGTCTCCATCAAGGGCCGCCCCTCGATTACGCCGCGTGGCTGTCCTATCAGGCGAGCGGCCTCGTCATTCGTGCGCACCACGGCGTTTGCGCCATCGAGCACAATCACACCCGATCCGCAGTTCTCGAGTACGGAGGCGAGCAGCGCCTCGGCGGCCGCTTGCTCGGCGCGGTGGCGGTCCTCGCACTCCCTCTGTTCCCGCTGCGCCCTGGATGCCTGCAGCTCAAGGTCCTCGGCGCGCACGCGCTCACGATGCGCCAGCCAGGCGAAGCCCATGCCCGCGGCGGCTCCGCTCAGACCGAGGACGATATCCAGATACTCCGTCACGACCGCCCCGCTCCCTATTCGGCCGGTGCGTATCGGTAGCCTACGCCACGTACGGTCTGCAGCAGCCTGGGATTGGAGGGATCCGCCTCGATCTTCTCCCGCAGCCAGCGGATGTGCACGTCCACGGTCCTATCACCGACAAAAGCATCCGCGCCCCACACGCGATCGAGCAGCACCTGCCGCGAGAAGACCTGACCCGCGTTCCTCACCAGGAACCGCAGCAGCTCGTACTCCTTCGGAGCGAGGTCCACCACGCTGCCGCGCACCGTCACCACGTGCTTTGCGCCGTCTATCTCCACCGGACCCGACCGCAGAACTTCTTCCCGACTGCGCATGTCGGCAACGGAGGTGCGGCGCAGCACGCTCTTCACGCGGGCCACCAGTTCGCGCATGGAGAAAGGCTTGGTTACATAGTCATCCGCGCCCAACTCCAGGCCAACCACGCGGTCCGTCTCCTCGGCGCGCGCCGTGAGCATGATGATGGGGATCTCGCGCTGCCCGCGGAGCACGCGGCACACATCGAATCCGCTCGCCGATGGCAGCATCACATCCAGAATGAGCAGGTCCGGCGATTCCGTCCGCACGAGCTCCAGGCACTGATCGGCATCGTAAGCGGCGAGCGTCTGAAAGCCTTCCTTACGGAGGCTGTAGGTTACGGCATCCACAATGGGCTGCTCATCATCCACCACGAGGACCTTCATCCGCTGGGCTCCCTTCGCTCCACAGTAATCCGCTCAAGAAGTGCGTCAAGCTCAGCAAAATCGCGCGCCCTCGGCGCTCCCCGACTCTCCATAGCGCGCCAGATCCGCGCGCCCTCACCCGACGTAAAGTCGCGCTCCTCCGGCTCTGTCGCGCCGTACAAGACCACCGCAACCCCCTTCGCTCGCGCTTCGGCCGCCAGATCCAGGTTGGCGAGATTTCCGCTGCCGATGGGCGCTTCCGCAATCACCACCGCATCGGCTTCGGCCATCAGTGCCGCGCACTCCTCGCGAGCGTTCTGACCTATCGGCGAGAAGGGCGCTTCCTCCACGCAGCGCAGACCCAGTGCGCGCGCCGTCTCATGGTCCGTATCCAGCCGGTTCAACACTCCCGCGGTAATCGTATACTGCCTTCGCGCCAACTGTGTCAACAGATGCGAGCCGTACCCGCCGCCGCAGACCACGTGCACCCGGATGCGGCGGGTCCCCTCGCTGTCCAGGTCCTGTCCAGGGAGCAGCACCATCGGCTGACCCGAGGCCGGGTTGCGAATGACCTTCAGCTCCAAGCCGTAGACGCGCTCCAGGAGGGTCTCCGTGAATACCTCCCTCGGCGCTCCCTCCGCGATGATGCGCCCCCCCGCCATCAGCGCTATCCTATCGCAGTATTCGCTGGCCAGATTCAGATCGTGCAGTGCCGCGATCGCCGCCACGCCCTCCCTATCCACCAGCCCGCGAACCAGCCGCAGCACGTCGGCCTGGTGAGAGATATCCAGATTGGCCGTGGGCTCGTCCAGGAGCATCACCGGTGCCTCCTGCGCGAGCGCCCGCGCTATCAGCACCCTCCGATGTTCGCCGCCCGAGAGCTCCGTGATGGGCCGCTCGGCAAGATGGAGCGTATCCGTGGCGACCATCCCTCGCACCGCCGCGCTGTAGTCCTCGTCACACTCCCGCGAACGCGTGCGTATGTGCGCGTAGCGCCCCATGAGCACCACCTCGCGCACGGTGAATTCGAAGAGCGTGGGCTCGCTCTGCGGAACGAACGCGATGCGCTGGGCGATTTCCGGTGAGGAGAATCGGTGAAGGGGGCGGCCCTCGAGTTGGAGTTCGCCGGATGCAGCGGGCAGAGCTCGGGAGAGAACACGCAGGAGGGTGGACTTGCCTGCGCCGTTCGGGCCCACCAGCCCCACCAATTCGCCCGAGTGGAGCGTTATGGAGACCGAGTGCAGCACCGCGCCGCGACCGTAGCCCGCCGAGAGATCTCGAGCCAGCAAGCGCGGCGTGCGCGGCTGTGCTGCAACCTGGTTCACCTGATTCAATGGGCCGACCCGTGAGAGAGCTGGCCTATTATGACAGGAACCCGTGCCGGGCCGCGGCCTTCCCCCCAAGACCGCAGCCCGGCAGCTGCCTTCTGCAAGCGGACCACACCCCACTTGGGGACGGCGCCCACCGCGGAAGGGCCAGTGGTGGATCAACGGTCTGTCCGGTGCTGTACCGCCAATCCGCCTGAATGACGACCGAAGCAGCCGCCGTGTTCCGAGGCCGGCGGAGAGGGCAGTTAGGAGCCTGGCAGTGAGGCCTCCGGAAC
>CAZGLN010000160.1:0-9329 GCA_964526545.1 uncultured Chthonomonadales bacterium
AGGTAAGGATGCAGCGCCGGGCTACTTCTCGCGATTCCTCGCAATCCACCACACTCACCGCCATGCCCCTCGCGGCATGGCGTGCTTCCGCCTCCGCGTCTACCCTGGGAAGTCTGTGGCTCGGCTTGGGAGGCCTTCTGTGCGTGGCCGGCTTTGCGTTGGATGCCTCTGGTCAGGGAGCCCCTGCTGACCGCAGGCTGTTGGCGGCGCTGTTGAGCGGCGTGCTCCTGGGTCCAAGCGCGGGCGCAGTGCTCTGCTGCATCTACCTGGGCACGACCATCTCCGTTGATTTGCTGCACGGCCGCCAGAGTCTCGCTGCCGGTGCGGTGGGACTGCCCGTTGCGGCCTTCCTTGTCGGGTGGCTTGCCATACGGCTGCGCAGCGAGCGGCTCTTGCAGGTGAGTCTGGGCTGCGCTGCCGGAGCGGCGGCGTACGGCGCCGTCACCTGGATCTGGCATGCCGTTCTTGCCTGGGTTCCGACGGGCGATCACACGGTGCAGGCTGTTCCAATCGGAATGCTGGCGGTGCAGGCCGCCGCAGCCGTAGCGCTGCTCTCTGGGCTGGCGGAGTATGTTAGGGCGCGGGAGCGCGCAAGGCACGAGTGAAAGACTTTCTGCCACGGTGTGCTTCAAGCTGGACATGGCTCGTGACCATTCTGCTGGTGGTCGCTCCATGGAGAGCAAGCGCCCAGCGCCCCGCGCCGGATGTGCTTGTGCTTGTGCAGCCGGGTCGCAGCGCCACACTTGTCTCAGCTACCTTTGCACGGCAAGTGCCGCACGCGGAGGTGCGCGACAAACTCCGTACCCTGGCCGCCGCGGGACGGTGGGATCTGTCCGGGCTCAACATCAAGGACGTGGACCCGCGAACGGGCGAGGCCCCACGCGGGAACAACGCGGCGCAGACAGAGGCGACGGCGTGGCTGGTGGGAGGGCCCATCTACACGGATGGGGCGTTCTGGCTGCAGCCACTGGTGGAGGCGTTCGCGGGCTTCGGGCGGCTCGATCTGCTGTTCATGGTGCCGGCTGACAGCACCTTTCGTGGGCTTAGGCACTTCGCGGCCGATGGGTTTCGTCTTGACCTGATTCAAGAGGGCGGGCCGTACCGGTATTCTATAGAGGCCGGCGGCGCCAGCATTCCGAAACTGCCGCTGCACGAGACTCGGGACCAGACCGCTGCAGGGCAGGAGTTGCAGGCGCCGCAGCGAAGAGTCAATCCGTATGCGCTGGTGCTCCTGGCGGCATCGCTGGCTGCAGTAGCCACATTCGCTGTTCTCTTTGCCTGGGGCCGAGCCCGCCGGGAGCATGCAGACGGGCACAGAGGTCGAAAAAGGAGTGAATAGTGCCGGAGCTTGACGATCTTCTGCAGTATGCCGCGGATTTGGATGCCTCGGACCTTTTTATCCGAGCGCACGCGCGGCCCGCGATACGGCTGCATGGCCGTATCAAGGTAACAGAGTTCGATGTGCTCACTCCGGACGAGACTCGCGCCATCGCCTACAGCAGGATGAGCGGTCGCCAGATTGAGGAATTCGACCGCCATCACGAGATGGACCTGGCCTTCACGTTCCGGGAGATCTACCGCATTCGCTCCAGCATCTACATGCAGCGCGGCACGGTGGGCATGGCCAACCGCCTCATTCCCATGCGCATTCGGTCGCTTGAAGAGCTGGGCATGCCGCCGACCCTGGCCGAGTTCACCAAGAGCCGCAACGGACTGGTGCTTGTGACGGGACCGACCGGATCTGGCAAGTCCACCACGCTGGCCGCGATGATCAACCTCATCAACGAGTCGCGGCGGGTGAACATCGTCTCCATCGAGGATCCCATCGAGTACGTACATCAGGACAAGATGGCGATCATCAGCCAGCGCGAGGTGGGCATTGATACCGATTCGTTCCAGGAAGCCCTGAAGCGCGTGCTACGCCAGGCACCCGATGTCATTCTCATCGGCGAGATGCGCGACATCGAGACGATGAACGTTGCGCTGCAGGCGGCCGAGACGGGCCACCTCGTCTTCGCAACGGTGCATACCTCCAGCGCGGCCGAGACCCTGGACCGCCTCTCCAACATGTTCGCCCCGCACGAGCGGCCGATGCTCTGGCTGCGTCTCTCCATCTCCTTGCGCGGCGTGGTGTCGCAGAAGCTGCTGCCGCGGGCCGACGGGCAGGGCCGCGTGGCTGCGGTGGAAGTGATGGTGGTGACTCCCACTATCGCCAAGATGCTGGAAGAGGGCAAGTCCGAGGATATCTACTCGCAGATCAGGCAGGCCGGGCAGGAGACCTACTGGGGCATGCAGACCATGAATCAGTGCCTGCTGCGCTTCGTGCGTGCGGGGGTGATTACGGCGGAGGAAGCTCTGGCCAGCGCCGGCAACTACACCGAAATGCGCCAGATGCTGCGACGATAACGCGGAACACAGTTGACGGGATAACCCAGAGCGGATGGTAACGGTGTAGCAGCGCAATGCTCCACATAGACGATCTCCTGCATATGCTGGTCTCCAGCGAAGCATCCGACCTGCACCTGCGCGTCGGGGAGCCGCCCGTGTTCCGTATACACGGACGGCTCGAGCGCGTGCGCGATATGCCCACCCTGACCGACCGCGACATGTACGACCTGGTGATGCCGATGATGAACGCGGACCGGCAGGTGCGCTTCGAGCAGAACCTTGAACTCGACATGTCGTATGCCGTGCCGGGCCTTGCGCGCTTCCGAGTGAATGTCTTTCGCCAGCAGCAGCATATCGGCGCCGTGATGCGCGTTATTCCCTTCATCATCCGGAGCACGGACGACCTCCGCATGCCCCCCGTGGTGAAGGATCTGTGCCTTCTGCCGCGCGGGCTCATTCTGGTTACGGGGCCGACGGGATCGGGCAAGTCCACGTCGCTGGCGGCAATGATTGATTACATCAACGAGCGGCGTCCCAAGCATATCATGACCATCGAGGATCCCATTGAATACCTGCACAGGGACAAGATGGCCTCCATAAACCAGCGCGAGATTGGTGTGGACACCCACACATTCGCCGCGGCGCTCAAGCACGTGATGCGTCAGAACCCGGACATCATTCTCGTGGGAGAGATGCGCGATCTTGAGACCATCAGCCTCGCCATCACTGCCGCAGAGACCGGGCACCTGGTGTTTGCCACGCTGCACACGACCGACGCACCCCAGACCGTGGACCGCATCATTGATGTCTTCGAGCCGGAGAGGCAGCAGCAGATTCGCACGCAGCTCGCGGTCACACTGCAGGCTGTCATCTCTCAGACGCTGCTCCCGCGAGCGGATGGCACGGGCCGGTGCGCCGCGTTTGAGGTGATGGTTTGCACTCCCGCGATACGCACGCTCATTCGCGAGGGAAAGACGTACCAGATGTACACCGATATCCAGACAGGCAGCCAGTTCGGCATGCAGACCCTCGATTCGGACCTGCTCAAACTGGCCACCACGGGTCTGGTTACCTTTGAAGATGCCCAGGCCAAATCCAGCAACCCCTTCGACTTCGAAACGCGCTATAAGCGCTGGATGGAGCGAGGGGCGCCGACGCAGCAATAATCCGGGCTAATGAATAGAGGCCGATGGTCACGATAGACCAGCTGCTGTACACAACGGTGCACTACGGGGCCTCCGACCTCCACATCAAGGCGGAGAGCCCGCCCATCATACGAATCCATGGCGATCTCATCCAGCTCGACATGGAGCCGCTGGACGTTACCACGGCGCGTCAGCTCTCCCTGGCGGTGCTGAGCGAGGCCCAGCGCTCCCGATTCGATGAGGAGCTGGAGCTGGACTTCGCCTATGAAATTCCCGGCCTGGCACGCTTCCGCGGCAATGTCTACCAGCAGCGCGGGAACGTGCAGTCCGCTTTTCGCGTGATTCCGCTCCGCATTCAGTCCATGGAGGAGCTCGGTCTGCCCAGCGTCTGCCGCTATTTCGCCGAGCGGCCCCGCGGTCTCGTACTTGTAACCGGGCCGGCGGGCTCCGGAAAGTCCACGACGCAGGCGGCGATGATTGATTACATCAATCATAACTACCCGCTCCACATCGTTACCGTGGAAGACCCCCTGGAGTTCATCCACGAAGACAACATGGCGCTGATTAACCAGCGCGAATTGGACACGGACACTCTCTCCTTCGCGAACGCGCTGAAGTTCGTGCTGAGGCAGGACCCGGACGTCATCCTGATTGGCGAGATGCGTGACTTGGAGACAATCCACCTCGCCATCACCGCCGCGGAGACCGGACACCTGGTTTTCGGCACCCTGCACACCACGGACGCGGTGCAGACCATTGACCGCGTGATTGATGTGTTTCCAACGCACCAGCAGCAGCAGGTGCGGATGCAGATGGCCGTCAATCTTGTGGGGGTTATTTCCCAGACGTTGGTGAAGCGCGCGGACGGCACGGGAAGGGTGGCCGCCTTCGAGACTCTGGTAGCCATTTCCGCCGTGCGCAACCTCATCCGAGAGAACAAGAGCTACCAGATAACCTCGCTCATACAGACCGGCCAGCGGCACGGCATGCAGTCGCTGGACCAGGCGCTGGCGGATCTATACAACAACCACATCATCACCTACCAGGACGGATTGGAGAGGTCGGCGAACCCGCGGGAGTACATGGCGCTGGTCAACGAAATACCGCCGGATGCTCCCCAGCCTCCGGGAGCCACCTAAAGCCCCGGCGGCTCAGAGAGGCACCTGGCGGTAAGCCGAATCCAGCAGCTCGACGGGATGCAGCACGCGCACGGTTGCTCCTCGCTCCCGCATTCCCTGCTCGATCCAGGCGAGGCAGCCCGGATTGGCCGTGGCCACTACTGCGGCGCCGGTGGCCAGTATGCGCTCGCACTTGCGGTCGAGCAGCCGTTTGGCCATGTTCGGCTGCGTGAGGTTGTAGATGCCGGCGCTGCCGCAGCAGGTATCCGATTCGGGCAGCTCCACCAGCCGCAGGCCGGGAATGGCTCTCAGCAGGGCGCGCGGCTGAGCGGTAATCTTCTGGCCATGGGCGAGATGGCACGCATCGTGGTAGGCAACCGTTACTTCCAGTCTGCCCGTGGGAGCTGCCAGCCCGCACTCCACCAGGAATTCCGATATGTCCCTCGTCTTTGCCGCCAGCGCGGCGGCGCGCCGGCTGTAGGCGGCATCGTCGGCTAGAAGCTCGCCATACTCCTTCACCGTAGAGCCGCAGCCGGCCGAGTTGATAACCAGGGCGTCGAAATCCAGCGGTTCCAGCGCGTCAATCAGTGCGCGGGCGTGCGCCCTGGCCTGCTCAAGCCGGCCGGCGTGCGCGTCCAGGGCTCCGCAGCAGCCGGCGCCGCGTGGGGTGAGTACCTCGCAACCATTCTGCTGCAGCACCCGTACCGTGGCCTCGTTGATGCCGGCATAGAGCACGCGCATAACGCAGCCCTCCAGCACAGCAACCGTTGCCCGGCGAGATCCCAGGGCGGCGTGACGCTCCGGCAGCAGCCGTGGGCGACCTCTTGTACTCATCGCCGGCAGCGTGATGCGTGACCGCGGGTCGCCGGTAAGCAGACCTGCGAGGGGCCTGGGAAGCGTTCCGCTGCGGCCGAGAAGCCCGCTGAATGCCCGCCCCATGGTAAGGAGCAAGCGCAATCGGCGTGGACTTGTGAGGGTGTTCAGGAGCTGGTTCCTGGCCCAGCGCTGAACCGAGGGGCGCGCGTCGGACTGCTCGATACGCGCGCGGTAGTGCTCGAGGATGGAGGCATACTCCACGCCGGAGGGGCATGCTGTTTCACATGCCCGGCATCCCAGGCAGGAGTCGAGGTACTGCAGCACGCCGTCCTTTATGGGCAGTACGCCCTCCGAAACAGACCGCATGAGATAGATGCGCCCCCGCGGAGAGGCGGCTTCGTTGCCGGTAAGCCGAAACGTGGGACACGCATCCAGGCAGAAGCCGCAGCGGATGCAGCGAACGGCCTTCTCGTCTGGGTCGGCATGCGCGACGTCGTGCACCGTGGGGTCCTGAGCGGCCATCAGAGCCTTCCCACGAAGCGGCCGGGGCTGAAGACGCCGTGCGGATCCAGGGCGGCCTTTATCCCCTTCATCAACGGGAAGTCGGCGCGCACGGGTCCCCACACGTCTATCTTCTGCTTGAGTTCCGAAGGCAGCGCGAGCCAGACAAGACTGGCGCCGGGCGGCGCCGCGGAGGCCACGGACTCCAACTCGGAAAGCGTGCTCGCCTCAAGCGAGAAGTCCAACTGGCCTGGTAGCGCCTGTGCTGCCACACACGCACCGCGTTGGGCCAACTTTATCGCCAGATCCGGCAAGCAGGAAGGGCGCAGCGTGAACCTGCCACGCACAGTGCCGTGTGCCTGGAGCGTGGCTTCGGCGTGGTTCAGCGGCTCCTCGCACGCAGGGATCTCCTCCATGCCTGCCGCGCGCAGCGTATCCACTATCCGCCCGCGCTTCCATTGCACCGCTTCCGTGCCTCCGGCCAGGCCGATGTGAATTTCCGCCGCCGGATTCGAGCAGACCAGGGCGAAGAGCGGATCAGAGCGCATTTCGTAAAGACCGACCGCAGCGGTTAGCGCTTGGTGGAGGTCGGCGGCGCGAAAGGCCAGGTTCTCCCGCCTTGCCGGCAAGGGACTTGTGCGGAATGTGCATTCGGTGATGAGGCCGAGAGTGCCCCAGGAACCGGCAAACAGCTTGCACAGGTCATAGCCCGCAACGTTCTTGACCACCTTTCCGCCGCCCTTGATGATCTCTCCCGTTCCGGCCACCACGCGCAGCCCCAGCAGTTGGTCGCGCGGAAGCCCGTAGGCGGACCGGTAGAGACCCTGGGCGTTGGCCGCCACGATGCCGCCGATCGTCGCGGAGCGCGGCGCGGGGTGATCAATCGCCAGAAACTGGTTCTGTTCTGCCAGCACGGCGGAAACATCCGCGAGAGCGGTGCCCGCGCGGACCGTAATCACCAGATCCGGAGCCGAGTATTCCACAATGCCGCGCATGCCGCCAGTGGAGAGTGCCATCCAGCGCTCGGCACGCAACGTGTTGCCTACCTCGATGTGCGTCCCTCCACCCCAGGGCACCAGCGCCGACGCCTCGCTGGAGGCATCACGCACGATGGCGGCCGCCTCCTGTTCGGTGGTCGGACTAACAATCGCCTCGGCTGCCTCGCCGTTGAGACGAGGTAGCGCGCCCGAGGAATCGGCGTTCGATGGACTGCTCATAGCCTGGACATTGAACCCAAATGCGCCTTCATCGTCAGATTCCATAGGGGAGTTGCACTTTCCCGTGCGTTTGTTGGTGAAGTGCGCCGATACATATGGCACGAGAGCAGATAGAACCCCTGACTCGGGTGCCACCCATGAAAATAGCACGTGACAGCTGGATACTTATATGCGTGGCGCTGGCCGACCTCATCACAACCATGATGTGGGTTGACGGCGAACACAACCTGGAAGCGAACCCGCTCTTCGCCTGGTTGCTGGAGCTAGGTCCGGCATACTTTGTGGGAGCGAAGCTTCTGCTCATTGCGGTGCCGATAGGCGTGCTCGAGTGGGCGCGCCGCAAGCGCCCGCGCTTCACGTCGGTCGCTACGCGGGCGGCGATCTTCGCGTATCTCGGTCTGTATGCGGTAGGTGTCTACAAGCACAACCGCGAGACCCTGCCGGTTGCGGCTGCGATCGCCCGCAGCGACGGTACGCGCCTGGTGTACAACGGTGTCGAGATATACCAGGGCGTCTACTCGCCTCCTGCCTCGCCGGAGCAGATTCGCGAGACACGGCAGAGGCTGAATCTCCCGCCGCGCCCCGATCCCACCTGGCGGCGCAAGTAGGCTGCATATCCCGGGCGGGACGGCCCACAGAGGCCGTCCCGCCCATTTCGTCACGCGTAAGCGGTACGCGGCTGCCAGCGCACCTCCACGCACGTCTTCGCTGTTGGCAGTATCTTCCCCGGATTGCAGAGGCTGTCTGGATTGAAGACATCGCGCAGGCGCGCCATGCACTCCAGGTCCGCCTCGGAGAAGAGCAGGGGCATCATGTCTATCTTCTCGATGCCGATGCCGTGTTCGCCCGTTACCGAGCCTCCTACCCGAATACAGAGCTTCAGGATCTCCTCTCCAGCCGAGACAACGCGGCGCACCATCTCCGGGTCGCGCTCATCAAAGAGGACGCAGGGGTGCAGGTTGCCATCGCCCGCGTGAAAGATGTTGCAGATGCGCACATCGTGATCCGCCGCAATGCGTGCCACTTCGCGCAGCACCTCCGGCAGCTTGCTTCGCGGAATGACGCCGTCCTGCGTAACGATGGAAGGAGCCAGGCGGCCGGCGGCGCCGATGCCCTTTTTTCGAGCAATCCAGAGCCGCGCCCGCTCTTCCGGCGAGGCTGCGGCCCGCACCTCGCGGGCACGGTTCTGCTTGCAGATCGTCCGGACATGCTCCGCGTCGTTCTCCAGGCCGGCCTCCACACCGTCCAACTCCACAAGCAGCACCGCGCCGCAGTCGCGCGGCAGGCCCAGGTGGAATGCGTCTTCTATTGCCTGCAGAATGAGCTGGTCAATCATCTCCAGGGCGGCGGGCATCAATCCGGCGGCGATGATATCGGAGACAGTCTGAGTGGCGTCGTCAATGGTCTCAAACACCCCAAGCAGAGTGCGGTAGGCGTCCGGCAAGGGAGTAAGCCGCACGGTTACCTCGGTCACAATGCCCAGAGTGCCTTCCGAGCCCACCACGAATCCCACCAGGTCGTAGCCCGGCGGGGTCTCTGTATCGTTCCCCAACTCCACCACTTCGCCGTTCGGAAGCACTAGAGTGAGGGCCGTAACGTGGTTTGTCGTAACGCCGTACTTCAGGGTGTGCGGGCCCCCTGAGTTTTCCGCGACATTTCCGCCTACCGTGCACGCGCCCTGGCTCGAGGGATCGGGCGCGTAGTGGAAGCCCTGATCCTGCACGGCCCGTGTGAGATTGAGGTTCACGCAGCCTGCCTGCGCGCGCATACGGCGATTGGGCAAGTCAACCCAGAGTATCTGGTTGAGCCGCATGGTAGAGATGACCACTCCGCCCCGCACGGGCGTGGTGCCTCCGGAGAGACCCGTGCCGGCCCCGCGCGGAGTGAAGGGGATGCTCCGCTCGGCGCAGAGTCTCACAATCCGGGCGACCTCCTCCGTGGTGCGGGGAAGCACCACGAAGGTCGGCGCTGCCTTCTCAACGGTATAGGCGTCACAGTCATACACGCGCCGCTCGGCGGGTCCCGAGAGCACGGCATCCTGTCCGACGATGGCCGCCAGATCGCGAGCAAGGTCCGGAAAGGTGGTTGTGGTAGGTGCAGGCATGGGGCAAGTATATCAGAGCGGCTCGCGCCATACAAGAAGA
>CAZGLN010000161.1:0-2787 GCA_964526545.1 uncultured Chthonomonadales bacterium
GCTCACGACGGTTGGCGACTCGGTCAAGCGATCGCCGATCTCGATCCCGAGGGGTCTCTCGAGAATGCCTTGGCGACTTGGCCCGGCGGCCGCGATCAACCGTGGTGCCGAAGCCGCCGGCGGGCGCTCCCGCACCGCGAAGTTCCGAAGAGGCCGCGTCGCGCCGCAGCGCTTCCCTCGCTGGAGCATCTGCCTTTGCGGCCGGCGGCGGCGCGGCGGCCTCCTTCTTCTCCCCGCGTCCCTCCATGTCCGCTCCATGAGTCTGCGGATAGGGCGAGGCGACGATGTCGGGAGGAATCACCGGCCGTGGCAGGTAGAGCGGCTGGTAGAGATCCTGGATGAAGGAGACGGGCCTGCCGGACACCAGGGAGAGGCTCACATCCCTCCAATCCTCGTCCGAGGTATTCTCCACCATCGCCCAGCCCTGCAGGTAGGGCTTCTCGCCCAGCACCAGGCGGTAACTCATCTTCCATAGGGGCGCCTCGGTAACGTAGCCCACGCGCACTTGGCGGCGGCCCGCGCCCTCGAACCGGAGCGTGATGGCTCGCCGCTGATCGTTCGTGCCGCTGGCGAGGGTGGAGAGGGCGTCCTTCAGCTCCTGGTTGAGCCGCGCGTCCTCCAGCCGGATGGGCCGTTCCGGATCCAGCCGGACGGTGGTGATGCCTTGCGCTCCAAAAAGTGTCAGCAGGGTGACGGCAACGGGCTTGCCGTCCGCGCCGAGTATCTGGCCCTTCTCCACGCCGACTATCTGGCCGCTCACTTCCTGCTTGTCGGCCAACGTCACGGTGGCGGTGGCTCCGCGCAGTTTCTCCAGCAGCTCATGCTGCGAGAGATTGCCGGAGACATCCACCGCGAACCGGCCGAGCGTGTAGCCGATGGGGTCGCGCGTGGCTAGAGTGGCGGGCATCACCTTGCCGCGCTCATCTATGAGGACCAGCGACTTCAGGATGTCGTTGACCTGCCCCGTTCTGAAGGAGAGCGTAACGGTGGCGCTGCCCTCCACCTCGCCCGCCCTCTCCGTGAAGGCAACGCCGCTGGTGAAGAACGTTACTCGGCGAACGGGTACCTGGGCGGAAGCCAGCGGCACCGAGGATCCCATGGCCATGATGGCGGCGGGCAGAGCGAGGAAGAGCTTTTCTCTTGTTCTCATCGGCGTACTCCCTTCTCGTGGGCCGCGGCGTTGGAACGCTGCGAACGTTTGCCTGGCGGAGGGACACCGCGCCAGAACTTGCGGCTCCGCCGGTGCGCAAATCCATCACCACCGCGTACGTTGGTTGGTTGCGATTCGCGCGAGGAGGGTTCACTCCTTCAGAGCACCAACCTGGTCTGGAATATGCGCGCGGTGACACGTTTTGTGAGCCGAATCGGCCGTAGACACTCTCCGCGGCAGGTTCTCGAGGGCGCGTGTCGAATGCAGATACACCACGATGATACGCTTTCCCTACGGCAAAGCCGCCCTCACCATTCTTGCGCTCGGCGTCCTGTCCGGCATCTGGCTTATTGCCAATCCGCCGGCAAAGACCACCGCGAACCTTACGATGTGGGTCTTCGCGCGGCAGCACTACGACGCCTACCTAAAGGCGCTGCCCTCGTTCGAGCAGGCACATCCCGGCACGAAGGTGCAGCTGCTGTTGGTGGACAACCGGGGGCTGGTGCCGCGGCTGCAGGCGGCCTTCCTCGCGGATCTCGAAGTGCCGGACCTGGTCGAGGTGGAGATCAGCTCCGCCGGCGCGCTCTTTCGCGGTCCCCTGGAGGACATCGGCTTCGAGGACCTCACGCCCTGGCTGGAGCGCGACGGTCTGCGCCGACGGATGGTGCAGGCACGGTTCGCGCCCTACATGAGCCGCGGACGCATCTTCGGCTTGCCGCACGACGTGCACCCGGTCATGCTCGCCTATCGCCGCGATCTCTTCGAGAAGCTGGGCATAGACGCGGAGAAACTCACGACCTGGGACGCCTTCATCGAGGCCGGCCGGAAGATTTCGGATCCGCGCCTCCCGCGTTTCATGCTGGAGGCTGCCGACAGCAACGCCGGCAACCTGGAGACGTTTCTCTTTCAGCGCGGCGGCGGGTTCTTCGATCCGGAGGGGCGGTGCATATTCGACAACGAGGCGGCGGTACAGACCATGCTCTGGTATGTGCCGCTCGTTACCGGTCCCAAGCGCATAGCGGACAGCCTCGGCGGCGGGCAGATACTGACTCAAGCCGTGGAGGCAGGGCACTTCCTCTGCCTCATCGCGCCGGACTGGCGCTCAAAAGGGATTGAGGTGGATATCCCGCGGATGGCCGGCAAGATGGCTCTGATGCCGCTGCCGGCGGTGCGGCCGGGCGAACGCCGCACGAGCACATGGGGCGGCACCATGCTGGGGATGACAAAACGCTGCGCCAACAAGGAGATGGCGTGGAAGCTGGCGCTGCACCTCTACCTGAACAAGGAGGAGCTGGCCGAGCGCTTCCGGGAGACCAACATCCTGCCCTGCCTGCAGGAGGCGTGGAACCACCCCAGCTACCGCGAGCCGCGTGCCTATTGGAGCAACCAGCCGCTGGGCAGCCTCTACGCCGAGCTCGCGCCGCATGTGCCGTTCCAATACACCAGCCCGTTTATCGGAACCGCCAAGGGAAAGCTGGGGGAGGCGCTGGTGGCGTGCGTGCAGCGCTACCGGACGCACGGCGAGCAGGGCTTTGAGGAGTTCGTGCGGGCGGAGCTCAAGCGCCGCGCGGACCAGGTGCGCCGCCTGATTGCCCGCAATCCCTACTGAGAGCGTTTCGTGACGGCGGCACTAGGGT
>CAZGLN010000161.1:2797-9314 GCA_964526545.1 uncultured Chthonomonadales bacterium
GGCGAGAGTCGCCGATGTCAATGTCACACGCCAGGAACTGCTCGCCAATCGGTGGAGCCTGCGCCTTCCACTCTCCATCCGGAGTGACGACGCCGGAAGGGGCCGAGCAGGGCGTATCGGGTGGAAAGCAGCTATCCACGGTAACAATCCAGATCCGTCCCGCCGCCGCGCGCAGCCGTAGATTGCTCTCGTGATACTGCCAGCAGAGCGGTGAGAGCGGGCCGCCGCGGCCTCCATTCACCGCGTGTAAGATGACGCGCGCTCCCAGCTCGGCTAGGCGCTGGGTCAGGTGCGGGTCGTCTTGGGGTGTGCACATCGGGTTGGCCCACAGGTCGTTGCAGATGAGAGCGCCAACCGGCACGTTCCGCACGGTGAAGGTCCGGAGCGGAGCCGGCGCGAAGACCTCAATCTCGCCGCGAGAGGGTCTGGCGAGCGTGCCGCAGGTCAGCAGCTTGGCGTGGAAGCCCAGATATTCGCCCGAGGAATTGTAGAAGCGCACCTGGTTGTAGCAGCGGCCGTCAGCGGGCTCCACGAAGCAGGTGCCGAGAGCGAGGGCCACGCCGGCTTCGCGGGCCGCCGCGGTAACTTGCCGCAGTGCCTCAAGGACCGCCTGCTCGTCGAACGTGTGCGTGTAGCCGCTCAGCGAGCCCTCCGGTGTGAGAAGAAGGTCCGCACCCTGACCCGCCGCGAACGCGATGCCACGGAGGACGGCCTCGCGGTTCGCCGCGATGTCCGCCGTAACGGGTATCTGCGCAATGGCCGCGCGCAGGTGCAAGTCAGGCCTCCTTCTCTGTTCGGGGCGTGCGCGGAGGGCGCGTTTTGGCGGCTTCGCGCGCGATTCGTTCAGCGGCCTGCCGCGCCTGCCGGCGCTCCATGACCCTGGCAACGTGGCGCTCGCGATTCGCCTCGTACCATCTGCGCATCTGTTCCAGGCGGCGCTCGCGGCGGGCAGGGTCTGCTTCGAGTAAGGTCTTCTTGTGCTGCCATTCGCATTCGCCGCAGTAGGGCCTGCGCCCATCCTTGCGTCGTAGATCGCGATGGAAGTCCTCGATGGGCAAGTCGCGTTGGCAGCGGAGGCACCTGCGCGTGGTCGTCATCGCGCGTCTTCGCGGCATGCGTTTCTCCTCTCGGTGTGTCTGCAGAGAGCCTATTCAAGAGTGTGCGGATTGAAACCTGCGCGCTTTGCTCCGATGAAATGGCTCGCCTCGACAAGCAGCACGCGCCGTGGAGGCGGATTACTTCGGAGTCGAGGGCACCGTGGAATGCGCGTGAGGCCGCAAGCTGTGATTCCGAACGGTGCAGGCAAACCAGGAACCACCGGCGAAGAGAGGGCAACTATGCTTCCCCTGATTCTGGCCTGTGTGCTGGGGGCTCCGGCCCCTATTGTGGAAGTGGAGGAGACCCTCTACGTTCCCAGGCCCGCCGACAATGGCGCGGGCCCGCTCTGGTGCTACGGCAGCACCTGCATCGTGAGGGTGGGTAACGACGTCTTCGTCAGCGGTATCGAGACACTGCCCAATGCCAAGCCGCTCAACAATGTGCGCTGGGTGCTCTATCAGCGGACAGACAGCGGCTGGCGCGCCGTACACCAGGACGAAGTTGGACGAACGCGTGAGCCGTGTCCGCTGGCGGCGTTCTCCGATGGGCGCCTGTATCTCTCGGCGAATCCGACTCTGACTCCTCCGGATACGTACAACGGCCCCTCGAGGCCGGAGGTCGTGCGTTTTTCGGCGAAGAGGCCCGATGAGCCGCCACTCGTGCTGCAGCCGGCCTGGGAGGGCAGGCCCGCCTTTACCGAGCACTCCTATCGCGGTCTTTGCGCGGATGGGCCCGGCCGTATGCTCCTGCTCTTCAACATCGTCGGGCACGAGGCACACTACATCAGCACGATGGATGCCTCGGAGAAGTGGACCGCGCGCGGACGGGCGGCCTTCCCGATGGGCACCGAATATGCCAGGCCCGAACCCATTCGATTGGCGTACCCGGTGCTGGCTCTGAGGAACCGGCAGGCGCACGTGCTGGCCATCTCCGATATCATCGAGCCGGTACCGGAGTGGCGCGAGTTCAAACTGAAGCTGAATCAGGGGCGCGCATGGGATTATGACTTTCGGCGGCTCTTCTATGCGTGGACCCCGGACATCACGCGGCAGCCTTTTGGGCAGTGGGTAGAGGTTGCCAGTCGAGAAAAGACGTGCGGGCAGATTACCAATCTGGATATCTGGCTCGATCGTCGGGGACGGGCCTACCTTCTCTGGCTGGAGCGAAGCATCTGGTATCCGCAGATGCGCGACGTCTTCTTCCCGGGAACGCCGCTCACCGTCTCGTTGGAGATGGCCATCGTCGAGAAGGGCACGGTCGTTCAGCGCGCCACCCTCGCCAAGGGCGGAGAGGGCGCTTCAGCCGAGGAGCCCGGGTACGGCCGGTTCCATGCCACGCCGGATGGACGCTTGTATGTGTTCGCCTACTTCGGAGGGTCCGTCAGCGAGAACCGCCTGCTGGAGCTCGACTCGCGGGGCGGCGTGCGGTCGTCGGTGCGGGTGCCCTTGGAGCATCCATTTACCTCGTTCATGACGGCCACCGAGCGCGGCGGGTCGGCGCCATCCCATCTGCTCGACGTAATGGGTCATGCCGCTGGGCGTCCCGGCATCTCCTACGCGCGCATCCGCCTCCGCCGTTAGGCGTGGGCGTACGGTTTGTAGCTTCGGGCCGGAGATCAGGTGAGGCGTGCGGACAGCTGCAGTGGGCGGCCTGCCTGCGTGCCTCGCGGCAAGAGAGACCTCCGGGCGGGCATAGGATGCGGTCTCGCTGGCGGCGGGAGCCGATGCGCTGGCGGCCCACATGGCTGCGGCTTCTCCCGCGGCTGTTCCCCAATTTCCGGCACGCACCAAGAGAGCAGAGGCTGACAGCATGGCGGACAGGCCACAGCCGTGCAGGCCTCACAGGTTTTAGGTGTGTTGCTGAAGCCCGGGCAGTGCGGCTCTTGTCTTCGTCGCCCTGCGGCAGGACGGCAGGCAGGAGAGCGGCGGCCTGCTGGAGAACGCGGAGGAGACTACTTCCCATGGGAGCTTGAGCCATGACGAGCGAGACGGAGCAACCGCAGGATCTGACGGCGGAGGAGCAGGACCGCGAACGCCGCCTTCGGTGGTTTCGGGCGGCACGGTTCGGCATGTTCATCCACTGGGGGCTCTATGCCCAGCTCGGCAGGCACGAGTGGGTGATGAACCGCGAGCGCATTCCCGTGGAGGAGTACGAGAAGCTGGCAGAGAGCTGGAAGCCGGAGCCGAACGCGCCGCGCCGCTGGGCGAAACTGGCCAGGCAGGCGGGCATGCGCTACATGGTGATGACCACCAAGCACCATGAGGGCTTCTGCCTCTTCGATTCCAGGCTCACCGACTACACTGCCGCCCGACGCGGACCCGGAAGGGACCTGGTGGCCGAGTATGTGGAGGCGGCGCGCGCGGAGGGCCTGCGCGTTGGGTTCTACTACTCCATGATGGATTGGCACCATCCCGACGGCGCGCGCTGCAAGCATGACGAGGCGGCGAGGCGCCGCTTTGTGGACTACATCCATGGCCAGGTGCGCGAGCTCTGCTCCAACTATGGCACCCTGGATATCCTCTGGTACGACGTCTCGTGGCCGCTCAACGTGGAAGAGTGGGAATCGGCGAAGATGAACGCCATGGTGCGGCAGCTTCAGCCCGATATCGTGCGCCACGACCGCTCTCAGCTCCCGGAGGACTTCGGCACGCCCGAGCAGCACATCACCCCGGCACAGGGCGGGCGCGCGTGGGAAGCCTGCATGACCTTCAACGAGAGCTGGGGCTACACGCCCATTGATACGGATTGGAAATCCGCCGGGCAGGTGGTGCGCATGCTGCGCCAGGTGGCGGCCGGCGGCGGCAACCTGCTGCTCAATATCGGCCCGACGCCGGAGGGGTATGTGCCCGCGCCGTGCCAGCAGGCCCTGGAACAGGTCGGATTGTGGCTTGAGCGTTACGGGCCATCCATTTACGAGGCGACCGATCCCATGGCGCAGGAGTGGATGGTTACCGGCGCCTTCACCCGCAAGGGCAGCACGCTCTACTACCACGTGCATCGCTGGCCCGGGGCCGAGCTCGCGATAGGCGGCCTGGTGTGCAGGGTGAAGCGGGTGCGCCTGATGGACGGATGGGAGGTCGGCTTCCGGCAGGAGCGCGATCGCCTGGTGATCTTCGGATTGCCGCAGGACCCACCCGATCCGCTGACAACCGTGCTCGAGCTGGAGGTGGAGGGCGAGCCCAGGCAGGTGCTCGGCGCGGGCCACGTGTTGATAGAGAACGACCCCTGGCGTTGAGCCCAAGTCCATTGCACGCGCAAGGCTGCCTCGGCGTGCTGCTGAAGTGAGCCTCGGGCGCGGCTGCTCACGCGCATGCTTGCTATGGGCAAGCCGCCGGGAGGGTCTCGTGCCGTGGGAAGGGCGGCCGCGCTGCGGCTCGCGCAGGCTGGATTCCGAGCGGCAAACAGTTATGTGAAACGCCCCAAGACACATCACTGCGCGGAACGGACTGACTTTGCAGGAGATGGGCGGCCAGAGGGCGAACGTGCTGGTGTCTTGGCCCCGCTCCGTGCTCTGACAGGTTCCGCCACCTATGACCTCACCGGCCAGCGGTCTCTCCTGGTTTCGCCTGCAGCACCGCTACGCGCCGTATCTCTTCGTCTCGCCCTTCCTTGTGCTCTTCGCGGCGTTCGGCCTCTACCCCATCCTGCGCAGCCTCATCCTGGCCTTCTACGCTACCAACGGACCGCGCTCGGAGGTATACGTCGGGCTGGCTAACTTCCGGTTTCTTCTGACGGATCCGGACTTCCACACCGCCGTGCGCAACACGGCGCTCTATGCCGTGCTCGCCGTGGGTACCCAACTGCCCACCGCGCTGGGGCTGGCCCTGCTGCTCAGTCAGAAGTGGCTGCGCGGCAGGGAGTGGTTTCGCCTGGCTTTCTTCTCGCCGCATCTCGTGGGGCAGGTCTTCGTCGGCGTGCTCTTCAGCGTGCTCTTCGTGCCGCAGTACGGACTGCTGAACCGCGCGCTCCATGGAGTCACATCGCAACTAAACGCGGCCATTCCCGCCGTTCAGCCGGTGCCGCTGGATACCAAGTGGCTCTCCAACCCGGACCTGGTGATGCCCGCGCTGGTCATCACCTCGCTCTGGATGTATGCAGGCTTCCACATGATCTATTTCCTGGCGGCCTTGCAGGCGGTGGATCGCGACCTGTATGAAGCGGCGGAGGTGGATGGAGCCAACGGCTGGCAGCAGTTTCTTGCGGTTACCCTGCCGGGCATCAAGCCCGTGACCATCTTCATCCTGGTTACCTCCACCATCGGATCGTTCCAGCTTTTCGAGCTGCCCTACATCATGCTGGGCAACTCGGCGGGTCCCAACAACGCGGGGCTCACGGTGGTGATGTATCTCTATAACACGGGCTTCGTCACGGGTGACCTGGGCTATGCCTCCACGGTCGGCTGGACGCTCGCGCTGGGCGTGCTGGCCATCAGTCTGGTGCAGATGCGCCTCACCGGCGCCTGGAAGGGAGACGCCGCGTGAGCCGCCGCCTGGGTCTGCAGGTGCGGCGCGCGGTCTGCTATCTGGGGCTGGCGCTGTTGGCGGCCGTCACGCTCACTCCGCTCGTGTGGCTGGTGGCCGCCTCCACCAAGGGTCCGGACGACCTGTTCCACTACACCTTTTTCGCGCCCGGCCGCGAGCTCTTTACCATCGCGGGTTTTACGGTGCGGCTGCCCAGCATCGCCGTTACCAACTTCACGGATCTCTTCGCCACGCAGCCCTTCCTGCGCAACATGATGAACAGCCTCTTCGTGGCCGGCGCAACGGTGATGGTGCAGCTCTTCTTCTCCTCGTTGGCGGGCTTTGCGCTGGCCAAGTATGAGTTCAAGGGCAAGCGCGGCGTGATGCTCCTCATGATCTCCACCATGCTGATTCCCGGGCAGGTGGTGATGGCGCCCATGTATGCCCTTCTCTACAAGCTCGGCCTGGTGGATACGCATCTTGGGCTCATCGTGCCAGGCGCGGTGAGTGTGTTCGGCATCTTTCTGTTCCGCCAATCCATCCTGCAGGTGCCGGACGAGCTGCTGCACGCCTCGCGGATAGACGGCTGCTCCGAGTTCCGCATCTACTGGGACATCGTGATGCCCATCTCGCGGCCGATGATCGGCGCGTTCTGCCTTATCGGGTTCATGGGGAGCTGGAACAACTTCCTCTGGCCGCAGATCATTCTCCACTCCGCGGATAAGTTCACGCTTCCCATCGCTCTCAGCCAGCTCGTTGGGCTCTACCAGCAGCAGTACGGCATGCTGATGAGCGGCACGCTGCTCAGCATCCTGCCCGTGGTGGCGCTCTTTCTGCTGCTCCAGCGTGAGTTTGTGGCAGGGCTCACCGCCGGCGCCGTCAAAGGGTAGACCATATCTGTCCGGGAGCCTGGCCGATGTTCGTTCTTCCCCTGGTTCTTGTTCACGCACTACCTGCCA
>CAZGLN010000162.1:0-378 GCA_964526545.1 uncultured Chthonomonadales bacterium
AGATTTCATGCGCCAATGCGATGCCCTGCAGGGCGGAGACCCGAACTTCTGCAACCAGCAGGTTCCCAACCCCTTCCAAGGCGTAGAAGCTTTCCGGGGAACGAACTTGTTCACCGCCAGCCAGATTACCCGCTTCCAGGCGAACCGTCCCTTCCCGCAATTCACGGGCAACTTGTTGCAGCAAGGCCTGAACGACGGCAAGATCAATTACCACTCCCTGCAAGTGAACTATAACGTTCGCATGGGCGGTTTGGTATTGATTACCAACTACACTTGGAGCCGCATGCTCGAAACCTGGGGCTTTACAGATCCCTTCCGTGGCGTCCCGCAAAAGAGTTTGTACTTCAACGATCGCCCGCATGTCTTTAAGTTGACAGG
>CAZGLN010000162.1:388-635 GCA_964526545.1 uncultured Chthonomonadales bacterium
ACCTGCCCTTTGGCCGCGGCAAGAAGTTTGCCTCCGGCATTAGCAGCTTGGCAGATAAGTTTGTTGGTGGCTGGAAAGTTACCAGCTTCTTCCAGTGGGCTAGCGGCGAACCGGCGGATTATCCCGCCAACGTGCTCCCGCTGCGCGACAGCTTCAACCGCGACATCGACTGGAACGCCCATCAGGTGCGCGGCTGGGGCAATTGCGTGGCCCGCCAGAACGACAACGGCACTACCACCCCTATGCC
>CAZGLN010000162.1:671-7723 GCA_964526545.1 uncultured Chthonomonadales bacterium
GTCTACTTACGATTGGCTCTGGGTCTCTAACTTTTCGCTGGGGCAAGGAATTCCGGGCCGCCAGAACCCAACTAGAATCGGTCAATTGCGGAAGCACCGGGTGCCTACACTGGATGCCTCCCTCCTCAAGACCGTACGCTTCACGGAAACCCTTCGCGCCGAATTCGGGGTGGAAGCCTTCAATGCGATCAATAAGTACTACTTTGGCCGCAACGACACCTTCAATACCGATCCGAACAACCCCAACTTCAGCGTGCAGGACCTCGCGCCGCCGCAGGGCGTGGATCTCGAGCGCATCGCCCGCCGACGCACCATCCTGGAGCAGGTGGATACGTTTCAGCGCGACGTGGAACGGCGCCAGGAGATTGTCCGCACGATGGACCAGTTCTACGAGCAGGCGTTCAGCCTGATCACATCACCGGTGGCGCGCAAGGCCTTCGACCTGAAGCAGGAGTCCGACAAGGTGCGCGACCGCTACGGGCGGCACTACTTCGGTCAGGCCTGCCTAATGGCCCGACGTCTGGTCGAAGCCGGAGTGCGGTTCGTTACCGTCAACTTCGGCGGGTGGGACACGCACGAAAACAACTTCAATTCGCTGAAGAACCATCTACTGCCCACGCTCGATACGGGATACGCCGCACTCCTCGAGGACCTGAAGGAGCGCGGCATGCTGGAGAGCACCCTGGTGGTCTGGATGGGCGAGTTCGGGCGCACGCCCAAGGTCAACTCGTCGGCCGGCCGAGACCACTGGCCCAACGCCATGACGGTCTGCATGGGCGGCGGCGGAGTGAAGACCGGCATGGTCGTGGGCGAATCCAACGAGAGGGCGGAAGTGCCAAAGGAGAGGCCCATTCGGGTGGAGGACGTGGCGGCCACCATCTACACCGCGCTCGGCATTGATTGCTCCCGCACCTACCTCACGCCGGAGAACAGGCCGGTCCGCGTGAACTACGACGGCGAGCCCATCAAGGAGCTCATCTAGCCGACGCGGCTCCGCGCGAGGTTGGACAACCATGCGGCTCGCCATCCTTTCGGATATCCACGACCACGTGGAGCACCTGGGCCGTGCCCTCGAGCGCATCCGCGGCTGCGATGCCCTGCTCTGCTGCGGCGATCTCTGCTCGCCCTTCGTTGCGGCCATCCTGGCCGATGGCTTTGCGGGAGACATCCACCTGGTCTTCGGCAATAACGACGGCGACACGTTCCGCATCGGCGCGAACGCGGCCCGTGCAGGAGCCCGCTTCGCCATCCATGCCGAGTTCGCGGATATCCCCGCGGAGCGCTACGGCGTCCGAATCGCCATGAACCACTATCCCTTGTTGGCCCAGGCGCTGGCCCGGACAGGTGATTACGGCCTTGTGTGTTATGGGCACAACCATCTGCTCTCCATCGAGCGCCTGCCAAATGGCACCCACCTGGTAAACCCGGGACCGCTTATGGGATGGGAGCCCGTGCGGAGGAGCGTGGTTCCCGCTACCTTCTTGGTCTTCGACACCGATGCCGACCACATCGAAACGCACGTGGTAAGCTAGGGCTCCTCAACCAACCGCAGGAGGTGGACCCTATGCGCGCCACCGTGGTAGGCAGCTACCCCGTTCCTTCCTGGCTGGTCGCCCATCCCAGCGCGCCGGCCCTTCGCGATGCCCTTCTGGTCGTGCTGAAGACCCAGGAGCTGGCGGGCCTGGACGTGGTCTCCGACGGCGAGCTAAGCCGCTTCGACCCAAACCACCCCGAAACCAACGGGATGATTGACTACTTCGTCAGGCCCCTCTCCGGCGTCCGCCCGGAAGTGACGCGGGCGGAGTTGGCACGCTTTCGAGCAGACTCTGGTATGGCCTTTCGGGCACGGCCGGCGGGAGTGGTCTACGGCGCGCTGGGTGAGGGCACGCTCGACCTGCCGAGCGCTTGGCAGAGCGTGGCGCCGCTTTCTGCCAAACCGCTCAAGTTCACCGTAACCTCTCCCTACATGCTGGCGCGCACCCTCATTGATATGCACTACCGGGACCTGCGCGCACTTGCCGTCGCACTCGCCGAGATACTGGCAGAGCAGGTCCGCCAGATTGAGAGCGCGGTGCTCCAGGTGGACGAGGCAAACCTCACCGGCCATCCGGAGGATGCCGACTGGGCGCATGAGCCTATCAACACCGTGCTGCGGGCCGCCCGCGGCGAGCGTGCCGTGCACCTCTGCTTCGGCAACTACGGCGGGCAGACCATCCAGACCGGCGAGTGGAGAGCGCTCGTGCCCTTCCTCAACCGGTTGGACTGCAGCCATCTTCTGCTGGAGTTCGCTCGCCGAGGATACGACCAACTCCACGTCCTGCGGGACCTCCGGCCGGGCATCGCTCTGGGCGTGGGCGTGGTGGATATCAAGGATAACCAGGTGGAGTCCGCGGAGACCATCGCGCGCCGGATCGAGCTCGCCATGGAGGTATTGGGACCCGAGCGGATTCAGTGGGTGCATCCCGATTGCGGCCTCTGGATGCTGCCACGCTCCGTCGCCGATGGCAAGTTGGCCGCGCTGGTTGCTGGCCGCGATCTCGTTCTTGGACGCCGGGGTACGCCGCGTTAACGGGAGCGCGCGGTCCGAGTCTCGGCGCGCTCGGCCAGCACCTGCGCCCATCGCTGGCGCAGCGCTGCCAACTCCCGCTCCTGCTCCTCGCTGAAGTGTCCCTGGCGCTGGGCGTACATGTCCATCCACGTGTTCAGCCGCTCCCAGCTGGCGCCATCCAGCCGCACTCCCTGATGACCGGCTCTCAGCAGGCGTGCGAGGGCGCTGTTCTGCGCGGCGCCCTGCCCGGGCACGGATCGGCCAAGTCGGTACGCGGCCGCAACCTGGTCCCTGAGACTGGGTGAGCCATAGGTCGTCAGCACGGCGAACGCTCTCTCAGCCCCCAGGTCCAGGTGCGCGGCCTTGCCTCCCGGACGGTGGCAGCCGACGCAGTGGGCATCCAGCACGGGCTGAACAAGGCGATCGAACCGCAGCGGCCACGACCCCTCCGGTCCGGGCACGATGCGCGAGGGAGCACGGGCCGCCGCCAGAGGCCGCACGTTAGAGGGTGCGGTGTTGCGCGGCTCATGGCACCCCATGCAGGCGAGTGTCTGCCCTGGCTGCGTGTAGGTGAGGCTCCGCATGGTCTGCACGGCCACGCCGTCGCGGTCCAGGGCCTGGAAGAAGAGCGGCACGCCCGGCGGAGCGAGAAAGTAGGCAGAACCGTCCGGCTCTACCGGTACCGTGCCCAGCACGAACTTGCCCGGGTCGTCGCCGGTAGCGCCCAGCGGCGGTGTGTTCATGGTCGGCTGGACCTTGGCGGGCATGCCGGCGATCCGCAGGTGACTAACCGTGCCGCGGTCTACGCCCCGCATCCCGGCATACACATCCGCCACGATAATCCGGCTCATCTGCGCCTCGCCGTGCTTTGCAATCTCGGAGCGCGCGAGGGGCAAGGGCCGAGGTTTGAGCGGGATCGGGCTCACGCATGCTATCTCCGGATCGCGGTGCAGCAGCTCCAGGTTCCCGAACGCGTCGCCCAGGTAGATGCCCGTGCCGTTGGTGACGTTGCGGCTTCCCTCACCCAGCAGGCCCACATCGCTCCACGCGCAGAGGAAGTACTTCTCGGAGAGCGGCCAGGGGCTGTTGTAGTAGGACTTCGGCCACAATTCCGACTCGGGGAACGGCACCTCGGGAGTCAGCCGCTGCAGGGCCTCCGGGCCGTCCACGGCCCTATCGGGATCCAGCAAGACAAGGCTTCCACCGGTGATGGCATGGTGGGCCGAGGCCGTGAAGATCAGCTTGCGCGAGCCGGGTATTGCGCGGGCCTCAAAGATGCAGTGCGGATTGCGCGTGAAGTTGCCGTAGACAATCTGCGGGTTGGTGCCGTCCGGGTTGGTGGACCAGAGGCTCATGTAGGGCATATTGTCGCGGTCCACGTAGTCCCAACGGGCATAGAGGATGCGGCCGTCCGGCGCAACCGAGGGATACCACTCGAAACTTTCGAACGGCGAGAGAGGAACGATGCTCTTGCGGTCGCGATTCAGTCGGTGCAGGGTGTAGACCGCCACAGGGCGCTCGGGACCGCCGCCGCAGCGCACGTAGCTGTCCGGCAGGTCGGAGTGCAGCGTGGCGGCGGCATAGTTCGCGTCCGTCTGCACGGCGACACCCCGGCGCGTGGAGAGGAAGACGATGGATCCATCCGGCAGATAGCGGCCGTCGAAGTCATCGTATTTTCCGTGGGTCAGCCGCCTCAGGCCGGTGCCGTCCACGTTCATCTCGTAGAGATGGTAGAAGGCGTCCTCCGGCACGTTCGCCTTGTTCTGTTTATCCCCGAGCCCCGCCACATGCGGATAGTAACGGCACCAGGCAAAGAGGATGCGCTTGCCGTCGTAGGAGAGGTCCGGGCTGAGGGCGCTCCCAGGCGGCAGGTTCGGCGTCAGGTTTCTGGCGGTCGGCTCGCCGGACCTCACGTTCTCCAGCAGGTAGATGCCGCCGCCCGGGCGTGACCACCAGCCGTAGTTCTGGTCGGACATATGGCTGAAACTGCCCGGCACCCGCTTCACGATGAGCATCTGGTCGAAGTCCAGCAGAGGATTGCTGAAGGCGAGCCGTCGGACCGCCCAGCGCGCGCGGAAATAGACGCGCTTCCGATCCTCGGCCGAGGCCCCGCTCGGCAGAGCGCCGAAATCTTGCTCCGCCGCGTTCAGTTCGCGCTCCGCCGCGGCAACATCCACCCCCATCGAACGGAGGTCTGCTAACAGCGCCCTGCCGCGCCGCACAACCTGCTCCACCGGCAGGTGCAGTCCCTGCTCGCCAACCACGTGGTGGTCGGACCACGGACTGATGCTGCTCTGATCGGCCGGCTTGCCCAGCGCCAGGTTGAGGGTAGGATTGCTGGCGCCGTACACCTCCACCTCGTCTAGATGCAGGTAGGCGCTGCCTTCCAGATGCACACGGACAAACCGCGCCTCCACGCCTAGCAGCCGCACAACAAGCGGCTTGCCATCCGTGGCTCCGTAGAAGGTGGGGCCTCCATGGGCATAGATCTGCTTCCACTCCCGACCGTCCAACGAGACGGAGAGCAGAAGGTGATCATTACGGGAGGCGGCGTCGCACCGGTTGTACACTTCCACGCGGTCCAGCCGAATCGGCGCGCCGAGGTCCACTTGCCACCATGGGTTCACGTCCAGGTTGGTGTGAAAGCCCCACTTGCCGTCCTTTACCCCGTCCACAGCGCCCCGCGCATCGTCCCTGGTGGTAACTGGACGCAGCACTCTCTGGCGGCTGCGCTCCTGCGCCAGCCAGTCCTCCTCCACCATTCGGCGCCAGTCCTTCGCGCCGTCGTTTGAGAAGAGCGCCGACGCAAAGAGGAGAGCCGCCAAAGGCGCGATGCCCAGCGCCAGGGACCGTGAGAGTGGGCAGTTCATGACTTCCTCCTGATTGAAAACCCAGGGCCTACAGCGAGAGGAGGTACTCCACCAGATCGCGCAGTTGCTCCCGCGAGAGGTGAGACGTCCTGCCGTGACGGTCGCCCCGGTTTTGCCGGGTCAGCACATCGAGCAGCGTGGGGACGCGGCCGTCGTGCAGATAGGGTCCCGTGCGCCAGAGCTCCACGAGAGTAGGCGTATCCATCTTTCCGCCCGAATCTGCCTTGCCGCGCGTGCCCACGTCGTAACTACGGAGATCGGTGTAGAGCGGCGGCGGGTGGCAGCGGGCACAGTCCGCGGCGCGGCTGTGGAAAATGCGGCGGCCGCGCTCGGCTGCCGGAGTTAGGCCGCCCGAATCGGTCCGGTAAGGGCTGCGTGCGGGCTGCAGGGCATGAAGATAGGCCTGCACGGCACGCGACTCTCTCGCGGTGGGCTCGCGGAACTCGATGAAACGAAAGCCCGCGACTGTCGCCGCGTCCAGAGTGGGCCTGACGGCGTGCGACATCATGGGCGGAGTCCGCGGGGCCCACACCAGCGAGCGCGTGTTCTTCGGGTTACCCACACCGTCGTTCAGGAGGTCCCAGTTCAACCCATCCGCGCGTCCGTCGGGATGACAGGTTGCGCAGCTCAGCCAGCCCTGAAAGGCGAGGCCGGCATCATGGAACAACCGCTCACCCTCCCGCTCCGCCGTCTCGCGTGCCAAGGGCCCCGCCACACAGACCTTCTGTTGGCGCGGCGACGCAGCCGGAAACAGAACTATCGTGCCGGAGTAGTAGCATGCCGCCGCGCAGTTAGCGCCGTCCGAGGAGAGCGCGATGCCCCTCGGACCCCTTCCCTTCACCGCGAAGCGCTCAAGAATACCCGCCGCATGCAGCGCGCTAAGGTCCTCCGCCAGGTCCGTGCGGCGCGCAGGGTCTTCCCTTATGGCCTTCCACGTGCTGGCTGCTGAGAGCGAGTACTCCTCGGAAGGGTTCAGGAGCGGAGAATCGGCTGGAATGCGTCCCTCCAGATACGCATGCAGCCGGCGCAGGTCGAGGCGGGCCACTTCGTGCACGCCGGACAGCGCCACCCAGAGGCTGCCTCCGTCCCTCGAGACAGTGAGCCCCCACGGGTCCGCGCCGCCCGCGGAGGGCAGGTCCAGCAACACAGTGGCATAGCGGCGGCGCGCTCGCAAGTCGAGGATGGTAACCGCGTTGGTATTCACCCATCCACGATCCAGGTGAGTGGTCGGCAGGTTGTACCGACCAAGCGCGTGCGCCACATAGGCCCAGCGGCCGTCCGGCGAGAGGTCCACGCCGCGCACTACCGTGCCGCCGGCCGGCAGCCGGATTCGTGCGAGAAGCGCTCCCGTGGCGGGACGCAGGAGCGCCACGCTAGCTGCGTTGTCCGTGCGGGTGGCATCGCCTGTCGGCAGAAGCTCGGTAACCACCGCCAGTGAGCCGTCGCTCGTGCACGCGATTCCGAAGGGCTCACCCGCAAGCCGAAGGGAGTGAAGCACGCGCCCATCACGCAGCCGGCACGTCACAACCGTGCGGGAAGCGCGGCAAGTAACAACGACCAGTCCGGACGCTCCAACCAGTGCCACCGATTCTGGCGCCTTGCCTAGCCGAGTCCGGCTCACGACCCGACCCGAA
>CAZGLN010000162.1:7742-9284 GCA_964526545.1 uncultured Chthonomonadales bacterium
GCTTGAATCTCGGCCAGGTGCCCGGAGTCCGCCTCGGCTACGAGGACGCGGTCCCCGCTAGCGGACCAGACCAGGCCCGCCGGTGAGCGCAATGGCACGCGCCTCATTACCTCGCCTGACTTCCGCATCAGCAGCAGTCCGCCAGCGGTGCGGTCGGTGGCTGCTAGCCGCGTTCCATCGGGGGACCAGGCCACGGCATAGGGTGATCGTGTCGCCGCTTCGCGTCTATCCGCGGCCGCTGAGACCATATACATCAGCGCGAGCGTGAGCGCGGCGACGCCTCCAAGCGGGGCGCGGCGAGCGAACCCGCGGACCACACGGCGACCGGAGACCATTTGCCTATCCCAGGATGGCCGCGACCTTCGCGAACTGGTCTCGAAGCTGCGGGTAGAGCGCGCGATAGATCTCGTAGAACGCATTATAGGCCGCGTGATTCACGACGCAAGGCTCCGTAACGTCCACGTCCTTGATCACTGCTGCGCATGCCTCCTCCACGCTGGGATAGATGCCGGCGCCAACCCCGGCAAGGAGCGCGACGCCCAATGCCGGACCCTCGTCCACGTTTATCGTCGCGTGGCGGAATCCGGTTACATCGGCCTGTATCTGCCGCCAAAGCGCGCTGCGCGCTCCTCCGCCCGACGCGCGGACGTGCCGCACGGGCAGCTTCATCTCCGCCATGATCTCGAAGGAGTCGCGCAGGCCGAATGCGACCCCCTCCAGGATTGCCCGTGCGACATGGGCGCGGTCCGCCCTCCGCGTGATGCCGAAGAGCACTCCTCGGGCGGTCGGGTCGGCGTGAGGCGTGCGCTCGCCCGTGAGATATGGCAGGAAGAGGAGGCCCTCGCACCCCGCTGGCGCGCGCTCCGCCTCCCGTGTGATGACCTCGTAAGGGTCTACCCCCATCGCCGCGGCCACCGCCTTCTCACACTCGCAGAATGTGTCGCGATACCACTGCAGCGAGCCGCCCGCGGAGAGCATCACGCCCATGAGATGCCACTTCCCAGGCACGGCGTGGCAGAAGGTATGCAGCCTCAGCCCCGGATCCACGATGGGAGCGTCACTGAAGGCGAAGACGACTCCGGAGGTGCCTACCGTGGAGGAGACGATTCCCGTGGCTACGATGCCGTTACCCACCGCACCCGCCGCCTGATCGCCGCCGCCGCCCACCACCGGGGTGCCTTCCTGCAGGCCCGTCTCGGCGGCGGCACGCGCCGAGACTCTGCCGCTCACCTCGCACGATTCGAAGGCCGGCGGCATCCAGGAGACAGGTATTTCGCAGCCCTCCAGCATCTCGTTGGACCATGACCGGCGTTTGACGTCGAATAGCGCGGTGCCGGAGGCATCCGAGACCTCCGTGGCGTACTCCCCAGTCAATTTGAGCCGGACGTAGTCCTTGGGCAGCAGCACCTTGCGCACACGGCCATAGGTCTCCGGCTCGTGGTTGCGCAGCCAGACGATTTTGCCGGCGGTGAAGCCCGTCAACACGGGATTGCTTATGAGCTCGACGACCCGCTCGCGCCCGATTGTCTCGGTTATCTGGTC
>CAZGLN010000163.1:0-6080 GCA_964526545.1 uncultured Chthonomonadales bacterium
GACAGGCGCCTAGGCCACAACGACGCTGATATTCGACCTGAAGCCCAACGACATCTACTGGTGCACCGCCGACATCGGGTGGGTTACCGGTCACTCCTACATCGTCTACGGCCCTCTCTCCAACGGCGCGACCGTGGTCATCTACGAGGGAGCGCCCGACACGCCCAACCGTGACCGCTTCTGGCGCATCGTCGAGAAGCACAAGGTGACGGTGCTCTATACGGCTCCGACGGCCATCCGCACCTTCATGAAGTGGGGCGATGACCTGCCGAACGCCTGCGATCTCTCCAGCCTGCGCTTGCTCGGCTCGGTGGGCGAGCCCATCAACCCCGAGGCCTGGATGTGGTACCACACCGTGATCGGCAAGGAGCGCTGCCCCATCGTGGACACCTGGTGGCAGACGGAGACCGGACACATCCTCATCTCGCCGCTTCCTGGTCTGGTGGCGACCAAGCCTGGTTCCGCCACGCGGCCCTTCCCGGGCATCGAGCCGGAGGTCGTCAATGAGCGCGGTGAGCCCATGCCGATAGGGCAGAAGGGCTACCTGGTCATCAAGCGGCCCTGGCCCGGCATGCTCCGCACGCTCTGGGGCGATGACGCGCGGTACCAGCAGGTCTATTGGAGCCGCTTCAAGGAGCTCTACTTCACCGGCGATGGCGCCGTGAAGGATGAGGACGGCTACTTCTGGCTGATGGGCCGAGTGGATGACATCATGCTGGTGGCCGGCCACAACATCAGCACCATGGAGCTGGAGAGTGCCCTCGTGGAGCACGAGGCCGTGGCGGAGGCCGCCGTCATCGGCAAGTCGCACGATGTAAAGGGCCAGTCGCCCGTCGCCTTCGTCACCCTCCGCGAGGGATACCATCCCAGCCCCGAGCTGGCGACCGAGCTGAAGAAGTTCGTTGGCAACAAGCTCGGTCCCGTGTGCCGGCCGGATGACGTGCTCTTCACGGCGGACCTGCCCAAGACCCGCTCCGGCAAGATCATGCGCCGCCTGCTGAGGGACATCGCGGAAGGCCGCGTGCTTGGCGATACCACCACCCTTGCGGATCCGGGCGTGGTGGCCAGCCTGAAGGAGAAGTACAGCAGCAGCGACGAGAGCTAAGCCCGGCGCCTGGCGCCGCGTATTCACACAACCAAGCAGCGCACTGCATCGGGAGCCGTGCATGGCGCGGCTCCCGATTGTAGTTTGCGCCGTTCATGGAGCCATAAATGACGAGACATGCTCGGGCTGCGCTTGCAGCCATGATGCTTGCGCTGGCTTCGTTCCTCGCCGCGCCGGAGCCGGCGCACGCGGACGACGCCCAGGCACAGAAGCCCAAACCCTGGTATGAGAAAGTAACCTTGAAGGGATGGGCGCAATTTGACGCCACCTTCCCGGAGGGGCGGTCTACGGTCGGGAACGTCTCCAACCTGCGCGTGCGGCGGGCGCGCCCAACCATTCAGGCGCGTTTGGATCCCTGCACGATGGTGCAGTTTCAGATGGACCTCTCCACGGGCAAGGCCGGCAGCGGTGCGAGCAACGCCACCATCGTGGATACGTTCGTGGAGCGGATCATCCCCAAAATCGCCATCGTGCGCTTCGGCCAGGAGCTGCTGCCGTTCGGTTATGAAGTACACGAGGACAACGCGGCGCTCCGCTCGCCGCTCGAACTCTCCTTCGCGGCGGAATCCATTGCCCTGGCGGAGCGCGATATCGGCCTGACTCTGCATGCGGATACGCCGGAGGACTCGCTGTTCCACTGGGAGATTGGCGTATACAACGGTCAGGGCTTCCGCTCCGCGGATTCTAACGCCAACAAGACAATCGTGGGCCGGATTGCTCATGGTCCCTATAAGTGGCTGCAGTTTGGAGTTTCCGGCATGACCGGCACCTTCCGAGACGGCCGGACCGGCAAGGACTACGACAGGGAGGTGCTTGCCGGCGAGCTTCAGCTCCGCTTCAGCAAGCCACTCAAGATCAGCGGTGAGATCTACAATGCGCGCTTCGTGGATAGTGTTGCCGCTCCAACGAAGCAGGCACGCTTCACCGGCGGATATCTCATGTGGGAAGGGTGGGTCGGCCCGCTGAACAGCATCCCGTTCGTGAGGTATCAGCGCACCTATGGCGACCTGGAGTATCAGTCGTGGGACATCGGTTGGCGCTGGCAGTATGCGCCGAATCAGCGCGTTACCGTGCAGTACGATATCGTAAAGGGCCACAGTAACAACTCGTTCGGCGCTCGCTGGCAGGTGGGATTCTAATGGTGTAACGGCGGCGGCGCGAGCGCGTCGCCGCCGGGTTGGTGCCGTTCAGATCACGGTAGCCCGTTCCGCATGCACTTTCGGCAATCATTCCTAAAACGCTCTACGCACTTATGTCAATCCAAACGAAAGGGGATTAGGATACCGTGACCCCCAGAGACGAATACCAGGCGAAACTCACCACTGCCGAGAAGGCAGTGGCTCCCATAAAGTCCGGCCAGAGAGTGTTCATCGGCAGCAACTGCGCCGAGCCGCAGACACTGGTGGAGGCGCTGACCGATCGCGCGCACAGACTGGCCGATACCGAGATCGTCCAGATCCTCACCCTGGGCGTGGCACCCTACGCCGAGCCGAGGTTCCAGGATCACTTCCGCACCAATGCCTTCTTCATCGGCGGCAATGTGCGCGAGGCCATCAACGAATGCCGCGCGGACTACACGCCGATCTTCCTCTCCGAGATACCTGCGCT
The DNA here is from genome assembly GCA_964526545.1 of uncultured Chthonomonadales bacterium. Classification (GTDB taxonomy): domain Bacteria; phylum Armatimonadota; class Chthonomonadetes; order Chthonomonadales; family CAJBBX01; genus CAZGLN01. The sequence continues at coordinate 2,714 of CAZGLN010000163.1, forward strand.
CTTCCGCAGCGGCCAGTTGCCCATAGACTACGCGCTGATCCAGGTCTCACCGCCGGATGCGCACGGCTTCTGCTCCTACGGTGTCTCGGTGGACATTGTGAAGGCCGCCGCCGAGAGTGCACGCCACGTCATCGCGGAGGTCAATCCGCGGATGCCGCGCACCCTCGGCGACAGTTTCATCCACATCAAGCAGATTCAGTACCTGGTCGAGAGCGACCGGCCGATTCTCGAGCCGCACAAGCCTCAGATTGATGAGATCGCAAGCAAGATAGGCCGGTACATTGCGGACCTCATCGAGGATGGCTCCACCATGCAGATGGGTATCGGCGCCATTCCCGATGCCGTGCTGGGCTACTTGACGGACAAGCGAGACCTCGGCATCCACACAGAGATGTTCAGCGATGGCGTGGTCAAGCTGGTTCAGGAGGGAGTCATCACCAATCGGCGCAAGACTCTGCACAATGGCAAGATTATCGCCACGTTCTGCATGGGCACCCGTGCCCTCTACGATTTCGTGGATGATAACGCGGGCGTGGAATTCCGCCCTACCGAGTACGTCAACGATCCGTTCATCATCGCGCAGAACGAGAGGATGGTCTCCATCAACAGCGCGATTGAGGTGGATCTAACCGGCCAGGTCTGCGCGGACTCCATTGGGGAGTACTTCTACAGCGGCATTGGCGGGCAGGTGGACTTCGTGCGCGGGGCCGCGCGCAGCAAGCGGGGCAAGCCCATCATCGCTCTGCCTTCCGTGGCCGTGCGGCGCGACGGCTCACGCTACTCGCGCATCACGCCGGAGCTGAAGCCTGGCGCGGGAGTGGTTACCTCCCGAGGCGATGTGCACTACATCGTTACCGAGTGGGGCGTGGCCTACCTGCACGGCAAGTGCATGCGTGAGCGCGCGCTTGCGCTGGCCAGGATTGCGCACCCGGATTTCCGCAGCGACCTCATCGCGGCTGCCAAACGGCGCAAGCTGGTGATGCCCGACCAGACGGACAGAGCGCTGCTCCCGCGCTATCCGGAGGAGTTCGAGGGATGGGCGGAAGCAACCGACGGTACGCCCGTCTTCGTTCGGCCCATTCGGCCGACGGACGAGGACATGCTGCGCGAGTTCCACTACAAGCTCTCGGACGAGACCATCTTTCGGCGCTATCGCCGCGTGCTGAAATCGCTGCCGCATCGGGAACGCCTGAAGCTCGTGAACATTGACTACGAGACGGAGATGGCACTCGTTGTGCTGCTGCGCCATGACACGCGCGAGGAGATAGTAGCGGTAGGAAGGTACTACCTGGACGAGAAGACGCGCGTGGCGGAACTGGCCTTCGTGGTGCGCGACGACTGGCAGGAGAAGGGGTACGGCAGTCTCCTCATGCGCAAGCTGATGGAGGTAGCTCGCGCCCGGAACCTGGCAGGCTTCGAGGCCTACGTGCAGGCAGACAACTCACGCATGCTGAGCCTGCTGCTGCACCATGGCTTCACGATGTCGGAGCAGATAAGCGAGGGCACCTGCCACCTCACACTCAGTCTGGATACCACGGATCCCACGGACTAGCCTCCGCGCAGCGTGATGCTCCCCGCGCGCCGCAGGACACGCCTTCGGCGCGCGGGGCGGATTTGGACGCGGCGCGGCCGATACGGAAGGAACTTTGCCATGGCGTTCTATGGCTGCATCGAGGCCGGAGGCACCAAGTTTCTCTGCGCCATTAGCGACGAGGAAGGCGCGTTGGTGGCTGAGACGAAAGTCAAGACAACCACCCCCAGGGAGACTCTGACCGCCTGCAGCGCATTCTTCACCGAGCAGGCGAAGCGCGTTCGTCTCGCGGCCATCGGCATAGCGGCCTTCGGACCCCTTGACCTGCGACCGCACTCCCCAACGTGGGGCTACATCACCACCACTCCGAAGCTTCCCTGGCAGCAGGTGGATCTTGCCGGGCACTTCCGCCGGAAGCACAAGGTGCCCGTTGGTCTCGATACGGATGTTAACGGTGCTGCGATGGCCGAGGCGCTATGGGGCGCGGGGCGAGGCCTGCGTGACCTGGTATACATCACGGTTGGCGCCGGAATCGGCGGAGGCGCGCTCGTACATGGAGAGCCCATCCATGGCGTGATGCATCCGGAGATGGGCCACATGCGCATTCCGCACGATCTGCTCGAGGACCCATTCGAGGGATGCTGTCCGTTCCACGGCGATTGCCTGGAGGGGCTGGCTTCCGGCACGGCCATGGAGAAGCGTTGGGGAGTGCCTCCCGCCGAGCTTCCCGACGACCACCCGGGATGGGAGCTGGAGGCCAGGTACCTGGCACTCGGCGTGCTCTGCGTGGTTACCGTGCTCTCGCCGCAGCGCGTGGTTCTGGGCGGCGGAGTAGTGCAGCGCCCGCACACGCTGCCGCGCATTCGCGAACACCTCTCATCCCTGCTGAATCGCTACATTCAGGTGCCCGAAGTGTGCGACTCGCTAGATACTTACCTGGTTGCGCCCGGCCTGGGGCACCGGTCCGGGCTGATGGGCGGCCTCGCGCTTGCCCGGGCGGCCGAGAAGAGGGCCGCTTCGCGGTAAGATGATGGGCACCCGCGCCTGGCGGCAGGGGATGAGGGGGAGTGCTGGAGCAAGATGGCAGATCCGAAGGGGTTCTTGAAGCATCGTCGTGAGACGCAGCCGCGCCGACCGGTAGAGGAGCGCGTGAGGGACTGGCGCGAAGTCTATCTTCCGCTGGAGCCGGAGCGCTTGCGCACACAGGCGGCTCGGTGCATGGATTGCGGCATCCCCTTCTGCCACCAGGGCTGCCCGCTTGGCAACATCATCCCGGATTGGAACGACCTCATCTACCGCAACCGATGGCGCGAAGCGCTGGACCGGCTGCATGCCACCAACAACTTTCCGGAGTTCACGGGCCGGCTCTGTCCCGCGCCGTGTGAGACGTCCTGCGTGCTCGGCATCAACCAGCCGGCGGTAACCATCAAGCAGATTGAGCAGCACATCATAGACCACGGCTTCGAGCGCGGCTGGGTTGTGCCAGAGCCGCCGCCGCACCGCACAGGCAAATCCGTTGCCGTGGTTGGCTCGGGTCCGGCGGGATTGGCGGCTGCCCAGCAGCTGAATCGCGCGGGCCACCTGGTTACCGTCTTCGAGAGGGAGAGCCGGATTGGCGGGCTCCTGCGCTACGGCATCCCGGATTTCAAGCTGGAGAAACACATCCTGGACCGCCGCTTAAGCCTGATGGCCGAGGAAGGGGTTATCTTCCGGCCAGGCGTGAATGTGGGCGTGGATATCTCCGCCGAGGAGCTCCGCGCACGGTTCGACGCCGTGTGTCTGGCGGGCGGCTCCACCATTCCCCGTGATCTTCCGGTGCCGGGACGCGAGCTGGCG
>CAZGLN010000163.1:6090-9199 GCA_964526545.1 uncultured Chthonomonadales bacterium
CCATTTTGCGATGGACTACCTCACTCAGCAGAACAAGGTGAATGCCGGCGACACGGTGCCAGCGGAGTGCCGCATAGATGCCCGCGGCAAGGATGTAATCATCCTGGGCGGCGGCGATACAGGCGCGGACTGCCTGGGTACCGTGCATCGGCAGGGGGCGCGCTCGGTGGTTCAGGTCGAGCTTCTGCCCAGGCCTCCGGACGCGCGCACACCGGACATGCCCTGGCCGCAGTGGCCCTTCATCCTTCGCGGGTCCTCGGCACACGAGGAGGGCGGCGTGCGGGAGTGGAGCATCAGCACCAAACGGTTTGAGGGGAAAGACGGCCACGTATCCGCCCTGCATGCCGTAAGGGTGGAATTCGGACCGCCGGGACCCGATGGGCGCCGGCCCATGCAGGAGGTGGAGGGAAGCGAGTTCAGCATGCCGTGCCAGTTGGTGCTGCTTGCGATGGGCTTTCTCTACCCGCAGCGCCAGGGCCTGCTGGAAGCTTTGGGCGTGGAGCTGGATGCTCGGGGCAACGTCCGTGCCGAAGGGTATGCAACCAGCGTGCCGGGAGTCTTTGTGGCTGGCGATATGCGCCGCGGCCAGTCACTCATTGTGTGGGCCATCGCGGAAGGGCGTGAATGTGCCGCGGCGGTGGACGCCTTCCTCTGCGGCGAGACGGAGTTGCCGCTTGTGGGGGCCAGGCGGGCCTAGCCGGTCTGCTCGCCTCGGGTCTCTTTTCGCGTAGGTCCGGCGTTAGCGTGTGCATTCCTACCGCGCGGAGTGAGTGACCCGCGAGCCCATCGGCGCAAGCAGCGTGCCGTCCGGCAGTCGGTAGGGCGTCTCGCCGAAATTCACCCACACTGTGGTACCCTCGGCAAATCGGGTGCGCTGAACGGCGTGATCCGGAGTGATGAACGCGTGGTCTAGCATCTCGGAATAGCCCACTTGGCGTGCGGTGGGGCATATCCTTCGGTAGCTCTCCACAAAGCGCGCCTTGTCCTTCTGCCACGTCGCCCTCGTGAACATGTACATGGGCGGCGTGCCGTACAGCAGGTTGAAGAGATCGCGGCGGTCCCACACCTCCGACACCTTGTTGTTGTAATCGCCCCAGTACCACTGGCTCACCACGCAATCGTGGTAGACCAGCTCCCAGAGAGGCACGCGGTAGCGGTGGCCCACCTGAAACTTCAGGAATTCCGGCGTTGGCGGCTTGTAATCCATCATGTCCCGGCCCGCGTCCGGCAGTCTGTAGGGCCCCAGGCTGAGCATTCCCTCGAAGTAGTGCATGAAGGGCACCGCTGGATCAATGCCCGTCTCGGTGCCGGTAACAAGCCGGAGATCGCGAGACATGTAGCGGAGCAGTTCCATCTTGTGGCGCCGGTCCTCCGAGCGCGTCAGCGGATGCTGCGGGTGGTAGCACTCGCACCACGGCGAGGCCGTGGTGGTATCTATAAACCGCGCCAGGTAGGGATGTGTCTTCAGTTCTACCGGTATGCGCTTACGCGCGCGGGCGAGCTGCCGCGTAGAGCAGATGACTCCCCCTTCAATAACCTTCAGTGACCCATCGGGTCGGCGTTCGTGGTGTGCCCAGCCGCGCATCCAGTCGCCGCTGGGCAGCAGCACCAGGTCGTCCGGCCAGCCCTCGCGCGGGAGGAAGGCGGGCGCGTCGGAGGGCCACACATCCTGGTAGATATCGTAACGGCCCGTGAGATATCCGAGCGCGTTGATCTCCTTCAGCTCCGCGGGGCTTCCGCCGCCGGACCAGAGGACGTGGTCCATCCCGGCGGCCTTCATCTCCTTGCAGAGCGCCACCTTGTCTGCATCCCAGTTCCATATGTTGGCCGCGCCGATGAGCCGATCCACGTTTGGGTTCGCGCGCCTCTTCTGCTCAAGGGTAACCAGCAGTCCCTTTCGTCTTGCTTCCTCGCGGTAGCGCTTGCACTGGGCAACGTAGCCGCCCTGCGCGAAGACCGCATACGTGAGGCTGCGCGCATAGGCGAACTGCCCGCGAGACGCCTCCCAGAGCGGACTGACGGCGAGGGCCGAGGATGGGGAGCGCTGCAGGGCGATTCGCGCATCGTCGGGGGTATGCAGAATGGTCTGGATGCCTGCTCCGGAGCGCAGATCTGTCTGCCCATACCAGGGCATGCTGATGCCATGGCCGCCGTAGGCGATGAGGTGCATCGGTTCGATGGCCGCATCGCCTACTGGATAGAGGATGCCTTCGTTCATGGGCACCACAAGCCACTCCCCGGGCGTGGTGCGGAACGGGTGCGGATAGGCCAGGAGGTCGGGCAGGGGGCCGGACGCGGTGAGGGTTACGCTCAGCTCGGGCCTGGCGGCATGGAGAGCGTAGTCCGCCGTAAACGTGAGATCGTTGGCCACATCCCACAGCGTGGCGGCAGCCCGCGTATTGGATGCCTTCTTTAAGCCGCGCACGACGATGCTCTGCGCTTTCGGCGCCTGGGTATATGTGCGGCCGCCGGCGCGCTTCTCGCGGAGCGTGATGGCGCCCGAGCGCGGATCAATCGTCACGGCAACGGCCCGGTTGGAGAGCATCACGGGCCTCGCATCGCCTGCCAGCGTTGTTACCGACCCTTCGCGGGACAGGGACAGATCATCCACCCACGCCGTGCACGGGCCGTAACCCGTTATCCGAAACTGGATGGTTTCGCATCCCTCGGGCACGACGAAGCGCCTGGAGATGGCACGCCAACCATGCGTGCCGGAGGTGCTGGCCGGACCCAGTATCCATTCCAGCACGCGGCCCTGGCGGCCGCGAGCCACCACGCCCAACTGGACCGTCTCGCTCTTCTCCAGGCGCACCCAGCCCGCGACTCGGAAGATCTCGCCAGACCTGGCGGGCACGCTCCGCTCCGCGGCCACGGACCAATCTTGCGCGCCGGTATGAACGATTTTGAGGCTCGATGCCCCTGCGCGGGCCAGTTGTGAATCCACCGTGGCGGTGCCGGAGTCGGCCGTGCGCGACCAGAAGGCGGACCAGCCTGCCATTCCCTCCTCAAATCCCGCGTTCCGCAGAAGATTGGCTGCCTGGAAGGAGAATAGCATGGCAAGGAGCATGGAGATCATCAGGCGCATCCTTTCAGGCTGGTATTCCCCGCC
>CAZGLN010000164.1:0-1947 GCA_964526545.1 uncultured Chthonomonadales bacterium
AGGAGACGGGCCGGTATGCTGCTGGCGATTGGAGCGAGGCGCCGATGGATTGCTGCGGCTGCGGCCCTGGGCATTGCAGCGCTTGAGGGATGTGAGAAGAAGGAGACCAAGCCCATCTCGCTCTCGCGCGACTCCGTGTCGTTGCTGCGCAGTGAGACTCCCAAACCCGGCCCGCCGTTGCCGCCGGCGCCTCCGGTTACCAGCGCGGATGCGGCCCTCCGGCGCATGGTTGCCGCGTACCGTGAGCTCGGTTCCCTCTACTACCGGTCGGAGTCTTCCTTCACTCTGACTCTTGGCAACCCCGTGCGGGTGGAACAGACCTCCGTTGCGAAGGTGCGCCGAGAGCCCCCGGGAGTCGCCTTCGACTCGTTGGATCGCGTAGCGGGAACGGCCTTCTATATGGGCGACGGCTCCTCGCTGGTGGTCTACAGCGGCAAGACCAACAGCTACCAACGCCATGCCGCCGTTGGCGATCTTGCGGTCGTGTGTCGGGCCGCCGTGGAGAAGTCCGGGGCCGTACTCAGCCCTCTGGAGTTCTTCTATGACCAGGACCTGATCGAGGAGCTTCGCGCCGTGGGCAGCCTGAAGAACACGACCTATCAGGGCAAGCCCGCGCTGCAGATATCCGCGGTCCTGCCGCCGGACTACATGCAGGCCGTTGCCCGGCGGACGTTTCGGGCTTCTCTGAAGCCTGTGCGCAGTGACGTGGTCTTCACGGTGGATCCTCAATCGTTCCTGCTTCTGAAGACCGATGCGAATCTGGCCTGGTCCGGCGCGGCACGGGTGGAAGTGAGGCCGCGCACCTGGGCAGAGGTGCCAAACCCCAAGATCGAACTGCACGAGCGCTTCTCCAACGTGATGCTGAACCCCAGCTTCAAGCAGGACGAGTTTCGGTTTATCCCGCCGAGCGGCTCCCGGCAGCGGCCGGTGGAAGGCGTGCGCCGATAGGCAAGCGCGTCCGCGCGGATCGCCAGCGGCCGTCCTGTCCGCTCGTTATGTGTGGTGGGTGAGGTGCTCTCCCTCTCGCACCACGCCGTCGCCGCACAGATTTCGCCCTCCCAATAGCGCTTACAATGGAGGCGGCTCTACACCCGACCAGCGCGTAGCTCTGGGTGCCCTGAATCGCTGCATCAGCAGCTCAGGCAGGATTACCAGGGTTGCTCGATTCCCGCGAGAACTACCTGGACGAACCTGCTTGGCTCAACGGAACAAGGGCTATGGAGCTCGACGACCGCAGGGGTCAGAAAACAAGCGGGCTCCTCAGGGAAGCGATCAGGAGGACGTCCCATGTTCCGGAAGCTTATGATAGTCGCCGCCGCGGGTCTCTTCATCGCGGGCGCGATGGCGAGTGCGAAGGCCGACGCGATTTCGGATGGCAAGAAGTACACGCTGAACGGCAGCGCTTGGATCAGCATCAATGGCCAGCCGCACAGGGTGGATGTGCGCGCGAGCAACATCACCAATGTTGACGACGCTCGGATCTGGATTCTGAACAGCCGCCTGCAGGTGTGCGGCCAGGGCTCCAAGGTGGTCGGTGCCCGCGCCGATAACGGCAAGCTGGTCTTCGGCATCGAGGGCTGGTGGATGGGTCAGCCGGTGGTCTACAGGATGGAAGTGACCGCGGACCGCACGCTGATGAACCCGTTCAAGCTGGAAGCCAATCAGGTTGTGTTCCACAATGGCCGGCCGCTCTCAGGGTTCCTCTACCTGTTCCTGTACTAGACATCGCGTTGGTAGCAAATCGGATGGCCGCCTGGGAAACCAGGCGGCCATCTTGCGCATGCGGGTGATGATTGCCTTCTTGGTATGCGGCTGGCGGTCTACCCGCTAGGTTCTGCGTCGCCGGACTACATAGAGGCTGCCCACGGCGCCGCCCAGCAGAAGCAGGATTGCGGAGCTGGGCTCCGGGATGACATGGTAGCTCTGCTTGTAGGCGGAGACATGCGC
>CAZGLN010000164.1:1957-9166 GCA_964526545.1 uncultured Chthonomonadales bacterium
GTGTGCCGGGGAAACCATCCGTGATCAGCAGATTCAGCGTGAACTCCTTCACCACATGGATCTTGGACGCTGGGCCGATGTCGGCTACTTGCGACTCCATGTCCTGAAATTCACAGAGCGGGTAGAGATTGGTCTTGGTGCCAATCAGGTTCAGGGAGATCGGGCCCAGTCCGGCATCGGGATAGAAGGTGTTCGTAAAGAAGGCGTTTCCGCTGTTGCTGGCGGGGTCCGATAGGGGCGGGCTGCAGTTTGCGCCGAAGATGCCCATGGCATCTACCTGGTCGAAGAAGGCGAGACAGCTCGACAGAATCTCGACATCGTATGCGAAGGTGAGGGTGCGCTCAAAGAGCCCGGGCCCCAGATTCGTGATATCAAAGCCGCTGTACAGCACCTCGTAGTCGAACGGGCTGATCTGGACAAACTGCAGGTCCAGGTTGCTTCCATCGAGCGCGAATCCAGTCGTGATGGTGGGGGAGCCATAGCCAGTAACGGAGAAGGCCCCGAAGTTCGAGAACTTCAGGCAGCCGACGGTTACCTCGGTGCCCGGTATGAGAAGCTGCTGGAGCGTTATGGCCTGCGCGCGCGGCACGGCCAGGACGGCGAGCGCGCAAGCCACACACAAGAACCTTAGTTTCGCCATGGTACATCTCTCCTCGCGGCTCGTGTGCCTCGCGAACCGACCGATAACTTCATCAGGCCGGAATGACAAAGAACAGCATGTTCATTAACACCTTATGCATAAAACGTGCCAAACATTGTGCCGGTTACGACAGAATGGAGATGTGATTCGTGAAGGGCGCCGCTCCTATGAAGTCATGGCTACCACTCACCATTCAGAGGCTCAAACGAGCGCCAAGTGCATCCCGAGGCCGAGGCGCAGCGGGAGTGGCGATGTCTGAGAAAACGGCCGCCGCACGATCCGCGGTCGTGCGGCGGCGATTCTCCCGGAACGGCCGAAATCCGCTATCGCTTGCGTCGGCGGATGGCAAACAGGCTGCCTGCGACCCCGAAGCTGAGCAGAAGTGCTGCCGTGCCGGGCTCCGGGATGTTGTAGCTCTGGCGATAGGCGGAGACATGCGCGTTGTAGAGCACCCCAGGCTGTGCCTGGTTGATGACGAGCGACAGCATCAGGTCCTTCTGAACGGTGATGAACTGGGCGGGCCCGATGGGCGCCTCCTGGTACACGAAATCAACAAACGTGCCATCGTTCACCTTGATTCCGGCCAGATTGATGTTGACCGCCGGTCCCACGTTGGGCGTGTAGTTGTTCACGTAGGTGGCGTTGGCGATGTTGGCCGGATCGGTGTTGTTTGGCGGGCCGACGGTGGCGCCGAACACGCCCATGCCATCCACGTACCCAATCTCAAGTCCACAGGTGGCGACAACATCGTACTTGAACGACATGTTGCGCACGAAGACACCAGGCCCGAGGTTTGAGATGTCCCAGGGCCCGTACTGAACTTCGTACATGCAGGGAGAGACCTCCACGAAGTTCAGATCCAGGTCCGAGCCGTCGGGCGCAAAGCCTACAACCACGGTGGGATTGCCGATGCCCGTTACCGAGAAGTCACGGAAGTTCTTGAACGTAAGGCATCCCACGCTCACCTCGGTGCCTGGTACAAGGAGCTGCTGCAGCGTGATGGCCTGCGCCGGCAGCACGGCCAGCGCGGCGAACAACCCAAGACTTGCGCGGCAAATCGCTGCTCGCATGGAACCCGGACTCCCTTCAGCAAGACTTGCGTGACAATCCCGCCCATCACTCCGCGATGCGGAAGTCGCGTGCGATAACCACCAACGGAGCGGAACTATCGAAAGTTAACACTGCATAAATCATGCCAACATGCAGGAACCTGCGTTCCATGACAAGCAATTCCAGCTGCAGCGCGGAGGGCGGGCGTGCGGTGGTGGTGAGTGATGGGCTCTAACCGCGCGGAGTGCACATCAATCAGTGTCGGACGACGACTCAGACGGCGTGCAGCCGGGTGCACTTAGGCGCGGTGCTCAGTAGGAGGTTCGGGGCCTTGCCGTGCCCTGGTGCCCAACCGGGAGAAGAGACCGCATTACACGCGCTGTTGGAGGATTGCCGGATGGAGAGTCGCAAGTACGGCCCGCTCCCCTCCGCTGGGGGGGCGGGCCGTGCAAGCAGTGGGAGGACTTTAGGCGCGGCGACGGCGGAGAAGGGCGAGACCCGTAACCGCTCCGAAGGCGCCCAGCAGGGCCAGGGCCCCAGGTTCCGGAGTATAGTGCCAGCTCTGCTTGTAAGCGGAGACGTGTGCGTTGTAGAGCGAGCTGGCAAACCCGTCGTTAATGATCAGATTCAGATCGTAGAACGCCTGTACCGAGACAAAGCCGGCGGGTCCAATCGGCGCAATGACGTCGGTCATCGAGATGAAGTTGCCGAACGGCGGCACGTTGTCCTTCGTGCCTGCAAGCGCCAAGTTAACTGGACCGATGCCCGCATTCGGGATGTAGGTGTTGACGAACAGCGCGTTCGCTACGTTAGTCGGCGGACTTGCCGTGTTCGGCGCAACCGTCGCTCCGAAAATACCCGAGGCATCTACCGCGAAGATCTCCGCACCCATGATGGCCTGGGCATCAAACTCGAACATGACGGTGCGTTGAACAATGCCTGTTCCAAGCATCGTGATGTCGAATGGGCTGAAGATTACCTCGATGTAGCCCGGCGATGGCTCCGTGAACACGAGGTTCAGGTCGCTCCCATCCGAAGCGAAACCAGACGAGATGAGGGCAGAGCCGAAGGAGAGCACCGAGAAGTTCCTGAAGTTGCTGAACTTGATGCATCCGACGGTCACCTCGGTGCCCGGGACCAGCAGCTGCTGCAGAGTGATAGCGCGCGCCTGCGGCAACGAGAGCGCCAGCATAGCACAGGCGAAGAGTGCGGTGGTTGTCTTCCTCATAGTAACGTCCTTCCCAATCAACCTACGCATAGATCCCGAATGTGCCCTCCCGCACAACCGATAGCGGCCTCACGTCGGGCGGGCAAGCTATTACCCTCTATCCTATCACATCCACTGCAATCGTGCCAGCCTTCACTCAGGAATCTGCTCAAAAAGAAGGGCAAATATGGAAGCGATCTGCGGCTGTTGCGAGATCCTATCTACTAGAACGAAATGCAGGCCCGCTTGGTTACCGCTTGCGGGTACAGATGCCCACTGGAATCGCGCGCAACTCTAAGAAGAACGGCCGCCCAGCAGTGCCGAGCGGCCGAACCAAACAGCCTCGAGACGATTGCGAACTACGCGCGGCGCCGGCGGATGGCGAAGAGGCTGCCTGCCACACCGAAGCCGACCAGCAGAGCAAGCGTGCCCGGCTCGGGGGTGTAGTGGTAGCTCTGGCGGTACGCCGATACATGCGCGTTGTACAGAGTGCCCGACTGCGACTGCGTGATCACCAACTGGAGCAGGAAGTCCTTCACCACGGTGATGCTCTGGGCGGGCCCGATCGGGACCGTCTGGTCCACGAAGTCAACGAACGTACCGTCGTTCACCTTCACACCGGTGAGGTTGACGTTCACGCCAGGCCCCACATTCGGAGTGTAGTTGTTCACGAACGTCGCGTTGGCAATGTTGGTTCCAGGATTTGCGCTCGGCGGAGCGACCGTGGCGCCAAACACGCCGCCGCCATCCACAGCGATGATGTCCATGCCGGGATCGGCAACGACATCATACTTGAACGACAGGTTGCGGTTGAAGACGCCCGGGCCCAGGTTCGAAATGTCCCAGGGACCATACTGCACTTCGACATAGCCAGGGGACACTTCCACGAAGTTCAGATCGATATCGGAGCCGCCCGCGCCGAAACCGACAACGACGGTCGGGCTGCCGATACCCGTGATCGAAAGATCGCGGAAGTTCTTGAACGTCAAGCATCCAACGGTCACCTGCGTGCCCGGAACCAGCAGCTGCTGGAGGGTGAGGGCGTTGGACTTTCCTGCGGTGGAGGCCATTACAGCCAGCGCCAGCAGGGCCAACAGATACTTCTTCATTCAGTAGCGCTCCTTTCTTTACATACGGTGGTGTGACAATGCGCGCATTGCGGCATGGGCCACCGGTCGTCTCGCCGGCCAGCGCCCATGCCAACCGGGATAAGTGCTCACTCTCTTAGCAATGCAAACTGCGTGCCAACTCGCGCCTCGAGCCCAGAATCGGCCAACTTTTTTCGAATCTGGCCTCAACTGGCCTTCATCTCGGGCCTTCCTGCCTCGTTGACAGGCAATCCGCACCTATCCAGAGGAAGAGCAAGATGCGTGCCATCCCGTTCAGACACCGCAAAATCCAGCAAAGACAGGCATCTAGACGGGGCAATCGCCTTAAGCTGACCCAGAGAGTATGGCACGCATGCGCGCAAGGTCGTCCGGCGTGTCCACAGAGAGGGGCGCTTCTTCCACGCGAATCATCCGAATGCGGTGTCCATGCTCAAGCACCCGCAGCTGCTCCAACGACTCGGTGATCTCCAGCGGGGTGGGTCTCCAGCCGGCATACTCCAGCAGAAAGCCGCGCCGGTAGGCGTAGAGGCCGATGTGCTGCATGACGAGCGCGGTTCCCTCGGGGTTGCGCAGATACGGGATGGTGGCGCGCGAGAAGTAGAGGGCATTGCCGTTCATGTCGCTCACGACCTTGACCGTGGCGGGATTGCGTACCTCGCTCTCCGGGCACACGCAGCAGAGGGAGGTCATCTGTATCTCGGGGCTCTCCAGCAGCGGGCGCACGAGAGCGTCTATGGAGGCCGGCGCGATAAGGGGCTCGTCGCCCTGGATGTTGGCGATGATATCGCAATCGAGTCGGGCAGCCGCCTCGGCGAGCCGGTCGGTGCCGGAACGGTGGGCGGCCGAGGTCATCATAGCCTTGCCGCCGAAGGTGTGGACGGCCGCCTGAATGGCCTCGTCCGGGGTAACTACAAGGACCTCATCCAGAAGCGTCGCCTTGCAGGCCTGCTCCCACACGCGCTGGATCATCGGCTTTCCGCAGAGGTCGAGCAGCGGCTTGTTTGGCAGGCGCGTCGCGGCCAGTCGTGCGGGAATCATGCCGACAATGGTCGGCCTGGTGGTTGGAGTCATACCGCTCTACTCCTTTCGGTCAGCAGTTCCTCGATTGCGTCCAGCGCTTGCTGGACCGTGATGCCGTCCAGGCTGGCGCGGAGTTCCGAATCGGTGGGCGCGGCGGAGACCGCGGGGCCCACAAGGGTGCGATGCCGCGGTGTGTGATAGGCCCAGCGGACGGCCCGCGTTGGGACAAAGAAGGAGACCGAGGGTACACCGAGGGCGACCGCGGCGTGGTGCAAGGCACCGTCGTTGCCCACGCGCAGGCAGGCCTCGGCAATCAGCGAAAGGGCCTGGCGCAAACCCAGCCTTCCGGCCAGGTTGAGCACGGGCTGACTCATTTCCCGCTCCACCTGGCGTACCCTCGCTGCCTCCTCGGCGGTGCCAATCAGCACGACAGCGAGATCCCGATGCTGAACGAGATGATCCGCAACCTCCGCGTAGCGTTCGGCGGGCCATTCGCGCACGTCCTTTCCCTTGGCGGCAGGGCACAGCGCGACATAGGCCGCGTCTCGGCGCAGCCCATTCTCTGCCAGCAGGTCACGCGCCGCCTGGCGTTCGTCCTGGGACACCCAGAGCTCGGGAAGGCCAGGCCGGGGCGAGACGTCCAGCGGCCCGAGCAGCTGCTGCAAACAGTCAGTTACATGGATGCTGATATCCAACCGGACAGGGTCGGTGAGCAGGAATGCGCGATACTCTGTTGCGTGGCCGATGCGGCGAGGAACTCCGGCCAGCCGAACCGTCAGAGCCGAGCGGAGTGAACGATCCGCCAGTATGGCTACCTCGAACCGGCCCGACCGGATTCGCTTGGCAAGTCGGAGCACGTCGCGAACCCGCCCGTGCATTGGGCGCGGGTGGCTCCAAACATTATCAATATAAGGACATCCGGCGAGGAGGGCCGGGCCGGCGGGTCCGGTAAGCAGGGTGATTTCCGCCTTCGGCACGCCCGCTCGCAGGGAGCGCAACATGGGCGTGGCGACGATGGTATCGCCCAGGAAGCCCGCCTTGGTTACTACAAGAACCCGGTTCATACGCGCGCTCTCTCCTCGCAGGCGGCGAGTGCGGCCTCAATCACGCGGTCCGATGAGATCTCGCGGAGGCAATGCGCGGAGGGTTCGTCCAGGGATTGCGTGGCAGCCAGGCGTACACACCGGCGTTCTGAGCATCCGGAGGGACACGGGGTGTCTGGACGCACAGCGTATTTCAACTGACCCCATGGCCCGTGGAGTTCGGGTCGGGTCGGTCCGTAGATCGAGACGACGGGAACGTGCAGGGCGGCGGCGATGTGCGCCGACCCCGTATCGCCGCAGATGTGGACCGCGCAGCGCTCAAGAAGGGCCGCGAGAGCGAGGAGATCGGTCTGCCCCGTGAGATCAGCCGGGCAGAGCGAATCCTGTGGGAGCATGCGCGCAGCGAGCGCGCTGACCGCTTGCGTGACGTGGGCGTCGCGGGCAATGCCCACCAGTACCGACCGCATGCCGGCCCTGCGCGCCAGCGCGGCAATCACCTCGGCGAACCGCTCCGTCGGCCAGCGCTTGGTGGGGCTGCCGGCAGCGGGATTCACCACCGCAAAGGGTGCCCCCTCAGCGAGTTGCGCCTGCCGAAGGAGCGCTTGCGCCCGTGCGCGTGCCTCCGCGGGTATTCCGAGAGGAAACTCAACGGGCTCGGCATCTACTCCCAGCATGCGCACCACGTCCAGAAACTGCTCCACGCGGTGGGCTGGTTGAGCGCGTGGCGGGACCGGATGGGAGACGAGCCGCGCAACATCTCTCAGTCGGTGCCAGCCGTAGCGGTAGGGCGCGCCGCTGGCCAGGGCAAGGAGGCCGGACTTGGCGTAGCCCTGCAGGTCGAGGC
This sequence comes from uncultured Chthonomonadales bacterium, assembly GCA_964526545.1. GTDB lineage: Bacteria > Armatimonadota > Chthonomonadetes > Chthonomonadales > CAJBBX01 > CAZGLN01. The sequence continues at coordinate 8,871 of CAZGLN010000164.1, forward strand.
AGAGATCGAAGCGGCGGCTTCGCACGTCGCGCAAGAAGTGGAGATACTCCGCCCACACCCCGGGGCTGCGCAGCCTTCCGCGCTTCCATCGCTGCCTGGGGATAACGAGCACCTCCTCCAGACAGGGACTGTGCATCACCAGCGGCGCGGACATCTCCTCCACTATCCAGGTGAGCCTCAGATGCGGATGGGCGCGCTTGAGCGCGGAAGCTACGGGCAGAGCGTGCACCACATCGCCGATAGAACTGAGTCGAAGGATCAGCGCGCTCTGCAGGCTGCGGAGGTCGGGCACTCTC
>CAZGLN010000165.1:0-9101 GCA_964526545.1 uncultured Chthonomonadales bacterium
ATCTCCCCTGCCCGGACCATCGAATCGCCCCGGACGCGGAGTTCGACAACGTGCGCTACTACTGCGACCGAATGCGCGCGGTCTTCGGCTAATCGCCAAGCTGCGCAGCCGCCTGCGGCCGGGGAAACCGAACCACGGCGGCGATGCCGTCGCGGTTCTCCATCGTGAAGGAGCCGTGCAGGCCTCCCCGTACGAGGTCGGTTACTATCCGGAGCCCAAGAGTCTCCTGCTTCATCGGATCGAAGTCGGGCGGCAGAGGCTCGCCGTTGTTAATGACCTCCACCACCACCTGATCCCTCTCCTCGCGCAGGCAAACACGGATCTGCCCTTCATCGCGGCTTCTGAAACCGTGCTCCGCGGCATTCTGCACCAACTCGTTGATGACCAGAGCGATCGTGGTGGCCAGCCCAAGCGGCAGCTTCACCTCGGGCCCTTCCACCACGGTGTAGACGCTCTTTCCAGGCGCCACAACGCTCTGCTTGGTGGCAGTGAGTATCTGCTCCGCCACCCGGTTGATGCTCACTCTGTCCAGGTCATCACGCGAGAGCAGCTCGTGAACGGCGGCGATGGCCAGTATGCGGTTCAACGTATCCGTGAGAGCCTGCTCCACCGTGGTGTAGCTGCTCACCAGCATCTGGAGCCGCACAAGGCTGGCAATCTGCTGGAGGTTGTTCTTCACCCGATGGTGCATCTCTTGAATCACCGCGGAGCGAACCATCAGCTTGGCCGTCTCGATGGCGAGCGCGGCCTGTGTGGCCAACGCCTGCAAAATGGCAATCTCCTCCTTGCTGAACTGATGCAGCTTCTCGGTGTAGCAGTTGAGCACGCCGAGAACCTGGCCCTTCGCCACAAGCGGCACCGCGCAAAGAGAGGTGAGGCCCACGCGCTGCGCCACATCGCGAAACTGGTAGTCATTCTCGCGCTTTACGTCGCTCACCACCATCACCCGTCCCTCGGCGACCGCGCGTCCGGCGATGCTCTCGCCCACCTTTATCGCGGGCTTCCCGCTGTATTCGGGACTGTCCGACTGGGTGGCAGCGATTCGGAGCTCGCCCGTCTCCTGATCAACGAGCATCACGGTGCACACCTTGTAGTTCATGGTGCGCGCCGTCATCTCGACAAAGAGGTGCAGCAGCTCGTCAATGTACATGTTGGCGGTGATGGCCTGGCTCACCTCGGAGAGGGTGTGCAGCTGCACCGCCGTCTTCTCAAGCTGGCGCGCGCGCCGACCGCGGTCAATCGCGCCGGCAACCTGGTTCGCAATCCCAGAGAGCAGACGCACCTGGTTCTTGGTGTAGGTATGGCGCCGGCGGGTGCGCACATTTATCACCCCGAGAACCTCATTCTTGGCCACAAGCGGCACAGAGAGAATGCTCTCGAACTGGTCCTCGTGGATTTCCGGGATGAATTTGAACCGGTGATCGCGCATGGCGTTCTGGGGCACGGCTACCGGCTTGCGCTCGCGCGCCACCCATCCGGTGATGCCTTCGCCCAGCTTCAGCCGTATGCGCCCGATCATGCTCTGAGCCGTCTCGTCCGCGGCGCGCAGCACCAGCTCGTCCCGCATCCGGTCGTAGAGATATACCTGGCAGGAATCGGTGCCAGTAACCTGGATGGCAATGTCGGCTGTTACCTTGAGCACCTCTTCCAGGTCAAACGCCGAACCGGTCGCCTCTCCCACCCGCCGAAGGGCGTCAGCCTCCGCGGCCCTCTCCTCCAACTGCACGCGCAGGGCGTCTATCTCCTCGTGCGCCTCGCGCAGCCGCCGCTCCATCTGGTCCAGCTCACCCTGAAGCAGCGCAAGGTCCGGATTATCGGTGGCCAGCCTGCGCACGTGCCTGAGGCGGCGCAGTCTCAGCGGGCTGCGTAGCATGGTCTCTTTCCTGGGTGAATCGCGCGCATGCCCGGCTAGACGTTGTGCGCGATGATGATGGCTTCCGCAATCTCGCGCATGGATTTGCGCGTGTTCATGCTCTGCACCTGGATGCGCCGAAACGCTTCCTGCTCCTTGAGGCCGTACCGATCCATCAGGATGCCCTTGGCGCGGTCCACTGCCTTGCGAGTCTCCAGCCGGTCCTCCAGGTCCTGGGCCTGTGCCTCTATCTGCTGCATCACCTGCCATTGGCTCATCGCCACTTCGATGGCGGGCTGAAGGTCGGCCTGTTTGAAGGGTTTGACCAGGTACGAAAAGACATGTGCCTCGCGTGCTCGCTTGACCAGATCCAACTGGCTGTAGGCCGTGAGCAGCAGCACCGGCGCGATGCGCTCCTCGTAGATGATGCGCGCGGCATCTATGCCGTCCAGTTTGGGCATCAAGACGTCCAGTATGATGCAGTCCGGCCGCAGTGTTCGGGCGGTCTCCACGGCCTCCTCGCCGTCGCCCACCGCGGCGACGACCTCGTAACCTAGAGACTCTAGGGTCTTCTGAAGATCCAGCCGGATAATCGGTTCATCGTCGGCTATCAACAGGCGCAGCGCCTGCGCCGTCTGTTCGGATTCGGACAAGGGTTATCTCCTGGCGGCTCGTCTGGGACGGGTGCGGCAACCTTTGTACTGAGCGGAGCGCGCATGCGCAGCGCCCGCCTCTTCGGCCCTGCCTCAGGCGCACTCCACTTGCGTCAGGATGAACGAGAGGGAACAGCAAGCAACCAGACAACGCGCCCGGGCGGGCTTGGTAACCATGCGTTGGCAGCACCCTTGCCGCAACGCGCCTTTTCGAGGTTGCAGTGAAGTTGACTGCGCGGCAACCTCCATTATATAATCGCGCGCGCCCTAAAGTCAAAGCCCCCGCTCGCGCACACTCCTGGGCACTGGCAGGTGCATGCAAGATACCACTTCACCCCGTACCCACCTGCGTATCAGCGCTTCCAGCGCCCTCGCGCTGTTGGTCTCCGCGGCCTACATCGGTCTCTGGACCTTCGCGCCGCGCATCCGCACCGAATCGCTTGTTCCCGTGCTGGCCACCACGGTGCTCTCGCTGGCGCTGATCATCTGGCTCCCCGCGCAGTATGCTCATGGCTCCCGCCGCGTGCGCACCCTCCTCGCGCATGCGCTCCTGGCAGGCCTCCTGATTGTTCCTCTGCGGTTAGGCCTCGTAATGGGCAGACCCGTTGTTCCCTGGTCATGGATTCTGGCGGTTCCGGGACTGGCGGACCTCATTTTCGTCTGGTTCGCCGCAACTCTGGGCTGCCTGCTCTCCCTGCTGCTTCGCTCGGCAAACCTGATTCCGCCTGTCGCCGTGGTTCTGGCGCTTGTAGATATCTGGACGGTGCAGTTCGGAGGGCCCGTGCAGCGCATTATGGAGTCCGAGTCGCCGGTGGCCGAATCTGTGGTTCAGGCCATGACGGTGCAGTTGCCCGCACCCACGCATGGTGCCTCGCCCTTCCCGCCCAGCAGCATCGTGGGGTTCGCGGACTTCCTCTTTGTGGCGTTCTTCATCCACGCGGTCATGCGGCTCGCGGATGGGTTGGCGCGCTACCGGAAGACACTGACCGTGCTCATCCTGGTGCTCTGCGCCTACATCCTGCTGCAGCGTATTCTGGATCCACCTCCCGCGCTGCCGGCGCTGGTTCCGATGGCGGCGGTGATGATCGGCATGCACTGGCGAGCCTTTCATTACGAGCGCAGCGAGAAGCTGGCCCTGCTCTATGCCTCCATCCTCATCGCCGTGTTGGGTGCCGCGTGGTGGTTCTTCGTCTGGCGCCCGTCAAGGACTGCACGGCCGCAGGAGCGAGCCGCGGCCGTGCATCCTGCCTGTATGGCGCATGCCGCAGAATCGCCAGGACCCTTCAGCGGGGCTTGATGAGCAACAGACCGTCGAGCCCGAAGAAGTAGCCCTTCGAGTCTGCCGCCTTGCCGACGTTGCGGAAGCGCAGGGAGTACTTTCCAGCCTCCAGCGCGCCCAACGGCATAAGGAACTCCTCATGCACTACCGTCGGGCTGTATAGATCGCGCGGCGGCCCCAGCGGGCGATCGTTCAGGAAGACCTGCACGCGCCCATAGTCCCAGGACTTCGTCAGGATCAGCACGAGGTCGTAGCGGCCCGGCTCCTTTACCTCGATCGGGACGGTGAGTTCCTCACCCTCCTTGCTCGGCCGCCACCAGAGATGTGCCCCACCGCTTGCGCCGCCGAGGTCCTGCTTCTCGATGACCCCTTCGGTCGCCGTGGCTCCCGCTATGAGCGATTCGCCTTCGATCACCGTCGCGAAGTCGTAATACAGTCGGTCATAGCCGACCGGCATGGGCGGAAACGGCTTGTGCGGTTCCGTCTGGTACCAGAACGCCACGGAGGAGAGATCGTCCGGGCGCTCCTCGAAGCCGGAACGAAAACGGCCGTCCGGATGGAACGTTACGCCCTTGTGCTCAATCTCCAGCCGCAGCGACTTTCGGAAGTGCACTGGGTCCACGATGTGCCACCGATAGACGCTGGTGAGGCTGCCGACTTCGTAGCCCTCCACGAGCGGCGCGCCGTAATAGATGCCGGCCTGCTTCCGGAAACCCCATCCGTCACAGAAGTAGTCCTCCGTCCCTGTGCCTCGCAGACTGGGCTCGGCCTCGCCATCAATGAAGAAGAAGTCGTCTCCCTCGCCCCACCACGATGCGATGTGCTGCCGGCAGCTCAGCACCGTACCCACGTAATGACCGCGGCCTACGATATCGGCTATGAGGTAGTTGCGGCCCATTACGGCAGGGTGTTCCTGGCGGTACATGGCATGGAAATAGGCTACATCCGGCCCCAGCTTCTTCACCTTATGCCAGTCCACATAATAGTAGAAGGCATCCACGGGCAGCCGCCCCTCGTTGGTCACCGTGATGCGGGCGGATTTGCGGAACGGCATGGGCCAGTAGCAGTTGCGGCCCCTTCCTTCCGAGGAGATTCGCACGGGCAGTGAGTCGTATGGCACATCAACGCCGTGCCCAATGCCGAAGAAATCGCCCAGAGGGCACTCCACGGAGGGATTCCGTTCGCCGTCCCAATACATTCGGAGAACCAGAAGCCGCGAATAGCGTCGCTCCCGGGCGGCGATGGTTATCCAGATGTGGTCAATCTGCCCGGGTCCCTGCAGTTCGCAGAGAGTGAGCGTGCCGCCGGGCGCTATAGGCCGCGCATCGCCGTTGCCGTCGCGCCAGTTGGGGTCGCTAGAGGAAGCCCGAAGCGTCTGATGATCGCGGAGCGTGGCGAGTCCTCCAAGGGTTCCGGGCTGACCGGCCTGTGCGTGGAGAGTACCGACGGCCGTCAGTAGGGTGAGCAGGGTGATGACAATGGTGCGCAGCACGGACTACCTCCCGAAAGGCATTTTGGTCAATTATTCGTTCGGCACTTCGCAGGCACCTATCGCGCGGGACCACGCGAGTACACCAAAGCAGTCCCGGCCGCGTTCCGGTCGTCCTCCCCTCCGGCTCATCGGTCGAACCGTTCGTTGGCCCATTCACCTTGGAGAAGGATCCTAGAAATGCACCCGATTTTCGCCCTGGGCGCGCCGGAGTACACGCTCCGACGCGAGCAGAAAGTGTCAGGAACACTGGAGGAGGTGTTCCGCTTCTACGAGGACCCGCACAACCTGGCGCGGATCACGCCGGCCTGGCTGGGTTTTGAGGTAATCCGAAGTACTCCGGGCCCTCTGCGGGCAGGCACGCGTATCGAGTACCGGCTGAAGTGGATGGGAATACCCTACACGTGGCGCACGCTCATCGAGGAGTGGCAGCCCGGCGAGCGCTTCGTGGACGTGATGGAGCGCGGGCCATACATCCTCTGGCGCCACTTGCACACCTTCCAGGCTACGCGTGACGGTGTCATCGTACGGGATGAGGTGCGCTACAGACTTTCCGGCGGCCCGCTAGGGGCGCTTCTGCACTGGCTCTTCATTCGCCGGCAGATCGAGGGGATCTTCGATTATCGTGAAGAGCGGGTTGCCATGCTCTTGGGTGAGGTGAAACCGGTGGGCGAGCCGGCATCTACACGGACTTAAGCGCCGACGCCTCCTCCACGATTCGGCGCGCCGCGTACGTTACTTCCTCGGCGGAAGTGTAACGACCCAGCCCGATACGGATGGCGCAGTTGCCCAGGCCGGGTGGGATGCCGAGCGCGCCGATTACGTGGGTCTGCCGATGCTGTCCGCTGGAACAGGCGGAGCCCCCGGAGAGGCAGAGATCCGGCAGGCGCGAGAGAAGCCGTTCGGAGTCCACTCCCGAAATGCAGATATTGAGATTGCCCGGAATGCGCCGCTCTAGATTGCCGTTGACCCGCACCTCGCCCAGTCCATCCTGGAGCGACTGCAGCAGCTGAGTACGCAAGGCGGTCAGCCTGCGCCTCTCGGCTTCCATCTCCTCCTGGCAGAGCGCAAGCGCCGCAGCCAGACCGACGATCCCCGGAACATTGAGCGTGCCGGAGCGCAGACCGCGCTCGTGCCCGCCGCCGTCCAATAGCGATCCGACGCGCACTTCGGGGTCTCGCCGGCGCACGTAAAGCGCGCCAATCCCCTTCGGGCCGTATATCTTGTGCGCCGTGAGGCTCGCAAGGTGCACGCCCATCTCCTGGACGTGAAACGGGATCTTGCCAACCGCCTGCGTGGCATCCGTGTGGAAGAGCACGCCGCGCTCCCGACAGAGGCTGCCGATTGCGGCGATGTCCTGGATAACCCCTATCTCGTTGTTCACTGTCATCACGGAGACCAAAGTGGTGCGGTCGGTGATGGCCGCGGCCAAGTCGTCAAGATCCAGCAGGCCATCCGGCTGAACGCGCAGGTAGGTCACTTGGAAGCCTTCTCTCTCCAGCGACCTGCAGGCATCCAGGACCGCGCGATGCTCCGTCTGAACGGTAACGATGTGGTCGCCTCGATCGGTATTCGCGTAGGCCGCGCCCTTCACCGCGAGGTTGTCCGCCTCGGTGGCGCCGCTCGTGAAGATGATCTCGGCCGGTTCGCGGGCCCCGATGGCGCGGGCGATGGCGGCCCGGCTGAGGGTAACTGCCCTGTTCGCCTCCTCACCAAGCACATGAGCGGAGGCGGGATTGCCGAAGCGCTCAATGAAATAGGGAAGCATTGCGTCCAAGACTCGGGGGTCAACAGGCGTCGTCGCCTGGTAGTCGAGGTAGACCGCGCGCATGGGTCCCACTCCGGTGCAGGGGATTCGGCGAAGTATGGCACATGGCGTTACGGCATGCACGGAGTAGTGGCAATAAGGCGCAAACTGGCATATATACTTGCATTGAACATCTTTTTTGTATATATTGGTGATATGTAGCGCGATCTGCGCGAAAAGGACTGCGCGACCGCGGTGCAGACTTCGTACAAAGGAGCGGATCAATGCACGTTCCGAGTCGTGGGAAGCTGACCATCATCGCGGTGCTGGCCTGCTTGGCGGCTATCGTCTCCGTGGCACCAGCCAACGGCCAACTCAACTTCGTTCCCGGTCCCGAGAACGCCTGGGCCTACTACGAGGGTCCAAGCGGGCACGCCGGATGGGGACCGAACGGCTACCTCTGGTATCCCACGAGCCTCGACCAGTTCTGCCCATCGGTCAACCCGAATGTCCAGTTCCTCGGCTATGTGGACTACTCCCTGCCGCAGGTGCCAACGGAACCCGGATGGTGGGGCGGACAGGGCGACGTGGAGTACGGAATGTATCACATCTTCTGCACCCACGTCTGGTCCGAGAATGACCTGGAGATTCCCATCTGCTTTGGCGGCGACGATGGGTCCTCCCTTTTCTTCGATGGTGTGTTCCTCGGCGGCGTTCCGTTCAATCAGAGCTTTTACACCACGTTGTCGTTACGTGCCAACCAGTGGCATACGCTGATCCTTGCAGGCAACAATGCCATGGGTCCGTGGAATTTCGGATTGAACAGGACGCTTGACCAACTCTCTATCCAGTCTACGCCGGGCGTTCGCATCCGCGCGAGCGAGCACTGCATTCCCGAGCCGAGCGGGCTCTCGGCGCTTGGCGTGGGCCTTCTGACGCTCTTCGGGGTAGCCGTCCGGCCCAGGATTCGCTTCCGCCGGTAACGCGTCACCTGCCTCAGCCCGCCGCACACGGCCGGCCCGCCCATCGGGCCGGCCGTGCTGCTTCCGCCCCCACCCGCAACGGGTCCCGTTCTGCCGGCACCCTGCACAGCTCGAAGGCTTGAGCCACACCATCCGCACACAAATCCCTCCGCCAGGTATTGCATTCAGCGCCGCGAAGGGAGCATAATACAGGCCGATTAGCACTCAAGCGCCGCGAGTGCTAAGGCACGAAGCGGCGCGGGGAACATCGCTAGATCTGGAGGTCGAGTAATGGCACTGAAGCCTCTCGCGGACCGCATCATCGTGAAGCCTTCGCAGAGCGAGGAGACCACCGCCGGCGGCATCGTCCTGCCGGACAGCGCCCAGGAGAAGCCCCAGCGCGGCGAAGTGATCGCCGTGGGCCCGGGCAAGACGCTGGATAACGGCAAGGTCGTTCCGATGGATGTGAAGGCCGGCGACGTCGTCTACTACGCCAAGTACGGCGGCACCGAGATCAAGGTGGGAGCCGAGGAACTGGTCATCCTCCGGCAGGACGACGTTCTCGCGGTCGTGGCCGACTAGTCTCATTCCCAGTATCAGCACCGCTTCCCCGAGACGCTCGGATGCATTCCATTCGTGCGAGGCGCGGAAGCAGACTTCAGGAGGATTGAATGGCAGCCAAGGAACTGCTCTTCGACGAGAACGCCCGCCGTGCCCTTGAGCGTGGCGTGAATACTCTCGCCGAGGCCGTGAAGGTAACGCTTGGGCCTCGCGGCCGCTACGTTGTACTGGAGAAGAAGTACGGCTCGCCCTCGCTGGTGGATGATGGTGTAACCATCGCCAAGGAGATCGAGGTCGAGGACGCCTTCGAGAATATGGGCGCCCAGCTCGTACGGGAGGTCGCCAGCAAGACCAACGACGTGGCCGGCGACGGCACCACCACCGCCACTGTGCTTGCGCAGTCCATCGTGCGCGACGGCTTGAAGACCGTGGCGGCCGGCGCCAACCCCATGGCCGTCAAGAAGGGCATAGACCTGGCCGTGGAGGCCACCGTCGAGGAGATTAAGAAGAGCGCGACGCCCGTGGAGACCAAGGAGAAGATCCTCGACGTCGCCACCA
>CAZGLN010000166.1:0-1986 GCA_964526545.1 uncultured Chthonomonadales bacterium
TACTCACTTGCAGCCATCGCGGTGGTGGGTGCCTACTCGTCTTCGGGATAGTCGCGCCAGCGGCGCCTGGGTTGCCAGCCAAGCACGGCCTTGGCGCGGGAGCAATCCACTACGGTGCGATACGGGTTTTCCGCGAACCACGCCTGTCTATCGGGACCCTGCCACGGCGTATCGGGATACCACTCTGCCAGCAGGTCCTCCGTAGGCACGTCCACTGTCGTATCGTCCGCGGCAAGCAGCAGACATTCGTGCCCTACTCCGTCCACCTCCAGTGCCAACAGGGTGGCCTCGCACACGTCGTCAAGGTCCACGTAGGCCCAGTAGTCAATCCGACCAAACTCGGCGCGCCTTGCGGCATCGAACATGCGGCGCCGTGCCCACCAGCGGTTGTTAATCACCGCGACCGGCCGCAGGCAGATAGTGGTCATGCCGCAAGCGTCTGAGTAGCTGGCGCACGCCTTCTCGCCGAGCAGTTTTGAGAGCTGGTACGGTGTGACGGGATGAGGCGGGTAGTCGTCCGCGATCGGCAGATAGCGCGCTGGTTGGTGCCCGCCGAAGTTGCCTAGGGCGTTTACGCTGGAAAAGGCAACCACGCGGCCAACTCCGGCCTCTTTGCAGGCCTGCAGCACGTTCCAGGTGCCGGCCACGTTCACGGCGAGCACCTCTTCCGGGCTTCCACGCCCATCGCTGGAGAGGGCGCCGACATGAGCCACGGCGTCCACGCCATCCACGGCACGGCGCATGGCATTCAGGTCCCGAAGATCGCAAGAATGGTGCGGTACAGGAAGATCACGCGGCCGCGCGCACCGATCCGCGGTAACCACCTCGTGTCCTGAATCGAGCAATCGGTGGACCAGACGCCCGCCGACATATCCGGCGCTGCCTGTTACAAGAACTCTCATGGGAGCATCCTGGTGCAGTCTAAAAAGGCTCTTTACAACACAACGGCTTGGCAGTGTGCGGCACGCGATGCCGGTCCCACCCTCTCCCGCTCACAATCACTCGCCTGCAATGGTGAGCCTGCTGCCGGCTCGGAGGATGACCGGATTGGCAAACTGGACGCTTCCCGCATGCGCGTCGAACGGCACGGATTGGCCATCCAACACCACGCGCGCGGCGAGTTTCAGGTCGCGCAGCTCAAGACTCCGCAGGACGACCTCTCCCCAGTCCGCGCGAAGCTCGGCCTCGAATTCGGAGCCGACGCGCTGCGTATAGACCCCCCAACCGGTTCCCGCCGTATAGAGGCAGCGGAAGTTCTCCGCGCGCAGCACCGGCCCGAAGCGCAGCAGCCCCTTCGTCCCATCGTAATGGCAGCCCGAGAGAGCGAGGACGAGGCTCCAGGAGGACATCGCCCGCGCATAGTGATGGCCGCACTCAAACTCGTTCCAGGGGTTTCGGTTGAACCCGGCATGCCTTGCGCGCACCGCGCGCACAATGCGCAGCCCCTCCTCAACCAGGCCCTCATAGATGCAGTGCGCGGCCACCTGGTACTCGATTCCCGTCCACACCTCATCGGCATATGGGAAGGGATAGCGGGGCCGCCCTCCCCGAGGCCAGCTGCACAGGAGCAGGCCGCCCTCTTCGTTCAGCGCGTAGACCCGCTGCACGCTCGCATGCGTGGTGAGATCGTTCCGGAAGTTGTAGCGGCAGATTGCCGCCAGCGCGGCACGCACCTGCTCCGACGGCAGCAGATCACCCAGTCCCACGACCCGCGCAAACCACTGTCCCAGCAGATGGTCCGAAAGACAGCCCGGGCCGTACTGATATCGGGGCTCGGTATCGTCCAGCATCCAATCCGGGTGCGTATCGCGAGAGTAGGCCTTGCGGCCTTCCTCCCATATGTCCTGCCGAACGTGCTGTTCGAAGTATTCGCCGTTCCAGAGGACCGCGTGTCCCTGCGTTCCGCGATCGAAGACTTCCCGGCAGCGCGCCGCGAAGTCCTCGTGCCCAAGGGCCCGCGCCATCTCCTCGGCAGCCCTTAGCGCG
>CAZGLN010000166.1:2033-8948 GCA_964526545.1 uncultured Chthonomonadales bacterium
ACTCGATGTCGTAGGTGTTGTGCTGCTCGCCCTCCATCACGCCGTCCTGGTCGGCATCCCACCCGCCCGGTCTCCAAGCGAACTCCAGCGCGCGGCGCACTCCCGGCCACACCTCGCGCAGGAAGTCCGTGTCTCCGGACTGCAGCCACTCGCGATACACCTTCATCACGGTGCCCATCTGGCCATCCGCCGCCGGCTTGAAGGCCCACAGTTCGCCCACCAAGGGCAGCAGCGTGCGAAACGCCATGTCGCCATCAGGTCGAGTGTTGTGCAGGAAGTCCGTGCGCCGCACGGAGCGCTCCAGCTCGGGGTAGAGGAATGCCACCGTCTGCACGTAGTTCCACACATGCGTGCAGTTCATGGGGCAGCAGCCGCCATTGTCTCCGCAGCCCTCGAAGGCGTGGAACCGCCCATCCTCGGTCAGAAGGCAGGTGGTCGTTCTCACAATGGAGGCGTTGGCGGATGCGGCGTCCAGTACCTCCTCGGGTAGAGTGCTCCCGTGGAGCGCCTCCGTGTAGCGTTCCGTCGCCTCGCGTAGGCCTGTCAGTCTCTCGGCCGCCTCGCGCGCAACCTCCCAGACGTCTGGCCACTCCAGCGCATACTTGTTGCCGAGCCGCTTGCCGCGCACGGCAGGTTCACCGTTCCAGTAGTTGGTCAGATTGGGAAACCACCACGCAATGAGGAAGGGCACCGTGGCGGATTGGCCGGCGCCGAGCGAGAGGCACAACCCGATGGAGCCGACATCGGTCTGGCCTTCGGGTGTCTCGCCGCCATCCTCGGGGCCTTCCGCCAACCGACCGTCCGCGCAGAGATCGTCCCAGAAGTCCTGCACGTCGTCCCACCAGCCCACACGCTCCCAGCGCGTCTTCCAGGTGGGATTCGCGCCAACTACCGCAAGCGCCATCGTGCCGTACTGCGGATGGTCCGCGGCGTACTTTCGACTCTCCATGCGGATGCCGTGCAGCGATCGCTCCGAAACAAAGCGATTTACGTTGAGCCCAAAGCAGGGTGCGTACCGATTGCCCAGTCCGGCCTGCCCATCGTAACCGCAGGCATTGAGCAGGCTGCCCACCAGCGTAACATCCACGGGCCGCTCGCCCTCATTGGTTACCGACCATTCGAAGATCGCCACCGGCATGCCGGACGTGCGAACATCCATGGGGACCATCGGGTTCCATGCGCGAAGCCGCACCGCCACCGGCACGCGTTCGTCCTGCAGCGCAAGCTCCGCGAACGGATAGGCGCCCGTGAAGACCGCCTCGCGAAACCGCGGAAGGCCGCTCACCTGGGAAGTGGGCGGGCCGCTGCTCCCCCCATAGGGTGGAAGCAGCCGCCGCTCCAGCACGCGCGCCACGGGATCACCCCCCTGCGCTCGTGCCCATATGGCGAAGAAGGAGTAAGGCAGGTTCTTTCCCTTCCCAGGGCGGTTGAAGATCTCCCAATCACGGAGGTTGCCCCGTCCCCCAAGGGAGACGGTGCCCGTTCCGATGCCCCCCAGCGGGAAGGCAATCTCGCGCAGTGACTCTGCGGTGAACGAGCGGGCAGCGGGGATGGGCATGGCATTGGGCTCCCAGGAGGATTTGACGGCAGCGACAGGATTCGGCTGGCACGCGGCATTTCCTGCGCGTAAGGAACGCCTGTCCTCTCTGATGTTGTATTGCCTATCTAGCCACGATAAACTAATAGAGATACAGGCTAGCCGAAACGGAGCGCCTGACCATGCAGACGCTGCATCCGCACCGAATAGAACCGAGCCGCTGGACCTTTCTCTCAGAGGCCTACGCCGCGCGAACGGGCCGGTTCGTTGCCTTGGGCGCGCTGGCCCTCCTCTGCGCTTCCGAGTTCTTCGGGCTCATACCGTTTCGGCAGGCAGGGCTCGTCCGGGTGCTCTGCCTCTGCTTCGTGATGACAGGCGGCCTGCTTATGCTCGTTCGCCGCAAGTTGACACTCGATCTACGGAGGGGCATGGCGGCGTGGGGCTGGCGCCTGGGCCCTGTGAGTCTGCTCCACAGAGCACCGCTAAACCGCCTCTCGGCAGACCGCGTGGCGACTCAGGGTGAAGCGGCACTGGTGAGTCTCAACCGCGGAGGCTCCCGAGTTGTTACTCTTGCCCTGCCACGCAACCTGCTTCCACGGCTCTACGACGCTCTGGCATCGGCGGGCTCGCCAGCTGCTCCAGAGCGCCCTGGTTCAACCGAGCCGCGTGCCATCCTGCCCCTCAGGCTGGCGGCAGTAACGACCGTGTTTCTGGCCGCCGCGGTGGTCCTGCTCGCCCTGATGTGGCCCCTGCTGACCGGAACGAGGTCCGTGCGTTCAAACCGCCAGGACTCGCCCCGGTTCCAGCCCAACCTCTTCCGCGTTCAGCAAGGCCTCATGCAGGGCATGGATGCAATGAGGCGTCAAGACTACGCCGAGGCCAAGCGGCAATACACGCAGGTCATTGCCATAGATCCCACATTGGAAGATGCGCGCGTACTGCTCGCCAGGGCCCACCTGGAAGCGGGTGAACCGCAACAGGCTCTTGCGGCGGCACGAACGGGCCTGCGGATGGCCCGCGCTCAGCGCTGGGTACTGCTGGAGCTGATGGGCGAAATCCACGAACGCTCCGGCGACCTTACCAGAGCCCACACCTACTACCTGGAGGCCCTGGCGCACCAGTATGGACCGGAACGCTCGCGGACTCTTACCCGGCTTGCGCGTGTGGAACTCTCGTGGGGCGATACAGACCGCGCGCGCGACCGTCTGCGGGAAGCGCTCAAGACCGGAGCCAACGATGAGTGGGTGGATAGCGCCCGCCAGATGCTTGCGCGGCTGCAACCTTCCTCCACCTCGACCAATCCCTGAGAGCCGATAACGATCCGTAGAGGCGTTTGCTGATCGCTTCCGTGATGGCATGTGAACCTCTTGCTCCTAGCCGGGCACTAAAGGAGTAGCCCAATCGGCGGAGACTTCCGCCACTAAGGAGGCTCCTGAGATGAAGGCAGTCACTCTCCTCGCGGCGGCGGCTCTTGGAGGGCTGCTCGCGGGCAGCAGCGACGCACAGCGGCAGCCGCGTGCTCCCGCTGCGCCCGCATCTCTCTCCTACACCGCGCCCATCGCGTACCGCAATCTCTCGGTGGTCTTCGTAAGGTCCAACCTTGCTCCACAGTCAGCAACTCCCTACATGACTCTGGCAGAGGCCCTCGCGGCGGGCGTGCTCACCATCCGCGAGGCGGAGGGCGGCGGTGAGGTGCAGACTCTCCTGGTTACCAACACTGGCACCCGGCCGGTATTCCTGATGGCCGGCGAGGTGTTGCTCGGCGGCAAACAAGATCGCTGCGTGGCCCGCGACACCATTGTGCCCGCAGGTGCGAAGGGCTTTCCCGTACACGTCTACTGCGTGGAGCAAGGAAGGTGGAAGGGAGCGCAGGCCTTCACGGACGTGGCAAGGTCACTCGCCTCTACCAAAGTCAGACGGGTCGCGCAGGAGGGAGCGCACCGCGCCGCGGCGTCTCCGGTCGGTCCCAATCCGAGGAGTAGCGCGGGTGTCGCGCCGCAGCAGGCGCAGATACCCGCCGACGCGGAGGTTGCGGGCGCTTCGGCACAATCCATGGTCTGGTCCCAGGTGGCTGCCGAGACAAGGGCTTTCCGCGCGCGAACCGAAACCGGAACCTACCGAGGCGTGGCCAACGTCGAAGGACCGCACACCAAGAGTTCCGTCCAACCGTATCTCGACGCCCTCTCCGCGCGCATGCCGAAGTCCGGCGATTTGGTGGGGGTTGTCGCGGCAGTCAACGGCAGGCCGATTGCCGCAGACATCTTCAGCGATCCCCGCCTTCTTCGCAAGCTCCTGCCCAGACTGCTGGCGTCCTACGCCGCAGAGGCCGCCCAGGCCTCCTCAGGAGTGAGCGGGGCGCCGAAATTCAGCACCACGGACGCGCGAGCCTTTGTGGAGGCAGGCCTGCGCGCCAGGACAGAGCGGTCCCTTGTTGACAAGGCCATTGTCTTGGAGCGCAGGCAGGGAGCCAGCGTAACGGTCTACCGGGCCGCGCCGGCCCGCGCTGGACAAAGCGGTCCCGGCGACGCGCTGCACCTCAATGTCCTCCCCAAATAGGCAGACCCACGGCAGGCGTCGCTGGGTAGAATAGGAAGTGGGCGCCGCCTCCGCGGCGCCCACTTGTTTCGCGAGTCACTCTCATGAATACCGTGCTGCTGGAGCGCCGGCTACCCGAGGGCGCTCTTGTACAGATTGTGCTCGGCGACATCACCCTGGAAGAGGTGGATGCCATCGTGAATGCCGCGAACACACGCCTGCAGCATGGCGGAGGCGTTGCCGGAGCCATCGTGCGTCGCGGCGGAGCCATTATCCAGCGCGAGAGCGACGCCATCGGCCATGTGCCCACCGGCTCCGCGGCCATCACCTCCGCGGGCAGCCTTCCGTGCAGATACGTGATACACGCGGTTGGCCCGATTTGGGGCACCGGCAACGAGGATGCGCTTCTGGCCAGTGCGGTGCGCAGCGCCTTGTCGCTCGCCGCGGAGCACCATCTGCAATCTATCTCCATTCCCGCCATCAGCAGCGGCATCTACGGCTTTCCCTTGGAACGCTGCGCGCAGGTTCTAGTAACTGCCGCGCTGGGCACGCTTCGCGAGCATCCAGAGCGCAGCCCGAAGCAGGTACGCTTCTGTCTGTTTGACCAGCGTGCGGCGGACGCGTTCATGCAGGCGCTCGAGCGTGCAACCGGAGATGCGCCGCCCGACGCGCACGGCTGATCGCCGAGATTGCGAGGAGACATGACCGAGAGCCCTCTCTACCTCTTTGTGGATTTCGATGGTACGCTCTGCGATCACGAGCTGCTTCAGCGCATCTACCTGGATGAGCTCGCCGCGCTGCTCTCCTCCGACTTCGGCGCGACGCCGAATGTCTGGCGCGCGGCCCTGGTGCCTGAGATCGCCGAGACCAGGGCACGTTATGCGGAGCGATTCCGGGGTGCGCCGCTCGCCGGCTACACCGCCTGGCTGCCGGAGGAGCGTGCGCGTCTGGGAGCCGCCGTCTTCCAGCGTGCCGGAGTCGAGCCTCCCGTGGGCGAGCCGATGGATCAGCTCGTGCAGAGGCTGCAGTTCGATGCCCTCTCCTGCTGTGACGCGGCCATTCCCGGCAGTCGCGATGCCCTCCGTGAGCTCTTCGAGGCAGGCGTGCGCACCCAACTGGCCTCCTCCAACGATTCGGAGTACCTCTTCGCCGCCATGATGGGCGCGCACCTCGAGAGCTACACCGAGAGCAAGTTCGGCCCCGACCTGGTTGACTGCGCGAAGGAGGGTCCGGAGTTCTACCAGCGCATCTTCGCCGCCTGCAATGTGCATCCATCGCGCGCCGTGGTGCTGGACGACCGCACCGAGTGCCTGGACTGGGCGGAGGAGGCCGGCGCAAGGGTGATACAGGCGTGCGTGGTCGCCCATGCGCCCGAGCCGGAGTTTCCTTACGTGCTGCGCTCTTACGACAACCTCATGGCGCTGCTGCGCGAGATGGGCCGCCTGGCATGACCCGAGCACCGGACCCTGTGCACGAGACCGTTGCGGCCATGCGCCCCTCGCTCATCGCCACGCGTCATCATCTCCATGCCAACCCGGAACTTAGCGACCAGGAGCGTGAAACCGCTGCCTTCGTGGCGGAGCGGCTGCGGGAGCTCGGCATCGCGCACCATACCGGCGTTGGCGGCCACGGTGTCGTCGCCACCATCCAAGGGGCAGCGGGCGGCCCGGTAGTTGCATTGCGGGCCGACATGGATGCGCTGCCCATTCTGGAAGAGAACGAAGTACCCCACGCCTCGCGCAATCCGGGGGTCATGCATGCCTGCGGCCATGACGGCCACACGGCCATCCTGCTAGGGGTGGCCGAGGCGCTGTCCGCACACCGAGAAAGCATGGCCGGAACCGTGAAGCTGCTGTTTCAGCCCGCGGAGGAGACCGTGGGCGGCGCGAAGCGCATGTGCGCGGAGGGCGCGATGGAGGGCGTGGACCTCGTCGTGGCCCTCCATGGGTGGCCCCAGCAGGTGCCTCTGGGCAAGATCGGTCTGAAGTCCGGCCCTGCTCTCGCCTCGGCGGATGTCTTCGATATCACCGTGCGCGGCCGCGGGGCGCACGCCGCCTACCCGCATCTTTCTGTGGACCCCATCCTGGTCGCCTCGGAAATCGTTCTGGCGCTTCAGTCCATCGTGAGCCGCGGCGTACAGCCCACCGAAGCCGCCGTGGTAACGGTGGCTCAGTTTCATGCGGGCACTGCCTACAACATCATCCCCGGCGAAGCGCATCTGGCCGGCACCATTCGCACGCTCTCCCACGCGCTGCGCAAGGCCATTCCGGAGCGCATACGCTCGCTGGTCGAGGGAATTTGCAGCGCCCACGGCGCCCAGGCCGATATCCGCTTCGTCGAGGGCACGCCACCTACCGTAAACCACCCCGAAGTTGTTGCCCTCGTCGCCGATGTGGCGCACGAGTTTCTGGGACCGGACTCCGTGGTGCCCATCGAGCAGCCGACAATGGGTGCCGAGGACTTTGCCATCTACCTGGAACACGCCCCCGGCGCCATGCTCTTTCTGGGTCTGGGGGAGCGGTCTCCGGTACACACACCGACTTTCGATTTCTGCGATGACGCGTTGCCCATTGGCGTGGAGCTGATGACGCGGATTGCTCTGCGCGCGCTGGAGCGGCGGGCCGCGCCTAACGCAATGGAGACATCATGAGCAAGCCGCGTGCACTGGTAACCGGAGGAGCGGGGTTCCTCGGCTCCCACCTCTGCGAGAGGCTCCTCGCCGAAGGACTCGAAGTGGTGGCCGTGGACAACCTCGTTACAGGATCCACGCACAACATCGAGCACCTTCTTGGACGCGACGACTTCCACTTCGTTCAGCAGGATGCAACGACCCCGCTCAACGT
>CAZGLN010000167.1:0-3338 GCA_964526545.1 uncultured Chthonomonadales bacterium
CCTCTCATGGTGTACGGAGTGATGTTGTCGGCGATATACCGTGTGGTGCGGAGGGAGTCGTGCCTCCTTCAGCCGTGCGCACTGCCGTGCACGGGGATGGGTCGCATCGAGGTAGCGTGTGATGATGCTTAGGGCAAGGGTGGGATGCGGCTCAGCCCTCGCCGATCTTCAGCACGCTGAGGAAGGCCTCCTGCGGCAGCTCGACGGAGCCGATCTGCTTCATGCGCTTCTTGCCTTCCTTCTGCTTCTCCAGAAGTTTGCGCTTGCGCGTGATATCGCCGCCGTAGCACTTGGCGGTAACGTTCTTGCGGAAGGGCGCCACGCGGTCTGCCGCGATGATCTTGCCGCCGATGGCGGCCTGGATGCGCACCTCGAACTGCTGCCGCGGCACCACCTCCTTGAGCTTCTCCACGAGCGCGCGTGCGCGCGGATAGGCCTTGTCGCGGTGGGTTATGAAGCTGAGGGCATCCACCACCTCGCCGTTGAGCAGGATATCCAGCTTGATGAGTTTGGACTCCTGGTAGCCGGCGGGCTCGTAATCGAAGCTGGCGTAGCCGCGGGTGCGGCTCTTGAGCTGGTCGAAGAAGTCCATCAGGATTTCGGCGAGGGGCAGCCGGTAGTGGAGCATCACGCGGTCCGCCGCGGGATGGTCCATGCGCACAAACTCCCCGCGGCGTTCGCGGGCGAGCTCCATCACGGCCCCCACGAAGGTGGACGGGATGAAGATGGTGGCGTCCACGTAGGGCTCCTCGATGCGGTCAATCAGGGTCGGGTTGGGCAGGTGGGAAGGATTGTCTATCTCCTCCAGTTTGCCTGCAGTGGTGTAGACGTGGTAGACCACGGAGGGGCTTGTCGCGATGAGGTCGAGATCGAACTCCCGCTCCAGGCGTTCCTGGATTATCTCCATGTGCAGGAGGCCGAGGAAGCCGCAGCGATAGCCGAAGCCCAGGGCGGCCGAGGTCTCCGGCTCGAAGGAGAGCGCGGCGTCGTTGAGCTGGAGCTTAAGCAGGGCCTCCTTCAGGTCCGGATAGTCCTTGCCGTCCACGGGGTAGAGGCCGCAGAAGACCATCGGTTTGGCCTTGCGGTAGCCGGGCAGCGGCGTCTCGGCACCGCGGCGGGCGTCCGTAACGGTATCGCCCACGTTGGCATCGCCGATGGTCTTGATGCCTGCCGTGAAGAAGCCCACCTCGCCTGTTCCGAGCTGCTCCGTGTTCTCCATGCGCGGCCGAAAGATGCCGACCGTACTTATTTCGAACTCCTTGCCGGTGGCCATGAAGCGGATGGGTTGTCCCGGCCGGAGGCTGCCATCCACGATGCGCACATAGCAGACCACTCCCAGATACGGGTCAAAGTGGCTGTCGAACACGAGGGCACGTAGCGGCTTGGCGGGGTCTCCCTTGGGAGGGGGTACGCGGTGCACCACATGCTCCAGTATCTCGCGGATGCCGATGCCCTGCTTCGCGCTGGCGAGGACCGCGTCGTGCGCCTCCAGCGCGAGCACCGACTCAATCTCCTCGCGCACGCGCTCCGGATCGGCGGCAGATCAATCTTGTTGATGACGGGGATGAGCTCCAGGCCGTTGTTGAGGGCGAGGTTCACATTGGCCAGTGTTTGAGCCTCCACGCCTTGCGCCGCATCCACCACCAGAATGGCCCCTTCGCAGGCGGCCAGCGAGCGTGACACCTCGTAGGTGAAATCCACGTGGCCAGGGGTGTCAATCAGGTTGAACTCGTAGGCGTCGCCATCCTCGCTCTGGTATCTCAGGCGCACGGCCGTCATCTTGATGGTGATGCCGCGCTCGCGCTCGATATCCATCATGTCGAGCGCCTGATCCTGCATGTCGCGCTCCGAGATGGCGCCGGTGATCTCCAGGATCCGGTCGGCCAGGGTGGACTTGCCATGGTCCACGTGCGCGATGATGCAGAAGTTGCGAATGTGATCCTGCCGGTAGTGCTCCATGTCGGCGCCTATTCTACCTGAGGGGCGGAGGGGGCAACTGGAAGCCCAGTCAATCCCGAGGGCGTAACGATTGTTAATGTAACCTATTACTCAAAACATGTATAATGTCTATATCTGTGCTGCGCGCGCCGCCGCAGTCAGCCTGCGCTTCAACGCGCACTCTCAACACTTCGAAGGGGAAGCCAATGCCAGCAAGATCCACGCATCGCACCGCCTTCACGCTCATCGAACTGCTTGTGGTTATAGCCATTATCGCCATTCTCGCCGCCATCCTGTTTCCCGTTTTCGCACGGGCACGCGCGATGGCGCGCAAGACCACCTGCGTGAGCAACATGAAGCAGATTGCCCTGGGCATTCTGCAGTACGTGCAGGACAACGACGAGAAGATGCCGCTGCCGGCTCAGCAGGGCACCAACCAGGTCATCGGCCGCTCGTGGGACGGGCGCAACATCTGGAACGCCTGGTCGTGGCGCTATACCGTGCAGCCCTACATCAAGAACGCCCAGATATTCCTCTGCCCGGATTATGAGATGGAGAACGAGCCTATATGGCCGTGGAATATCGGCGATACGTGGGATGGCGTTACGCGCGAGTTCGGCGAGCTCGGGGTGCGCCGCTCCTACGCGGGAGCCCACAACTGGGCCCATCCCAGCTTCGCCAACGGGCGCAAAATCGCGGAGGTGAGCCGCCCGGCAACCATCATCATGCTGCTGGAGAGCCGAGAGTGGACCTCGGACGTAGGCCACTGGTGCCTAAACGGCAACGAGGGATGGACCCGCATCTGGTTCGATTCCAGCAAGGGCTGGTTCACCACCCACAACGGCGTGAGCAATTGGGCATTCTATGATGGCCACGTGAAGAGCATAAAGCCCTGCGCCACATTTGGAGCCCTCACCTGGAATACCGGCGATGTACCGGCTGACGACTACCTGTGGGAGTGGTGGGCTGGTCCGGACGTTAACGTGCTCCGCAGCTGGAAGAGCGGCTGCTACCTGATCCCCGAATACCGGTAGAGCGGAGCGGGCAATGAACAGGGAGATAAGCCCGGTTCTGGCGGCCGTAGCCATCGCTGCCGTGATTGTGCTGATCGTAGTGGTGGGCTACTTCGGCATCTTCCGTAAGCCCCAGCACGTGGCCGGCAGGCCCGTGGCGGGCAGCGGACCAACAGCCGGCAGCGCCGGCATGCATGCTGGCAGCGGAATGGGCGCGTTCGGAGGGTCGGGCGGGAGGCCCATGCGCCCGGGGGTTGCCTCCGGCGGCATGCCGGGCGGCGGCTACTAGGCCGTATCCTCCTCACACGCGGCGGCCGCGCCCATTGCTGCAGGACGGGCGCGGCCGCCGCGCATGTCTCGCTTACAGCTTGACTTCGGCCCCTGTTT
>CAZGLN010000167.1:3348-8895 GCA_964526545.1 uncultured Chthonomonadales bacterium
CTTGGGGCAATCCGGGATGGTGATGACCCCCGACGGAACAATCCGCGCCTAGTGGCGGCCTGCCGCGAGCTACTTGCTCCAAACCCGAACCGGAACGGTCTGTGTGCCGATAAAGGTCTCCGACACCGGATTTCCCTCCACTAGGACGGTCCGCTTACCAGTGAGCGTGAGTGTTGCCGAGGGTGGACCGACAACGGCCTTTACCGCTCTCTCCGAAAAGCGCGCCACAAGCTCACCAGTGGAGTCGGCGAAGACGCTTATGGCAGGGATCACGTGATTCCCGATAGTGAGGGCTACCGAATCCGCAATCACTCCCGCTCTTGGGTACTCAACATGAATGGTCACCTGACCGGCCTGAACAGCACCCAGCACAAGGACCTGCGGCGCGACCTGGATGTCTACCCGTACCGGATCCTCCGATGCTGCATAGACAGCCAGGCTGCCGAAAACGAACGCCGCCACGAACAGCACAGCGAAAGCGATATTTCGACACATTGCAAATCTCCTCTATTACAATACGCTCTATCGTCTTGACGCCACAGGGCGCGTTCGTGTTCCGATAGGGACGCTGGTTGTGGCCGCAATCTTGCGCCGACTACAGCGACCCCGCTTCGAGTGAACCATCCTGGTTCCGCGCGCCTGCCGCTCCGGACCGCCGTCTGCGCACTTACCCTCCTGTTGCCGACCATGCCCATTAAACGGAAGTGCAAACATCTGGTCGCTTCCGAAGTCTGCTAACGGGCAGGGACGTAACGCATCTGGTTGAGCCGGTGGGAGGACAGGGCACTTTGCAGGGTGGATCGGGAGACAACTCCGGTCAGGAGGAGGTCCGGAACTGTGTACACGTCCAGAGCGCGGCGCGCGAGAAATCGGGGAAAGCCGCGAATCGAACCGGCGCGTGCCACCTTTGGCGGCACGCGCCGGCGGATGCACGGCTCGTTGCTTAAGCAGTCAGGAATCTAACACACGCCAGGTTCGCTCACGCATTCTGGTGGGCAAACTGAAGAGCCCCTACAGCCGCACCTCCGCGCCCGTTTCGGCGCTCTTGTAGAGGCCGTCCAGGATGGTGATGACATCCAGCGACTGCTCCGCGGGTACGGGCGAGGGCTTGCCGTTGGCCACAGCATCCGCGAAAGCCATGCACTCCAGCGCATGCGGCTCGCCGGACTCCGCCCGCTGAAGCTGCATGTTCATCTGCTGCTGGGTGGCATTGTTGTTCCAGAGGAGCTCGTTGGAGGGCCAGTGCGCCCCGGCCTTGTCGCCGTAGAGCCACATCTGCATGTCCTCGCCGGCGGTCTTGTGGTGCAGCAGCCAGGAGACCTCCAGCACCAGCGTGGCGCCGTTTTCAAAGCGCACCATGGCGGCCGCGAACTCCTCTACGTCGAACTGATCCGAGGGGATGGGGCCGGCCCACACGCTGAATGCGCCCTTCTGGTGGGCGAGTTTCGCCTGGGTTACACCGCTAACCGCTACCGGTTTCGGATGCCCCATCATCCAGAGGGTGAGATCGAGGATGTGTACCCCAATGTCAATGCAGGGGCCTCCGCCGCTGTGCTTCTTCTGGATGAAGCCGGGGCGCGTGGGGGCCGCATTGCGCCGGAGCATCCAGCACCGGGCATGGTAGACCTCGCCAAGCAGGCCGCCGTCCAACTCAGCCTTTAGTGCGCGTGCAGAGCCCTGGAATCGGAAGTGCTGGGCCGTCATCAGCAGCTTGCCGGAGCGGTCGCGCGCGGCAATCATCTGGCGGATCTCCGCCGGCGTGGGGGCGAGGGGTTTTTCGCATATCACATGCTTGCCGGCATCCAGCGCGGCGATGCTGAGCGGCGCGTGATAGGCGTTCGGGGTGCAGATATCCACGATGTCAATATCGGGGCTGGCAATGAGCTGAAGCGGATCGGTGTAGGCACGCTGAATGCCCAGACTCTCCGCGGCGGCTTTCGCGGTGGGCTCGTGCACATCGGCCACCGCGACAATCTCGGTGTGCGGGCTCTGCTGCCAGCCCGGGTAGTGCGTCCGGGCGATGCCGCCGACTCCGATAACTCCTACCTTGTAGACCTTGGCCAAGTTCTATCTCCTGAGCGTAATCGGGAATGGTTACGTCAAAGGGCCGTAGCGCGGCCCGAGCTGCTGCGCGAGAGTCGCGCCCTCCGCGAGCAGGATCTCGCGCTCCTGTCTGGTGAGCGGCTTGTAGGCCCGGGCGAACTCCACGTTTTGCAGGGCCTGCTCGAGGGTGTAGGGCCCGATGTTCGCCACGCTCACCCCGGGAAGGTCCAGTGCATAGGCAAGCGCGCTTGGCAGCAGGTCGGGACGCGTTGCGCAGCCCACCTCCGCCCGGCGATGGTTCGGGAACCCGCCCTTGATGCCTGCGTAGACCTTCATTGCCACCACGCCGATGCCCCGTTTGCGGCACTCCGGCAGCACGAGGCCCTCGAAGTTGTAGATGTTGCAATCGGCGTAGTTCATCACGGGCATCACCACGTCTATCTCGCCGGTCTCGATCATCTTCAGGAACCTGGGCGGTCGGGCGTGGCCCGAGATGCCGATGTGGCGGAGGCGTCCCGCCTGTTTTTGCTTGCGGAGGTAGGCCAGCACACCATCCTCCGCGAGCACGCGGTCCAGGTTCTTATCCCCGATGTGGTGGATGTGCACGAGGTCCGCATAATCCGTCCGGAGCAGGCGGAGCGATTCCGTGAGAGAGGCTTCCGCGTCCCGTGCATTGTCGCACCAGACCTTCGTCGCCAGGAAGATTCGCTCGCGGCGCGAGGGAATCAGGCGGCCCAGCGCCTCCTCCGCATTTCCATAGATGCGGGCGGTATCTACGTAGGTAACGCCGGCATCCAGCACCGCTCCGAAGATGCGCTCCGCCTCGTCCGTGTCCGGCGGGCCCTCTCCAATGGGCGCAGTGCCCAACCCGAGCACGGTTACCTTCCGGCGCGTGCGCCCCAGGGTGCGCACCGGCAGACCCGCGGAGTTGCGTTCGAGCGGCTGCGCTTCCGCTGCCGCCACGGCGGCTAGGCCCAGCGCGGCCGCTCCCCGCAGCAGCGACCGGCGGTCCAGGCGCACGCCGTCGCCGTCGTGATGGTCACTTGGTTCTCTGCTCATGCGTGCTTCTCCCCGCGGGCGCCGAATGGGACCCGCAAGCCCTAACGGCCTCTGCTGTCACACAATGCGATTCTGGTTCACGCGCAAGTCTGGGCTCGGCGCCGCCGCCCTATGTTCTGCGAAGCGCGGCCGAAAGCCTGCCTTCGGAGGGAATCCCGAGGACCCTGCAATCGTACGGTCTCTGGACCCTGGAGTGGCGGGGCGTTACCGCGGTTGGACTCCTCCGTCTGTTCAGGTGCAAGTACAAACACACGA
The DNA here is from genome assembly GCA_964526545.1 of uncultured Chthonomonadales bacterium. Lineage (GTDB taxonomy): Bacteria > Armatimonadota > Chthonomonadetes > Chthonomonadales > CAJBBX01 > CAZGLN01. Next base: position 6,706 of record CAZGLN010000167.1, read on the forward strand.
AGAACGCTTGACAAAGCCGATAGTCGGTGTTGCTGAGCGGGGAATGGAGTGGTGAGATGATCTGGTTTGTTTCCGCGGCGCTGCTTTTGATTGCGACCGCTCCCGCAAGGGCCTACATAGATCCTGGCACCGGCAGCTACCTGCTGCAGATTGCCGTTGCCGGCGTGATGGGCGCTGTCTTCGCCCTCAAACTCTCGTGGGCACGGGTCCGCTCGTTTGCCCGGGGTCTGTTCGCCCACCACCAGGCACAGGATTGCCCGAGGAGATAGGCCCCGCGGTAGATCCCGCCTCGTTTCGGGATCCCAGCGGTTTTGTGTTCAGGCGCGGCGCGGCGCTGTACAGGCAGGTTAACTGCAGCTACCGAGAGGAGTACGACCTCCTGCTGCAGTCCGGGCTGTACAGGGCGCTGACGGAGCGTGGCCTCCTTGTGGAGCATGAGGAGCTTCCCGGGGAGGCCGGCCTGGACGCAAGGGCGTACCGCGTGCTGGTTCCCTCCCTGGTCCCGTTCGTCTCACACCCTTACGAGTGGAGCTTCGGGCAGCTAAAGGCGGCTGCCCTGCTCACTCTCACCATACAGAAGCTGGCGCTGGAGCATGGCATGTCGCTGAAGGATGCCAGCGCCTACAACGTGCAGTGGGTGGGCTGCCGGCCGCTCTTCATAGATACGCTCTCCTTCGAGCGCTACGCGGAGGGCAAGCCCTGGGTGGCTTATCGGCAGTTCTGCCAGCATTTCCTCGCGCCGCTGGCGCTCATGGCGCGCACGGATGTGCGGCTCGGTCAGCTTCTGCGGCTCTATCCGGACGGAATCCCGCTCGATCTCGCCGCGCGCCTGCTTCCTGGCCGAACGCGGCTTTCGCCGGGCCTGCTGCTGCACATCCATCTGCACAGCGCCTCGCAGAAGCGGTATGCCGATGCGAAGGCCCCGGCAGCCCGCCGCTCCGCCGCCGTGAGCAAGACAGCCATGCTCGGCCTGCTGGACAGCCTTGAGGGCGCGGTGCGCGCCCAGGAGTGGCGGCCCGCGGGCACGACCTGGGCGGACTACTACGATCACACGAACTACACCGATGCCGCCCTGGAGGGCAAACGCCAGATTGTTCTGGAGATGCTGAAGCGCGTGAGCCCCTCGCCACGCATGGTGTGGGACCTCGGCGCCAATACGGGCTACTTCAGTCGGGCCGCGGCCTCGCTGGGTGCCTATACCGTGGCGTGGGATGTGGATCCGGCCGCGGTAGAGCGCAACTACCGTCTTGGGGCACGCGACGGCGAGGAGCGGGTGCTTCCCCTGGTAACAGATCTGACGAACCCGAGTCCCGACCAGGGGTGGGCCCTGGAGGAGCGGGCCTCGTTGGTGCGCCGGGGACCCGCGGATGTTGTTCTGGCCCTTGCGCTCCTGCATCATCTGGCCATCGGCTCCAACGTGCCGCTCGCCTGGGTGGCGCGTTTCCTGGCGCGGCTGGCGCACTGGGCCATCGTGGAGTTCGTGCCGAAGGAGGATAGCCAGGTTCAGCGCATGCTTGCCACGCGCGAGGATATCTTCACCGACTACGACGTGGCCGGCTTTGAGCGGGCCGTCGCGGGTATATGGGAAATTGCTGCGACCGAGCCAGTGCCCGAGAGTAGGCGCGTGCTCTACCTGCTGCGCCGCCGCGAGTCCGCATAACCCGGCTACCATCTCGTGGAGGCTCCGCTTGTCCGAGTCGCAACCACACGAAGGCAAGGAAATCCGCGATAGCGCGCCCGGTGGCTCCTCCTCCGGAGGCTGCCTGCCGCGCGCCGGAGGGGCCGCGAGCCTGCCGCTGCACCCGCTGCTCTTCGCGGCTTTCCCGCTGGTGGTGCTCTACGCCTCCAACCTGGGGCAGGTGCGTCCCGCCGAGTTGGCTCGCCCGCTGGGTATCGCTCTCGGAGCCACGCTGCTGGTATGGGTTCTCTCGCTGGTATTCACCCGGCACGCACGCAAATCCGCGGTGATCGCAACTCTGGTGGTCGGTGCATTCTATTCCGTCGGCCACTTGGAGAATCTGGCTCCGGGCACACTCAAGCCGTGGGTTATGCCCTTCGTGATTGTTGCGGTATTGGCGGCGCTGGTGCCGCTCATCCGTTCGAGGAAGGCGATGCGCGACGCCACACGCGTGCTGAACGTGATGGCGCTGGTGGCCGTGGCGCCCTCTCTCTATGCGATCGCGACGAGCG
>CAZGLN010000168.1:0-8877 GCA_964526545.1 uncultured Chthonomonadales bacterium
TGATCTGGTGCGGCGAGTTCGGCAGGCTGCCGCTGGTGCAGAAGGGCGGCACCGGCCGCGATCACAACCCGCATGCCTTCACCACTTGGTTCGCGGGCGGCGGGGTGAAGCGCGGCACGCACTTCGGCGCGACCGACGAGATTGGCCACAAGGCGGCGGAGAACCGGGTGCACATCAACGATCTGCACGCGACCATCCTCCACCTTCTCGGCATTGACCATCTGCGCCTGACCTATCGTTTCGGCGGGCGCGACTTCCGGCTGACGGACGTTGCCGGAAGCGTGGTCAAGGAGATAATCGCCTGAGGAGCGATTGGGCCGAAACGAGCATCGGCCCTCGGCGGTGGGGGCCGCCGAGGGCCGACTCGGTTGAGGAGGGTGTGGACAGCGAGGAGGCCGATCCCCCCGGCCGCTCACTGCTCACTTCATAAACAACTCAATCACGGGTACGGTTACACCTGGTTTTTGTACTGGTAAGGAGAGTGTAAGCGTATTTGTGTTCTTTCCCGCGGAATCGGGACCCACCTGCCACGGTTCCGGCCCCTTCATGCGCACCTCGGAGGCGTCGTTCAGCAGCTGCGCGTATTCCACCTTGCCCGCGAAGCCATCCAGGTGCAGGTGCACGAACGGCCAGGCGAACACGTGCACGTACATGCGGTTGGTCGCGGGGTTGTAGGTGAGCCGGCAATCTTGGGGTGCGGTGAACTCCGGCGGGGCCTGCGTGCACCCGTAGATGGACCGCGCGTGGCGCTTCATCCACTCGCCCATGCCTTCCAGGCGGTCCAGCGCGCGCTGGTCAAACTCCCCGCGGCCGGTGGGTCCCACGTTGAGCAGTAGGTTGCCGCCCTTGCTCACGGTATCAATGAGCATTTGAACAAGCTGCTCCACGCTCTTCCAGCTCGCCTCGTCGCGGTGGTAGCCCCACGAGCCGGAGAAGGTCTGGCAGGCCTCCCATACTACGCGCTGCCCGTCCACCGTGAGCCATTCGCGGGGCTGGTACTGCTCGGGCGTCTTGATGTCCCACCCCTCGGGCAGGTCGAGACGGTCATTCAGGATGATATTGGGGGCCAGTTCGCGCACCATCTTGTAGAGCGCCTCGCTCTGCCAGTCCTCGCGCCCCTTCCCCTTGCCGGGTTCCGGGTTCGGGTAGCTGAAATCGCACCAGAGGATATCCACCTTGCCGAACTCGGTGAGCAGCTCGCGCACCTGCGCATGCAGGTACTCCGCGTAGCGGCTCTGCTCGCGGCCGATGTTCATGGAGTCGCGCTCGGGGCTGTCGCGCTGCGGGTGGAGATTGTCCACCACGAAGTGCTCGTGATGCCAATCAATCAGCGAGTGGTAGAAGCCCACTCGCAGCCCATGCGCGCGGAATGCCTCCACCATCGGCCGCAGGAGGTCCTTGCCATACGGTGTGCGCGTGGCCTTGTACTCTGTAACCTTGCTGTCCCAGAGGCAGAAGCCCTCGTGGTGCTTGGTGGTCACAACGAAGTACTTCATGCCGGCCCGTTCGGCGGCGGCAGCCCATTGGTCCGGGTCGTAGAGGTCCGGATCGAAATGGCGGAAGTACTTCTCGTAGTCCTCGTTGGTGATGCGCTCGTGGTGCTTCACCCACTCGTGGCGCGCGGGCAGAGCATAGAGGCCCCAGTGGATGAACATGCCGAATCGGTCGTGAACGAACCAGGTGGTGTCGCCGGGTGTCTGGCGCACTTCCATGGAGGTTTTCCTTTCGGGTGCGGGATAGTAGATGCACGCAGCATGCCTGTTAGGCACGTCCGGCAGGAGTCCTGCCTCATTACGCCTGGGGCGCCTCACGCTGGCGCCCGCGGCGGCGCTTGCCGAGAATGGTTAGGTCCGCTATAGTATTCGCGATGACGCCTAGCCATCTTGACTGACGAATCCGGAGAGCCGCTGCGCCATGAAGAGCCGCCTCGTACCGCTTCTGCTGCCCTTTGCCGCGCTGCTCGTGGCGGCCGCCGCCGCCGCGCCGAAGACCGGCGAACGCCGCGTAGATTTCAACCGCGACGTTCGGCCGATTCTCTCGGATAACTGCTTCGCGTGCCACGGGCAGGATGCCGCCCATCGGGCGGCATCGTTGCGCCTGGACACGGCGGAGGGCGCGCGAGCCAAACTGCCTTCCGGCAACCGCGCCGTGGTGCCCGGCAAGCCGGAAGAGAGCGGACTGCTGGCCCGTGTGCAGGTGAAAGGTCCGCTGCAGATGCCGCCCGCCGCCACGGGCAAGACGCTGACTCGCGCTCAGATAGAGACCCTGCGGGAGTGGATTCGCCAGGGCGCGCGGTACGCGCAGCACTGGGCCTTCGCGCCCGTAACGCGGCCGGCGGTGCCGGAAATTCAGGAGACGCCGGATGGCTGGATGCGCGCGTGGGCGCGCACTCCGATAGATCGCTTCGTGGCCAGGCGCCTGGTAGAGGAGGGCCTGCGCCCCTCGCCGCCGGCAGACCGCCGCACCCTGCTCCGTCGTCTGAGCCTGGACCTCATCGGGCTGCCTCCCACGCCGGAGGAGGTGGAAGCCTTCCTGGCGGACCGCGCGCCGGGAGCCTACGAGCGCCAGGTGGAGAGGCTGCTCGCCTCCCCGCGCTACGGCGAGCGGATGGCCCAGTACTGGCTGGACGTGGTGCGCTATGCCGATACGGATGGCTATCACGGCGACCGCCACCGCACGGTCTTCCCCTTCCGCGATTGGGTCATCCGCGCATTCAACGAGAATATGCCGTTCGACCAGTTCACCATCGCCCAGGTGGCCGGCGACCTGCTGCCCAACCCGACTCTGGAGCAGCGCGTGGCGAGCGGATACCACCGTCTGAACATGGTGACCCGTGAGGGCGGCGCCCAGCCCAAGGAGTACCTCATTAAGTACAGCGCGGAGCGGGTGCGCACCACCACCGGCGCGTGGCTCGGCATCACCATGGGCTGCGCGGAATGCCACGACCACAAGTACGATCCCTTTACCCAGCGCGACTTCTACCGTTTCGCCGCTTTCTTCGCCGATATTCAGCAGGTGGGGCTCTATCCCAACGACCGTGAGCCGCTGGACCCCATCATTCGCGTGCCCAGCCCCGAGCAGAATGAGCGTCTGGCCACGCTCGCCAGCCAAGTAGATGCCGCGCGCGCCGCGCTGGAGGCCGCCGCGCCCACGGGCCTTGCCGCATGGGAAGCGGAGCAGCGCGCGCTGCTCGCAAAGTGGTCCGATATTCGCCCCGACGCCCTTTCGGCGGCGAACGGCACCACGCTTTCGCTCCTTCCGGATGGCTCCGTGCTGGCCTCCGGCGACCCGCCGCCCACCGAGACCTACACCCTCCGATTGGATGCGGCGCAGGGCGCGGTAACGGCGCTCCGCGTGGAGGTGCTGCCCCACGACTCACTTCCCCAGAAGGGCCCGGGCCGCGCCGGAAACGGCAACTTCGTCCTGAGCCAGATACGCCTCTTTGCCGGTGAGGATCGGCAGTCGGCCAGGCCCGTGGCGTTTCGGGCGGCAAGTGCCACCTTCGAACAGGCCTTCGCGGCGGAGGCCATACCCGGCAAGCGCTTCAGCGCGGCTCTCGCCATAGATGGCGCCGCGCGCGACCCGCACTGGGGTTGGGCCGTGCTGGACCAGGTGGGCCGGCCGCAGCACGCGGTTTTCGAACTCGCGGAACCGGTGAAGGGTCCCCTGCTGGTGGTGCTGGAGCAGACACACCCATACCATGGCATCGGGCGATTCCGACTGGCCGTAACCTGCGAGGCGGCGCCACCCAAAGCGGATGCCGGCCTGCTCGCACCGGAACTTCGCGAGGCCCTGGCCACCGCGCTGGAAGCGCGCACGAGGGAGGCATCCGAGCTGCTGGCACGGCGCTATCGGGAGACCGCGGCCGAACTGGCGCCCCTGCGCGAAGCCCTGGCAAAGGCGCAAAAGGAGCGCGACGACTTCGAGGCCTCGCTCCCCACCATGCTGGTAACCGTGAGCACAACGCCCATGCCCACACGGGTGCTGGCGCGCGGCAACTGGATGGACGAGACAGGCCCGCTTGTAGAGCCAGGCACACCCGAGACGCTGCCGGGCGGTCGCAACAAGGCCGCGACACGCATGGACCTGGCGCGATGGCTGGTTGATGGCGCCAATCCGCTTACGCCTCGCGTCCTTGCCAATCGGCTGTGGGCGCTCTTCTTCGGCCACGGTCTCTCGCGCACTCCCGCCGATTTCGGCATGCAGGGCGAGCACCCGACGCATCCCGAATTGCTGGATTGGCTAGCGAGCGAGCTCGTGCGCCCGGGGAACGGCGCGCGCCCGTGGGACATCAAACGCTTTGTGCGCATGCTGGTAACCAGCAACACCTACCGCCAGAGCTCAAGCGCCCGCAAGGAGCTGCGCGAGCGCGATCCCTACAACCACCTGCTGGCACGTCAGAGCCGCTTCCGACTGCCGGCGGAGCAGGTACGCGATAATGCGCTGGCCGTTGCGGGCCTCCTCTCGCCCAAGATCGGCGGCCGGAGCGTCTTCCCATACCAGCCGGCGGGCTACTGGGACCACTGCAATACCTTCGCGGGCCCGCTCATCTACCAGCAGGATCACGGCGAGGATCTCTACCGACGCGGCCTCTACACCTACTGGAAGCGCACCTTCCTCCACCCGGCGATGGTGGCCTTCGATGCGCCTACGCGCGAGGAGTGCGTGGTGGAACGCCCGCGCTCCAACACGCCGCTGCAGGCGCTGGTCACCCTGAACGACCCGACCTTCGTGGAGGCGGCACGCGTGCTGGCGGCCAGGGCGCTCACCGAGTGCTCCGGTGATGATGCCGCGCGGATTGCCTGGTGCTTCCAGCGGGCGGTGGCGCGACCGGCTACAGCCGAAGAGACGCGCGTGCTGGCCCAGCTCCTGGTCGAGCAGCGCAATGAGTACAAGAGCGATGCCGCGGCCGCCAGGGCGCTCCTCTCGGTCGGGGAGATGCCGGCTCCGCCGACCCTGGACCCGGCAGAGCTGGCCGCCTGGACAGCCGTGTGCCGCGCCATCCTCAACTTGAGCGAGACCTTGACGCGTGCCTGAACCTCCGCTGGGCAAGCACCTGGACGGACCTGACGGGCGAGGGAGACTGGAATGCACCAACCGTTAGATGAAGACCTGCGCCGACTGGCCCTGCGGCTCACGCGGCGATCCTTCTTCGGGCGCGCCGCCACGGGCATCGGCACGGTTGCGCTGGCCTCGCTGCTGAATCCCGCTCTGCTCGCCGAGGGCCGCAAGGCAGCGCGCGGCGTGGTGTGGCCGCTCCACTTCCGCCCGAAGGCGAAACGAGTCATCCAGCTCTACATGGCGGGCGGGCCCTCGCATCTGGAGACGTGGGACCCCAAGCCCAAGCTTGCCGAAATGAGCGGGAAGCCCATGCCGGAGTCCTTCACAAAGGGCCAGCAGATAGCGCAGCTCCAGGGCGCGCCTCTTGTCTGCTTCGCTCCGCAGCATCCTTTTGCCCGCGCGGGCAAGTGCGGCATGGAGATCAGCACCATCTTCCCGCACCTCGCCACGGTCGCCGACGAGATCTGCCTCATCCGCTCCATGCACACGGATGCAATCAACCACGATCCGGCCCACACCTTCATGAATACCGGCTCGCTGATACCGGGCCGCCCGGCGATGGGCTCCTGGATATGGTACGGACTGGGATGCGAGGCGGACGACCTCCCGGGCTTCGTGGTGCTCACCTCGCTCGGCAAGTACGGGCAGGCACAGCCCATCGCGGCTCGGCAGTGGCACAGCGGGTTCCTGCCCAGCCAGGTGCAGGGCGTCGAGTTCCGTTCGCATGGCGATCCGGTGCTCTACGTCAGCCGGCCGGGCGGAGTGAGCCAGACGCAGCAGGGCGCGGTGGTGCGGGCGGTTCGCCAGCTCAACCAGCTGCACGGCAACGCGGTGGACGACCCGGAGGTGGAAGCACGCATCGCCCAGTACGAGATGGCCTTCAAGATGCAGACCAGCGTGCCGGAACTGGTGGATTTCTCCAAGGAGCCCGCATCGGTGCTGGAGATGTACGGCACCAAGGGCGCGGACGGCACCTTCGCCGCCAACTGCCTGCTTGCCAGGCGGCTGGTGGAGCGGGGAGTGCGCTTCGTGCAGCTCTATCATCGCGACTGGGACCATCACGGCTCCATCAAGTCGCACATCGCGGGCACGGCCGCCGAAGTAGATCAGGGTGCCGCCGCCCTTCTGAAGGACCTGCGCCAGCGGGGCCTGCTGGATGATACGCTCGTCATCTTCAATGGAGAGTTCGGCCGCACGCCGATGGCCCAGGGCGATGGACGCGATCACCACATCAAGGGCTTCTCGCTCTGGCTGGCCGGCGGAGGGGTGAAGCGAGGCATGGTCTACGGCGCCACCGATGAGCTGGGCTACGCCGCCGTGGAGAATCCCGTGCACGTACACGATCTGCACGCCACCATCCTCCGCCTGCTCGGCATTGACCACCTTCGCCTCACCTTCCGCTTCCAGGGCCGCGATATGCGCCTTACCGACATCGCAGGCAACGTGGTGGAAGGCATCCTGGCGTAGGGGCGAACTTCGCGGACTGCGCGGTCCATGCCCGCATCGTCGAGCCGCCTCTCCGCCAGGACCTACAGCCGCGTCAATCACGGCGACATCGGCGGGGCGCGGGATGAAGCCGAACTCTCGATGCGCCGACACGCGGCTGCTAGACCTCCTGCCGCGCGCCGCGCTGGGTTCTACTCCGTACGCAGAACGCTTTCCACCGCCTCGCGCAGCCCGATGGCACGCACACTTGCCGAGACAGGAAAGGACTCTTCCCCCGGATAGACGACAATGCGTCGTGACGGGTGGAGGTCCTCGCATGCTTCATGAAAACCTCTGCTCGGGCGTGGATCGAGGCTGCGTTTGATCTCCATCGCCCACAGCCCGCCATCGGGCAGCACGAGCAGGAGGTCAATTTCCGCGCCGCCGGAGGTGCGATAGAAGTAGGCCTCCGCGCGCTCGGGCGCCACGCGAAGAATCTGCTCAATCACGTGCCCTTCCCAACCGGGACCTACGATGGGGTGACCAAGCAGCGCCTCCTTGTCCGCGATGCCCAGGAGCGCGTGCACAAGGCCGGAGTCGCGGATATACACCTTGGGCGAGCGGACCAGGCGCTTACCGACGTTGGCATGCCACGACGGCAGGCGCCGCACCAGCAGAAGGTCGCACAGCAGGTCCAGGTACCGCCCCACCGTGCGGACGTCCAGGCCGAGGCTGGAGGCCAATCGCGCCGCGTTGAGCGTCGCTCCCTGCGAATGGGCGAGCATGGTCCAGAACCGCCGTAGAGCCTCCGCCGCGATGCGCGGCGCGAACGAGGCGATGTCGCGCTCCAGATAGGTTCGGATGAAATCGGTCCTCCAGCGCATGCTGAGCGCGTCGCTCTCCGCGAGGAAGCTGCCCGGAAAGCCGCCACGCACCCAGAGCCTATCGGCCAGATCAGGCCTGGTGCCGATCTCCGTGACGTCGAGCGGGTCCAGGTGCAGATAGGTAACGCGCCCGGCAAGCGTTTCGCCCGACTGCCGAAGTAGATCGAGCGAGGCCGAACCGAGGAGGAGATAGAGCCCGTTGGCTCGGCCCTGTCGCCTGGCTCGATCAATGAGCGCGCGAAGCACGGGGAAGAGCCCGGGGGCGCGATGGACCTCATCGAGGATCACGAGCCGATGGAGATTCTCAGAGAGATAGAGCTCGGGCTCGGCAAGACGCGCGAGGTCGGCCGGCGACTCCAGATCGAGATAGAGTGCGTCGCGCGTGCGCGCAATCTCCATCGCGAGGGTGGTCTTGCCCACCTGTCGCGGCCCAAGGAGTGCCAGGGCCGGTGAATGGTCCAGCCGCTCTAGTAGTTGACCGTATATCCGTCTCTCAATCATCCTTGCAATTATGACACCTAAATGTAGGATTTGCAGGGATGTTGGCTCACGGCACGTTCCCACGCGGACTGCGACGGCCGTGCCCGCATCGTCGTGCCGCGTCTCCGCCAGGACCTCCATCCGCGTCAAACATCGCCACATCGGCGCGGCGCGGGATGAAGCCGACCCCTCTCTGCGCCGACACGCGGCTGCTAGACCTCCTGCCGCGCGCCGCCCGGTCTCGTCTGGTATGCTCAGAATGATGGCGCGGGCATGGTAAGCCCCTCGCGCATGGTGAGCGGACCAGGAGCGAAGCAATGCGGCGGCGGCGAATGGCCCTTGTGGCGGCGATTCTGGCTCTCGCGGCCGTGGGCCTGGAGCATGCCACGAACCTCTGCGCCATGGCGTCGTTCGATCCCTTCGGAGATTGGACCTACCTCGCCGCCTACCTCTTCGTTCCCGTGTCGCTGGTCTACTCGGAGCGCGCGCTCGCCGGCCTGGCGGAGGGCGAGCAGGCGGCGTCGCGGAGGGCCGCAACGGCTCTGATCGGCGGCATATGCGCCGCGGCTATCGCCCTCACCGCGTGCGTCATGCTGGCGCCGCTCGCGGGTCTCGCGCTGCGTTTCGTGCCGCTGGGCGCGGGCCTGGCCTGGTTCAGCCCCTACGTGGCGCTGGCCGTGCTGATTGCCCAGCTAGCTGCCCTCAGCCGCGAAATGCCCGCACGGATGGCGGCCTCCGCATGGATTGGGGGCCTTCTCTGTGCCGCCGCCCTCGGAACGGCCGTTATCGGCCGGCAGGCAGCCGCGGGCTACCTGATAGGCCAGGCCATGCGCCAGGGCGGACAAGCGGAAGCGGCCATCGAGCGGCTGCGAGCCCTGCGTGCCGGACACTATCTGCTGCCGCTCATGCATGGGTATTCGCTGCCCTATTGGGTGGCGGTTGGGCGCGGGCGGTGGGCGGACCTGACAGCGCCCAGCAACCAATCGTGGCGCCACTGGAGCCGGCCCCTGGATGCCGAGCGCCAGGC
>CAZGLN010000169.1:0-2388 GCA_964526545.1 uncultured Chthonomonadales bacterium
TCCGCCGGGTGACAGGGCTGCACGAATACGGGACCGCGGAGAGAGCGGCCCTCATGCGACACCTCCACCATGTCGCCCTGGTTCAGTTTCAGGCGCTGCGCCGTGGCAGGGCCCATGTGGATGGCGTTGTCCCACACAAGCTTGGTGAGCGGCTTGGGCAGCTCCTGAAGCCAGCCGTTGTTCGCGAATCGCCCGTCGTGGATCGCCGGATCGGCGACTAGATGCAGTTCCAGGCGTTCCGCGGCCTGCGGGCCGTTCGCCTGCACCGCCTCGGGACGCAGTTGCGGTCTTACCGATTCCGCTCCGAAACCGGCGAGCACGCCATCGTGAAGCGCCTTCTGGAACCAGGCGTCGTAGTCCGTGCCTGTATAGCGCCTCCGCCAGTAGTCTCGGACAATGTCGTAGCCGGGTCGGGAGCGATCCAGCAGCGTATCCAGCAGATCCCAGATGGACTTGCCGTCGTAGAGCGGAGCAACCAGCGGCTGAACGATGGAGGCGGTCCCGTCAAAAGTGCGCGCATCGCCCCAGGCCTCCAGGAAGTGGGCCTCCGGCACGTGCCAGTGACATTCACGGGCCGTCTCGTCGAAGTGGGTGCTCAGTCTCGCTCTAAAGGGCACGCGGGACATCGCCGCACGAAAGTCGAGATCGGCGGGTGCATCGTACACCGGATTGACACCGGCAACGATCAGCACATCCACATTGCCGGACTGCATATCCGCCACCAATTCGCGAAGAGAGCTGTGCTGATCAACGGGAGCGACTTCCGGGTTGCGGATGTACCGGACCGTTGCGCCAACATTGCCGAGATGGTGATTGATGGCATGGCACAGCGCGTGGAGGGCGGCGGGTTGGCGCTCACCAACCACCACGATGCTCTTCCCTCGGCTGGACTCCAGATCGCGGAGCAGTGCGGAAACCAGTTTTTGCGGCACGCCATCGGGCAGCGGCGTTTCTCCCGCGCCCGGCACGCCGAGCTGGTGGGCCAGGTGTCGAGCGACGCCATACAGCGTGTCGCTGTTCACCGCCTGCCGGTGGTCCGCGGCTGCTCCCGTGATGGAGGGCACGCACTCAAAGGCGTACAGCCTATTCATCTGGCCGCCGGCGCCAACGCTCTTGCGGCGTGCCATGAAGTCGCGCGCGTAACGAACGGACCCAGGCACGCTCGCGAGGAAATCGGCGTCAAACGCCACAACGGTATCGGCACGTGAAAAGTCGAGGACTGTCGCGTGCGGCTCGCCGAAAGCCAGGCGGGCACCCTCACGCACCGAGTCGCGCGTGATGGGGTCGTACTGGTGCCACTTGAAGCCGGTGTAGCGCTGCTTGAGCGCGGCGATCTGATCACCCAGCGTGGGCGAGGTTATCGTGCCGGTCAGGAGCCGCAGGCGCAGCGTGTTGCGCGCTCCTGGACGCTGGAGCAGTTCGCGCAGAGCGTGCGCAAAGGCTTCCCAGCTGCTCACGCGTCCCGCGTTCGTTACCGTACGGGCCCGGTCGGGATCGTACAGGTCCAGCACCATGGCCTGCGTGATGGCGTCCGTTGCGCCCAGGCTTGCGGGATGTTCCGGATTCCCCTCAATCTTCGTGGGTCGCCCCTCATGGCTCTCCACGAGCACGCCGAGGCCGTAGCCATCCAGCAGAGCCGTCGAGGCATACCAGAGCGGTTTCCCTGGCACGAGCTGCTCGGGCGCATCCACGTAGGGAACAATCTTCTCCTGCGGCAGGAAGCGGCAGCCCGAGAGGCCGGCCAGCGCCAGCGAAGCACCCATCAGCCTCATGAAACCGCGCCTATCCACGTTGAGGAGCGAGCGTCGGTTTGGGAACTCATCCTCCAGGTGGGCCCGAAACTCCGGAGAGTCCGCAAGCTCACCCAGACTGCGCCAGTACCGCGATCCGCTCTGGCCGTCTAGCCGTTCGGCGATTTCAGTGAGGTCCATGCTGTCGTGGCTTTCGCCCATGTGGTTCGCTCTCGTAAAGTCCTGGCGTTAGCGGTGGCATATCCAGCAATCTGCGAGCTGCTTGACCTTCACACCGTACTGCTGCGCCCGCGCTTCCTTCCACTGCCCATCCCAGATCTGCAGCTCCGCGGCGGTGCGCTTGTAGGGCTTGCCGCTGAGGATCGCCCGGTCTTCTGCCGTCAGCTTGCTCTCGACCACAGTCTGTGCCTTTCGGTACAGCTCAAACACATCGGAGCGGGGCCGCACGTAGTTCTCTGGATTGCGATGGCACTCCAGGCACCAATCCATGTGGAACGGCTGACCCTTATAGGTGAGCTGCATCTTCTGCACGGGACCATGACACACGTTGCAGTTGATGCCGCGCTCGATGTGGATGCTGTGGTTGAAGTAGACAAAGTCCGGCACTTTGTTCACACGGTTCCAGCCCACGGTACCA
>CAZGLN010000169.1:2408-8806 GCA_964526545.1 uncultured Chthonomonadales bacterium
GCGGCTGACCCGTGCGGAAGCTCTCACGGACCGGCTCCAGCAGGGGGCTGTTCGTCCAGATCTGTGAATGGCAGCTCATGCAGGTCTGCGTAGAGGGTATGCCCGCAAAGCCGGATTTTTCGACGGACGTGTGGCAGTAGCGACAGTCTATGCCGAGTTCCTGCACGTGATGCTGGTGGCTGAAGGGTACGGGCTGGTCCAGCGCAACGTTTACCCCTGTGTTGTAGCCGGACCGAGTGATGGTAGAGCCAATCATGACAGCCAGGCCCGGGATGATGATAAGGCAGGCCAGACTGGCTCGAGAGAGTGTGTTAGCGACTGGCCGAAAGACTTGAGCCATGCCCGCGCTCCATTACCGCCACGCAAGGGACGCCGTCTCTTGTGTGTTTTTTCACGATCTCACGAACGTTGCTACTTTGCATGCGCCGTACCGGGGAAACCGTTGAAGCCGCTGCGACTGCGATCCTGCAACCTGTATCTAGTTGCACTACACAACCCAGCTTGTCGGCGGAGTATAGCACACGCCGATTCTTTATGCAAGCCATGCTAAGTAAATTTCCACCCTAAACTTGAGGAAATACGAAAAGGACCGGCCATCTTGCCGCGGCGGAGCCCGCGGGATGCTTAGGCGGCTGGGTCGGAGATAGTCCTGGGACACTCCGGGGCCTACTTTGACACGCCCCTCTTGCCCCTATGTTCCACCGGGTGAGCGGGCCTGTCCCGCCTAGCGCTGCACGCTCTGCGCAGGTACCGAGGCGCTCGGCTGATCCGCCCGTATCCCCATCCTGTCCACTGCAACCATCAAGAACAGCAGGAAGAGGTACGCCATCGAGTATTTGTAGAGGCCGAGCGCGCGCGGCCGATCACAGGCCCCGAAAAGCTTAACGCAGCGTGCAATGAGAAGCGCGTTCAGTATGACGGCGGAGACGATATAGACCCAGCCGACGGCATGATGGAACAGGGGAAGCAGCGAGACAGCCGCCGTCAGCACCGCATACAGCACAATCTGGTTCACGGTCGCGCGCTCGCCATGGACCACGGGCAGCATGGGCACCCCCGCCCGCGCGTAATCATCCTTCATCATCAGCGCGAGTGCCCAGAAGTGCACTGGCGTCCAGAGAAATACGATGGCGAAGAGGTACCAGGCCAGCGGGCCAAGGTCGCCGGTTACGGCGGCCCAGCCTACCAGCGGCGGAAACGCGCCCGCGGCGCCGCCGATCACGATGTTCTGCCATGTGCGACGCTTGAGCAGCAGGGTGTAGACCACCACATAGAATACAAGGCCTGCCAGCGCCAGCGTGGCCGCAAGAAGGTTGGCGCGCCACCACAGAAGCAGGAAGGAGGCCGCACCCAGCGCGAAGCCGAACAGAAGCGCGTGGCGCGAGGGAATCTGGTCCGTTACGGTCGGCCTGAGGGCCGTTCGGCGCATCTGAACGTCCAGGTCGCGCTCCAGCGCCATATTGATGCAGTTTGCCGCTCCGGCCGCCATGTAACCGCCCAGCGAAACACTAATCAGAAGCTCCAGGCCTGGCCATCCGCCTGCGGCCGCGAACATTGCGGCGAGCGTGGTGAAGAGCAGGAGGCTGATTACTCGCGGCTTGGTGAGCACGAGGTACTGCTTCCACGAGGGCCGGCCCACAACGGCATGTTCTAGTTCCGGGGCGGGCATGGCCTCCGCGTGAGGCACGTCCACCGCGGTAGCCGCCGCGCAGAGGAGCACAAGCGCAAGCCAGATGAGATCGGCCAGCAGCAGGTGCACCATCTGCATGAAGATAGGCGCCTTCAGTATCACATTGAGGAAGCCCACCCCCATCTGTATCGCGAAGAGGACCACCACCCAGTGCCCAAAGCGCCTCACGCTTTCGCTGGGCCGCAGGTGCGCCACCAGGCCGGCGATGAGCACAAGGTAGAGGCCTACGGAGAGCGCCGTAAGCGGATGCCAGGGACGCAGCCGGGTGAGAAAGTGCGCTCCGGGTGACAGGCTGGCGGAGATTACCTCGAGGGAGCTCTTGGGCGGAAAGAGCGTATCGCCCAGAGCAGTAACCGCGCCGCTTGCCCCGAGAAACATGGTCGCAAACAGACCGAGGCCCAGCGCCCATGCCACCGCCCCCTGCCCTCTCCACCGCATCGGTGCTCCACCGGAAGCCCACCACGCCGCCAGCGCCATGGCACCTAGGAGCAGAAAGGTGAGGCAGAGGTGGACGGCCATGACCACGGCGCGCGTCATGGAGTCGTTGGTGCCGACGAGGCCAAATTTCACCAGGATGGCGCCCATCGCGGCCTCAGCCAGGGTGAAAATGAAGACCGCGAACGCGCCCAGGCGGGCGGGATGTCCTTGAGGAAACAGCCTGAACGCCCCAAACAGCAGACCCAGTACGAGTACGCCGAGGATGGGGCCGCTTGTAATGCGGTGCGTGTACTCGATGACCGCATTGACGTCCTTCGCAAGCGGAACGACCTTACCGTTGCAGAGGGGCCAGTGGCTGCCGCAGCCATCTCCTGAGTTCGTGGCACGTACGAACGCGCCAATCAAGATGACCGGTAGAATGTAGATTAGGACCGCCCAGGCATAGCGGGCGAAGCGTTGCTGGGTCATACTACGTGTCGTCGGCGAATTCTTGGTTGCGGCATCGCGAGTACTATACCTGAAGCCGTCCGCGGCGATGGCTAGTGCTGCCGGCTCCCCTTCTATCGTGCGTCTACTCAAACTCCAGCTACACGGCTTCAAGACCTTCGCCGACCGCACCGAGATCGAGTTCTCGGAGGGGCTTACTGCCGTCGTGGGTCCCAATGGGTGCGGCAAGAGCAACATCGCCGATGCCATCCTCTGGGTGCTTGGTGAGCAGAACCCCCGACTGCTTCGCGGTTCGGAGAGCCGGGACGTGATCTTCGCCGGGACCGAGAAGCGCAAGCCTCTCGGCATGGCGGAGGTGCGCCTGACCATAGACAACACGGACCGCGCCCTCCCCATCGGTTTCGACGAGATCTGCGTGGCGCGCAAGGTCTATCGCTCGGGCGAAAGCCAGTACAGCCTGAACGGCTCCACGTGCCGCTTGAAGGACATCGTGGAGCTCTTCCTGGATACGG
This sequence comes from uncultured Chthonomonadales bacterium, assembly GCA_964526545.1. Lineage (GTDB taxonomy): Bacteria > Armatimonadota > Chthonomonadetes > Chthonomonadales > CAJBBX01 > CAZGLN01. The sequence goes on from CAZGLN010000169.1 coordinate 5,496, forward strand.
GCCTTGGCCGCGGTGCCTACTCGTTTGTGTCTCAGAACGACGTGGATGCAGTTCTCTCCGCCCGTCCCGAGGAGCGGCGGCTTCTGTTCGAGGAGGCCGCCGGAATCAATAAGTATCGGATTAAGAAGAAGGAGGCGCTGCGCAAGCTTGAGCAGGCGGAGGCTCATCTCACCCGCGTGCGGGATATCCTGCGCGAGCTTGAGGAGCAGCGGGCGCCGCTTGCGCACCAGGCGGAGGCAGCGGAGCGCTATCTGGGTCTCGTCGAGAGGCTGCGGCAGATTGAGGTGGATCTGCTTGTAGCTGAGCTGAAGCGAGCAGACTATGAACTCTATGCGGCCCGCCGCGAGCAGGAGCTGGATCAGCAAGCAATACGTGAGCACGATGCGCGCCTGGCCGAGATGGAGCGAGATGCCGAGCGTGTGGGCCGCCAGCTTGCCTTGGCGGAGCAGGAACTGGATACCGCCCGACTCACGCAGCAGAGTGCCTTGACCGCGCTGGAGAGGACCGAAAGCCGCAAGACACTGCTGGAGGAGCGCCATCGGCTCGGCGAGAGAAGCGCCGAGACCCTTGACGACGAACTGCGGGGGCTTGCCCGGCGCATCGCGGAGTTGAGTCAGGAAGTATGCTCCCTGGAAGAGAGCGGAGCCAGTCTGGCGCAGCAGGCAAGGGACTGCCATGAGCTGCTCCGCCTGCGCGAAGCGGAGGAAAACCGTCTGGAGGAGGCTCTTAAGGAGGCCCGAGGGCTGGCATCCGCCAACCAGGAGGCGGCGCGGCGCGGAGCAGAGGAGCGCGCGCGCTTGGAGGCTGCCCTTGAAGCCATTCGTCAGCGGCTTGCCGAATTGGAGGAGGCCGACGCGGCCCGCTCGGAGCGGCTTCGTGTTCTGGGCGAAGAGCAGAGTCGCGTGGCCGCCAGCCTTCAAGCGGCTGCTCAGACTCTGGCGGAGCGCCGAGCCTCCCTGGAGGCCCTGCGCGATCAGGAGGCACGCACAGCCGAGACGGTGCGGGCGGAAGCGGCCGCACTCGATACGTTGCGGGCAGGATACCAGGAGCTGGTTCGACAGCACGCCGAGGTTGAGAGCAGGCGACGGGCCCTTCAGGAGGTACACCAGTCCGGCGAGGGCTACTATCAGGGAGTTCGCGCGATTCTCTCCGCGGTCAGGAGCGGCAAGCTGGCGGGAAGCTACAAGCCTCTCGTGAACCTGCTCACCGTTCCCGAGCCGTACAGAGTGGCGATTGAGGTTGCCCTCGGTTCGAGCGCTCAGGACATCGTGTGCGCTCATGACGAAGAGGCCAAGGCGGCTATCGAGTGGCTGAAGGCCCACCGCGCCGGTCGCGCGACGTTTCTGCCTCTTCAGAATCTTCGTCCATCCGCTCCGCTCGATTCGCACGCGGCTGGCTCGGTGCAAGGCCTCGTCGGCAGGGCGATTGACCTGGTGACCTTCGATGCGCCGTTTGCGCCCGCCGTGCACCTTGCTCTCGGCCGCACACTGGTTGCCGAAAGCATGGAGGCCGCCCTGAAAGCCTATCGTGAAGTCCGCGGGTGGAGCCGCATCGTTACCCTCGAGGGCGAGGTTCTGGCCCCATCGGGCTCGCTGACAGGCGGCTCGCTGGGCGGTCGTGGAGCACACCTGGTGGGCCGCAAAGGCGAGATAGACGACCTTACGGAGAGAGCGCGTGACCTGCGTGAAAAGTGCGCTCAGGCAGAGGTCCGTGCCGCCGAACAGGAAGAGCAGGTTGGTCGCCTCCGCGCGCAACTCGAAGCGTCTGCCCGCGCGATTCTATCGGCGCAAGCAGAGGAGCAGGCGGCAGCTTCCATGGTGAGGACCTGTGAGCAGACACTGCAGCATCTGCGCCAGGAGCTCGACGAGCAGGCGAGACTAGCGGCCGATGCCGGTGCCCGTCTCGGTGCGCTGCGCGCGGAAGAGGCCGAAACCCAGGCGGAGCTGCTGCGGCTCAGAGAGGCCTTACAGAGCACGGAGGCGGATGACGGCCATCACGGGGACGCCGTGGAGAAGCTCACCCTGTCCCTGGAAAATGCCCGCGCGCAACGGATAGAGGCTCGCATCGCGGTGGAGCGCCTCGGCGAGCAGACTCGCGCACTCCAGAGTCGCAGGGCCGCCGTTCAGCAGGAGTTGGATGCCGCGCGCACGGCGCAAGCCGGCAAGCAGACGGCAAGGGACCGGATTGCAGTCGAGATCGGAGAGACCCAGGCAGAGCTGGGCAGGCTCGCGGAGCAGCTTCGGGAGGCGCGCGAGTATGCGGAGGGCTGCCAGGAGTCCGTGGAGAGGTGGCGTACCACGCGGCAGGAGCTTCTCCAGCAGAGCTTCGACCTCAGCGAAGGCGTCAAGGAGATCAGCCGAAGACGCGCGGAACTGAACGAGGAACTGCATGCCGCCGAGCTGACGATGGCCCGGCTCGAAGTGCGGTTGGCGCAGCTCGGCGAGCGCCTCGCCGCCGATTACAGCCTCTCGGTGGAAGAGGCGCTTGCGCGCGAAGACCCCGGCGATATAGACCGCGATACCGTGAACGAAGTCGCCCGGCTGCGGCGGGAGATACGGCAGATGGGCACGGTGAACACCGGCGCCGTCGAGGAGTATGCCCGCATAACCCAGCGAATCCAGTTTCTTGCCGAACAGGAGGCGGATCTCTGCTCCGCGCGCGAGTCCCTGCTGCAGACCATCCAGGAGATAGATCAGAGTACGCGCGGTGTCTTTATGGAGACCTTTAACGCTGTACGACAGGAGTTTGACCGGCTGTATCAGCGTCTCTTCGGCGGCGGCTCAACCCAACTAATCCTCACGAATCCGGATGATCTGCTGGAGACGGGAATCGATGTCGTGGCGCAACCTCCCGGCAAGCGCCCACAGCACCTTTCGCTGCTCTCCGGGGGCGAGAGGGCGCTGACGGCAGCGGCGCTGCTGATGAGCTTCATGGTGGTGCGGCCCAGCCCGTTTGTGCTGCTCGATGAGATAGACGCGCCGCTGGACGGGCCCAACGTGGAGAAGTTCGTGGAGTTGCTGCGGGAGTTCGGAGCAAGCACGCAGATTGTGGTCATCACCCACAATCCCACGACGATGGAAGCCGCGCCGCGCTGGTACGGCGTAACCATGCAGGAGCCGGGAGTCTCCAGTATCCTGGTGTACCGGGTACCTCCATCCGCAGCGAAGCATGAGGAAGGAGTGGAAGTAAGCCGCTCCGCCAGAACCTCCGGAAATGGCCGCTAGCGGCGAAGAATGGCGTAGACGAGGAGAGCCACGAGCCCGGCTCCGCTGATAGCGAAAGCGAGTCTGACCACTCCTTGCGGTACCGGA
>CAZGLN010000170.1:0-8727 GCA_964526545.1 uncultured Chthonomonadales bacterium
GTGTCCAGTCCCGCCACGCGCACACGGTGTACCCGATCCTTCTCGGCGTCCAACGGCTCCATCTGGACTTCGGCTTCGAACGGCAGGTCCAGCGCGCCCTGGAGAAACTCCAACCAGCGCTCCAGGCAGTCCAACCGATTGGACGCATCCAGACAGCCGATCACGCTCTCGATTCTGGCGCCCTCCTCGCCCAGATAGTCCCACGCGTGTTGGGCGGCTATTCGCCGAACCGTGCGATCCACATCCTCCTGGATATCACGCGGGACCGCGGGTTCCAGCAGGGCGGCGGGGAGAACCATCTCCGTCCAGTCGCGGTCCTCTATCTCGCTCTGCCGAATGAAGTGGTCCGGCAACTGGCCGAGAGTCACGCTGTCCCACTTAACCCCAACAATCAGCCCATCATCCTGCGACGGCTCGACACTGAAGACACGTCCACGCCACCCGCCAATCGGCACAGAGGGCATGTCGGGACAGCACGCGTCCGAACGCACCCTCACGGAATCACCAACCGAAAACCCGTCTTCCTCCTGAGTGTCCATCCCTCCACCTGCCTTTCGCCGCCAGGCTCTTCCCGCGGCGCATTCAGACTGGCAACGGAGGAGCGGCCCGGCCACGGCGGATGCATCTCCGGACCCGCTGAACCGCTGACTTGCCACACTTCGCGAAGCGATGGTCTCTTCCTGCGCGTGTTACGGAATCGTCATGGACTCGCTACACGCAGCACGATGGCCTCCGCCGAGCTGGCCTCCGCGACGCGAACCAGATAGGCTGGCGGTGTTTCCCAAATCCAGCGCAGCACATCCGTCGTTCGCGCGTTACGGGTCTCCTCCGGAACCTGGGAGAAGAGGAGATACTTAACCCCGGTCTGGAGCAAGAGGGCGCGCCGTGCGTCGTCCGAGGTTGTCGGCAGCAAGAATTCACGCCATCGGCCCATCGTGCGCTGAAAGTCCGGCGTCTCGCCCCAGTGGCCGGCGTTCACCGGACGTCCAGCCAGCCCTGGCGCAAAGCATGCCGCCGTAGTATCTACAAAGCCCACGCGGCCATCCTCGCCCACCATAATCCAGGGCAGCGGCTGGATGGCCTCGCCAGGCGATGTATTCTCCCGAAGCCAGGCGAGAGCCCGCACTTCTCCTCCGTACATATAAGGACGCTGAATGCGGCTCTGGCCTAGGTTTTGCTGGAAATTCGCCATATCCCGCGCCATGAAGCGCAGGTTGGTCAGGCCAAGTAGCGCCACCGCGCCAGCCAGCGCCGCGCGCCGCCCTCCGCCTGGAAAGCCGGCCAACAGCGCGTGCAGGCCCGCTCCCGCGAGAATGGCTATCGGGATGTGAGTGCCCATCAGCATCTTTCGTTGGAACGGCACGGGCGCGTAGGCGATGGCTGCGTTGGCAACCGCCCAGACCGCAAGCAGCAGCAGGCCATCTCCATGCAGCGGCCGCATGTGAGGCTCTCCACGCCGCCCGCGAGCTACACCGAGCAGGGCCAGAGGCAGGAGCAAGCCGTAGCCCAGCAGCACCAGCGAGAGCGAGCCGGAGAGGGTCTCCACGGCGGCCCTTCGCGCAAAGACCTCCTCGGTGCGCAGAAGGTAGTACATGTGGCCTGCGCTGACGGCCGCCATTGCCCCCGCCGTAAGGCTCTGCAGCAGGAGCCTCGGCTCCCACGTTCGCATCGAGACCCACCGTGCTGCGAGATAGACGATCCATATCGCCGAGAGGGTGAGGACATCGTACGTGTGGATGTTGCCGAGGAGGAGGCCGCAGAGACCGGCCTTCAACGCGGCCGCCCAATCGCCCGTGCGCGCGGCGATCAGCAGCAAGCCGATGACCCCGACCATGAGGAGAAGCGAGACGAGAAAGAGAGGACTCAGGTAGAGGCAGAGAAACGTGACGGCTTCGGGCTGCCACACGTCCACGGGCGAGAGGATGCCGCTCTCGCGCCATAGACCCGGAAGCCAGCCCAGCCCGGCGGAGAAGCAGACCAGCAGGAAGGCCTTGCGGCGCACTCCCGCATCCGCCGCTACCAGCTCAAGCAGCCACCATACCGAGCGCAGAAACACGATGCCGAGCACCAGGCGAGCCGCGTGGTAGACAAACAGCAGCGGGAGGCCGAGCCGTCCCAGATTGCCGAGCGCCAGGAAGAAGAGGCTGAACTGCTGCCCTGCCTGCGGCTCCGTGGTGAAGAGGTTGCGCTGGAAGAAGGATCCATCTGCCGCCTGGCGCATCCAGGCCAGGTAGACGGCACTATCATCCAGGTTGTAGCCGAGCCAGGCGTACCACGCGCGGCCTGGGCCCGCGCCCTGCAGCAGCAGCCCGTACAGATAGGGCAGCATGGTGAGCGCCATCGCGCCGGCCGCCACGCGCAGCGCCCACCGTCGGCCGCCTTCGTCCCTGGGCTCCACCCTCCAGCCGCCCCCCATCACTGCCGCGGGGCCGGCGACGCGAACGCCCTGCGCCACTCTGCCTTCAAACGCGCTATCTCGGACCGGGTAACCGTGCGCTCCATCTTGCGAATGCGATTGTAGCGATAGTCGTACGGATCGCCGCCAATCTGGCAGGCGTAGAAGAGGGCGATGCGCCAGCCGCCGCCAGCGCGCTCAACCAATGCCTCCGGCACGTGGATGGCAGGCGCGTCCGAGTCCGGCTCCAGGTGGCCCAGCGCCAGCCAGCGAAATCCATCGAAGGAGACCATCTCGGTGATCTTGCGGCCCGTCCAGACGTGATTGAGGTAGCCGCCCGCATCGGAGAAGGCGAAGAGTGCCTCGCCGGCCCGCACCACGTTCGGATTGGGGAACTCCCACTCCACCGGACGGCTGCCCGACCGCAGCACCCGCCAATCCGCTGGATTCAGAAAGTCGCCCCGATTTTCGGCGTATCCCATGGCGATACCGCGCTCCGTCCAATAGTCGAACCAGAGCCGCCACACGCCGTTTTCGCGCAGCAGCGACGGCCGGTGATACGACCCATGCATGTGCACGTCGCCGCCGCTCACCGTCCGCGCCCCCAGGTCCTGCTTGTTCAACAGGATGGGCTCCGGGGATCGCCGCCACCGCAGGCCATCCTTCGAGACGGCACCCATCACGCAGAGCAGGCTGCCATCGGTATCGCCAGCCTCGCCATAGGCCTTGCCGTCGCGGTTGTTGCCGGTCGCGCTGTAGGCCATGTAGTACTTGCCCTCGTGCAGGACGACGCTCGGATCGCCATTGTGCCAGGAGTCCCAGATGGCACCGGTGGGCGCGAAGACCGGCCGCCACCGGGCGGGTTCCGAGCCGGAGGCCCATTCCGTGCCGCCTGCCCACACCTCCCACGGCCCCGCAAGGTTCCTGGCGCGCGCAGCGAAGATGGCGTCGCAGCCCTTGAAGCCGGGGATGTGGCGGTTGCAATCCTCCACGGCCCAGCCGAAGAACCAACCGCGGTAAGGATAGGCACGGTCGGGCACGCGCAGGACTCTCAGGTTGTACATGTTGCCGAAGCCCGCGAGCAGGTTCCTGCCGTCCCGCTTCCACGCCGCATCGCGCACCCGCATGCGATCGCCCGCCTGGGGCGAGGCGCCGCCGCAGGCCAGGGCACAGAGAGCACAAAGCAGCAGCACGCTCTTCATCGCTTCCTCACACCGCAGGGTCTCCCGCGCCTCGCCAGTGCTGCCGCGCGCCGAAATGCCTAGATGCCAACCTGCCGCAGCGAGTGCTCCACGTGGCGGAGATGGTGCGACAAGTCGAAGCAGTGTTCGAGGGTCTCGGCTGAGAGCCGGGACCGCACCTCTGGATGGGCCTCCAGACATGCGCGGAACGATTCGCCTTCCCACGCCCGGGCAGCGCAGGACTGCACCAGGGCGTACGCCTCCTCGCGCGACATTCCGGCGCCTATCAGGGCCAACATCACCTGCTCCGAATAGACCAGGCCGCCCATCTTCTCAAGGTTCCGCCGCATGTTCTCGGGATAGACGATGAGCCGGTCGAGGATGTCCGTAAACTTCCAGAGCATCCAATCCACCAGGGCGCAGGTATCCGGCAGCACAATACGCTCCACGGAGGAGTTCGTCAGGTCGCGCTCGTGCCAGGTCATGATGCTCTCCAGCATGGCCAGCACGTTGCCGCGCACCACCCGCGCGAGGCCGGAGACCGTCTCGCAGTTCCACGGGTTGCGCTTGTGCGGCATAGCCGAGGAGCCCTTCTGCCCGCGCGCGAAGTGCTCCTGAACTTCCAGTATCTCCGTCCGCTGAAGGTTGCGCACTTCCGTCGCGAAGCGTTCCAGGGAGCCCGCCAAGATGGCGAGTGCCGTGAGCGCCTGGGCATGCCGGTCGCGCGCGATAATCTGCGTGGTCACCGGCGCGGGCGCCAGGCCGAGGCCACGGCACACGTGCTCCTCTACGCGGGGATCCACGTTGGCGTGGGTTCCTACCGCGCCGGAGACCTTGCCCACGGAGATCACCTGGCGCGCCTGCCGCAGCCGCTCGATGTCGCGCAGCAGCTGATCCAGCCAGCCGGCCAGTTTGAAGCCGAACGTGATGGGTTCGGCATGGATGCCGTGCGTGCGCCCTATCTGAGGCGTGTCGCGGTGTTCGCGCGCACGCCTGCGGATGACCTCGGCCAGCGCCTCGGCTCGCCGCAGGATGCAGTCCAGAGAATCGCGCAGCATGAGGCAGAGCGCCGTATCCACAACGTCGTAGCTGGTGATGCCGAAATGGAGGAACCGGCCTTCCGGCCCCAGGTGCTCCTGCACATTCCTCACGAAGGCCATCACGTCGTGGCGGGTCTCCTGCTCCAGCTCGGCCATTCGGGCCAGGTCGAACCGGGCCTTCTCGCGAATTGCTTCGGTGGTGCCCGGAGGGATGTACCCATAGGCCTCCAGACCCGCGCACACGGCGATCTCCACTTCCAACCAGCGCTGGGTGCGCGCCTCGGCGCTCCAGAGGGCGCGCATCTCCGGCGTGGAGTATCGGTCAATCATCTTGGTGCCCCTCTTGTGGATGAGAACCTCACATCGTCTGCATGCGCTAAGGGAATTCCTCGCGCTGGGTGAACATCCTATGGCTTCTGCGAAGCCCTGCGGCTGCCTTGCCTCGCTCCCGCGCTTGCCTTGGCCTCGGGCCTGGCAGTGGCGGCTGCCTTCTCCGGGGACTTAGCGGCCTCCTTGTCGTGCCAGGTCACAATCCGAAGGCCCGCCGCGCGCTTCCGCTCCAACCGCGGCAGCCACGATTCCGGCACCGTCACGCGGTCCGGATCGCCATCGCTCACGTAGGGCGCATACTGCGTGCCCGGCTTCATCCGCGCAATCCAGCCTTCCAGGTAGCCCGGCTCCACGCCGATGCGCGTCACCGCGGTCGTGCTGAACTGGCGGTGAAGCGGCGGCAGCGTCGGCCCTCCCCAGGCGCGCACGACGGCCCGGTTCTCGTAGCGAATGCCCTGCCACTCGCCGCGGACGGCGGCCTGCATGGCTTCCGCGCTCCTGGGCACCGAGCCTCCCGGCAGCGCAAGTGTATCCATCGTGGCTCCCGGCGCGACCCCGCGCACCCACTTCACGCAGCCGGCAACCTCCTTGCGGATGCCTTCGGGGGTGAGCCTGGCGAACATCTTGTGCGTTGTGGAGTGATTTCCGATTTCGAAGCCGCGCTCCAGAAGGTAACGCAGTTTGGCCGCGGCCTGCCTCTCCGAGCCGAAGGGCACCGGGCCGGAAGGCATGATGTAGAAGGTTCCTCGGAGCGGCCAATCCGGGTGCTCGCGATGAAACTGCTCGAGGATACCCACGGCGCAGTCCGGATCCACCGTTCCATCGGGGAGAAAGCGGTACTGCGACGGGCGCCCGTCGTCGAACGTGAGCACTACCGGTGTCTTGCCTGCGGGCACATGCATGCGCGGATCCAGGATGTCACGCAGGTTCATGGGATACCAGCCCGCCTCGCGCATCCGCTCCAGATGCTTGCGGAAGGTCTCGGGCGAGATATTCAGTCCCGCGCGGTCGTAAGGCCCCTTGCCGCGCCGGGCCGCCGGCCCCCCGATAGCGTGGTACATCACCACCGGAATGTAGCCTAACTCGTTCGGCTGGCGCGCCGCCTCCTGTCCAAGAGCACCGGCAGCCTCGAGCCCGATCAGCGCAATGAGGGGCAGCACCCGCAAGGCGCTGCATCCGGATCTTGGAGCGAGGTCAGAGCGCATCCGTGAAGCGAGCAGCGGCCGTACTGCTGCACAAGCGGCTATCCGCAAACAGGTCACGCGCAATCACTCCCCGTGTGGATGTCTGACACAATGTACCCGCGCGGCGCGACGCACAGGCGCAAACCCGCGCAACCTGGCGCCGCGCGCGGCCGTAAACAGGGCACGAAGACAATGGCCGACCCCGAACTGGCAAAGAGAGAGATTGAGCGCGGGCTGGAGCGATCGCGCAGCGACGACTGGACGGGCGCCGCGGAAGCCTTTCGCAAGGCTGTTTCGGCGGATCCCAACAGCCTGGACGCGCGCTTTCGACTGGGCTGGGCGCTCTGGAGGCACTCCGAGGCCGTCAAACCCACGCTAACCGACCTGGCGCTTGGATATGGCGCGCAACTGCTCGGCATCGAGCCCGTGGCCCGTGACCGCGCCCGAAAGTTCACCCGGCACCGCAAACTTCTGCGCGAGTCCGTCCACTGGCTGCGCGAGGCCCTGGCCCTCTCTCCCGACCACGCCCGCGCCAACTACTACCTCGCGCAAGCGCTCCGCGACCTCGGCTACAAGAACGAGGCCACTGAAGTGGCGCGCAAGGCCGCCGCGCTCGAGCCCCACAACGAGCGCTACCGTGCCCTGGTGCAGACCTATACGGCCGAGAACGCTCCCTTTGGCAAGCTTACGCAGGCTGCGCCGCCCACCGAGGAGCAGGCGTCGCGCCTCACCTGGGACGATCTCGTGCTGGATCCGCGCACCAAGCGCGAGCTTCGCCAGGTTCAGCTGATGCTGGAGAAGCCGGACCTGGCCAGGGAGCTGGGGGTGGAGCCGCCCACCGGCATTCTCCTGCGCGGTGCGCCCGGCACGGGCAAGACAACCATCGCGCGCATTCTGGCAAATGAGGCCAGGTGCCGCTTCTTCACGGTTACGCCCGCGGAGATTAACCAGATGTATGTAGGCGAATCCGAAAAGCGCGTGAAGGAGCTCTTCGCCGCAGCCAGAACCCAGGCGCCCTCCATCATCTTCATTGACGAGATAGACGCCCTGCTGCCGGCGCGCCAGGGAGGCGTGGCCATCCACTCCGACAAGGTCGTAAACCAATTTCTCCAGGAGATGGACGGCATGCGGCCCAACCACCGCGTGCTGGTTGTTGGAGCCACGAACCGGCCGGACATGCTGGACCCGGCAGTGCGCCGCGGCGGCAGGCTGTCGCGCGAGATTGAGGTGCCCCAGCCGGATCATCCGGCGCGGCTGTCGCTCTTCCAGCTCTTCACCCGGGGCGTGAAGGTGGATGCCGAAGTGGATTTCGAGGCGCTCGCGGAGCGCACGGAGGGATACAGCGGAGCCGACATCCGGGCGCTTGTCAATGAAGCCGGTCTGCAGGCCCTCATCCGCATCGCCGATGGAGGAGACACGGAGACGCCCAAACTCCTAACCGCGGCGGATTTCGCGCTGGCTCTGGCGAACATGGACGACACCTCCAGCTAGGTTCCCTCACCGCGGATCGCGAGCAGTTGGACGCTCCTCGCGCGTCCCAGAGGCACTCTGTCCGAGGGTGCCCTTGGCAAGCAGGGTAAACTCTTGCCTGTCTGCACGTTCGCGTACGGCAAATCACACGCCCCAGGTAGAGCATGTCCCCAAGCAACCGTCCCGTCAGCCGCATCTTGCGCCCGTTCCAGAGGTTCGCCGAGCGCGAAGCCTCCGGCGGTATTGTGCTCCTCTTCAATGCCGCCCTTGCACTGCTCTGGGCCAACTCGCCGTGGGGCGATACCTACCACAAACTCTGGCAGACAAAGATCATCATCGGTCCGGAGGGCAGCGCGCTGGCCAAGCCCCTCATCCTCTGGATCAACGATGGCTTGATGGCGATCTTCTTCCTGGTGGTAGGGCTGGAGATAAAGCGCGAGATACTGGTGGGCGAGCTGGCCTCCATCCGCCGCGCCACCCTGCCCATCGCCGCGGCTCTCGGCGGCATGGTGGTGCCCGCGCTAATCTACACATCCCTCAACGCGGGCGGTCCAGGGGCGCATGGGTGGGGGGTGCCCATGGCGACCGATATCGCCTTTTCGCTGGGAGTGCTGGCGCTTCTGGGCACGCGCGCGCCGCTTGCGCTCAAGGTCTTCCTGGCCGCCTACGCCATCGTGGATGATATCGGCGCGGTCCTCGTCATCGCGCTCTTCTACACCGCGGAAATCAGCCTCGCCAATCTCGGCCTGGCGGGTCTCTGCTTCCTGCTGCTTGCAGCGGCCAACTACATGGGGGTTCGGAGGCCCTCGGCCTACCTCGTCATGGGCTCCGTGATGTGGGTGTTCATGCTCAAGTCGGGCGTGCATGCCACTATCGCCGGCGTGCTCCTGGCCTTCACTATCCCAGCCCGGGCCCTGGTAGACGATCAGGAGTTCGTGCAGCGCGGCCGCGACCTGCTGGAGCAGTTCGATTCACAGACCCCGCTCGGCGAGACAACCGAGACCCGGGAGTATCGCCTGGCGGCCGTGCACACGTTGGAGGAGAATTGCGAGCACGTTCAAACCCCACTGCAGCGCCTGCTCCACAGCCTGCACGGCTGGGTGAGCTTCTTCATCATGCCCCTCTTC
>CAZGLN010000171.1:0-3837 GCA_964526545.1 uncultured Chthonomonadales bacterium
CCGGCCAAGGTCAACAAGAACGACGCCAGACGGCGCTCGACCGAACGCAACGACAGATCGAGCACGAGGTCGATCAGCCGATTCGCACGAAACGCCGTGTGCCGCAGGAGGGCAAACGCGAGATCTTCGGACCGGCCGATCAGCTGCACGACCGGCTCGGTTTCGAAGCGCCACACCTCTGAATCGCTCATCGCGAACGCCGAAGCCGCGTTCAAGACCCAGGATCCGTCGCATCAGTACACGACCGACCTAGCCGATCTCGATGCCAACCTTGGCGCCACGCCGATCTGCCCGACGGGCGGCACCTACAGCGTGAGCCTGGATGGCGGCGAGTCCGAGAGCGGCAAGACTGTGCCGGCCGGCGCGCTGATTATCTCCTGTGACCAGCACGGCAAGTTTGCACCTGGATACGACTCGCAGTAGAGCGGTACCTGCGTAGAAACGATCCGCATTTTGGCTTCAGCGAGCCTCGGGCAGTGCCCGGGGCTCGCTCTGTCTTTCGCCACTAGAGAGCGGCTGTGCTCCACGGCCGCGTCAGGTACCAGAGTGCGCATCCGCGACCCAGGTAGTCTTCCTCGCCGTGAGGGTCTCCCGCCGTTACGAGACCGCGGAAGGGCTTAAGCGCGTCTGCGGCGAAATGCTTGCCACCGCCACCACGCTGGTACCGCACCAGGCATGACCACGCATCAACAAGCAGGCACTACACCCATAGCACCCGAGACGCGTCAGCCGCGGTATGCCCGGGCTGTAACTCTGAAGTCGTGCCTGCTCGCTCTCCTGCTCCTGCCAATCAATGCCTATTGGGTGGTGCAAATGGAGGTCGTCCGCTACTCCGCGCACCCCACCACCATCGCGCTCTTCTTCAATATCATCTTCATCCTGGTTGTCCTGATGCTGCTTAATCGAGCGGCCGCGCACGTGGCTCCGCGCCTTGCCCTCTCCCGCGGCGAGCTGCTGTTTGTCTATGCCGTTCTCGCCATCGGTTCGTGTGTGTGCGGGCACGATTCGTTTCAGGTGCTCGTGCCCATGCTGGTCTGGCCGCACCGCTTCGCGGACAGTGCAAACCAATGGGGCACGCTCTTCAACCATCTCATCCCGGATTGGCTAACCATCAAGGATGAGAAGGTCTATCTCGGCTTCTTCAACGGAAACGATACGCTCTATCGGTCGCTCTATCTCCGCGCATGGCTTCCGGTCGCGCTCATCTGGTCAGGTTTCACCGCCACGCTGATGTTTGTGATGCTCTGCATCAACACCCTTCTGCGCAAGCAGTGGACCGAGAACGAGCGCCTGGCCTATCCCGTGGTGCAGCTCCCGCTGCAGATAAGCAGCGAGCAGTCCTGGAACGTGGGCGGTCTTTTCCGGAATCGGTTGTTCTGGATCGGTTTCTGCGTGGCGGCCTTCATAGACATCGTAAACAGCCTGAACGTCTACTACCCGAGCATCCCCACCATCTTCACTCCGGGTCGAGGGCAGAGTTTCTACGATGCCCAGCAGTGGATTACTCAGAAGCCGTGGAACGCTATCGGCTGGACACCGGTAAGCTTCTACCCCTTCGTCATCGGCCTCGGCATGCTGATGCCGCTGGACTTCCTCTTCTCCGCCTGGTTCTTCTACATCTTCTGGAAGGCACAGATGGTAGTGTCCGTAGCCATGGCGTGGGACCAGGACCCGCGATTTCCCTACACCAACAACCAGGCGTTCGGCGCCTACATGGCGTTCTGCCTGTTCAGCATCTGGCTAAGCAAGGGTTACCTGAAGCAGGTCCTCAAGAGGGCCCTGGGGCTAAGGTCTTCGGTGGACGACAGACAGGAGCCCATCTCCTATCGAGGAGCGCTGATAGGCATCGTGGTGGGAATGGCGGCTATCTGCTGGTTTTCCAGCGCGATCGGGATGGGGCCGTGGCTGCCCATTCCCTTCTTCCTCATCTACTTCGCTCTGGCGATCGCCGTAACGCGCATGCGGGCCGAAATGGGCACCCCAATGCACGACCTTCACTTCACGGGTCCCGATTGGATTCTCACGGAAGTGATGGGAACCAAATCGTCAACGTTCACACCCGCCCAGCTCACCTCGTTCTCCCTCTATTTCTGGTTCAACCGCGCGTACCGGTCGCTGGTCATGCCGCACCAACTGGAGGCCTTCAAGCTCGCAGAGCAGACCCGCAGCGACTATCGCAGGTGGTTCTGGGGCATGGCCGTCTTCGGCATGATTGCCGGCCTCGTTGCTTTCTGGGCCATTCTGCACCTGATGTATGACTACGGCGCGCGCGCCAAATCTACAATGACTTTCGGGCCGGAGGCCTACACACGCCTCGAGGGGTGGCTCAAAACGCCCAAGTTCGGCAGTTTCCCTGCAGCGATAGCGATCGCCGTAGGATTCCTCAGCGCATCCGCGCTCCAGTTCATGCGGGTGCGCTACGCATGGTGGCCCTTCCACCCGCTGGGGTACGCTGTAACGGCGAGTTGGGAGATTAACCTCTTGTGGGCGCCGCTTTTCATGGCCTGGGTGTTCAAGAGCGTCATCCTTCGCTATGCGGGCCGCGTAGGCTTTCAGCGCAGCATTCCCTTTTTCATCGGCCTCATCTTGGGGCAGTTCGTTATAGGAAGCCTCCTTAATATCTACGGCATCATCATGGGAGTGCCCACCTACCAGTTCTGGCAATAGCACGACCGAGGAGACCATGAGAGCATGCGCCCTGCACGCGTCGTCGTGATTGGCAGCACCAATACAGATATGGTAGTCAAGACTCCGCGCATTCCCGCGCCGGGCGAAACGGTGCTGGGAGGCGAGTTCTTGATGGTGCCCGGAGGGAAGGGAGCGAATCAAGCGGTGGCAGCCGCCAGGCTGGGCGCGGATGTATGGTTCGTAGGACGGATCGGCCGAGACATGTTCGGCGAGAGCGCCCGGAAGGCCATCGCGGAGGCGGGAGTGCGCACAGACCTCTTGAAGGAGGACCCCGCGCATCCTTCGGGCATCGCCCTCATCTATGTGGATGAGCGCGGCCAGAACTCCATCGTGGTCGCTCCCGGCGCGAATGCCGCGGTCTCGCCGGAGGACGTAGACTCCGCCCGGTCCGTCCTGGAACAGTGCGACGTGGTGTGCCTTCAGCTCGAGATTCCCCTGGCAACGGTCCGGCACGCGATCTCCTGCGCGAAGGCGCTTGGAAAGCAGGTGGTACTGAACCCGGCACCCGCGCCGCGGGAGCCGCTGGATCTCGCCGGCGTGGACGTCCTCACTCCCAATGAGGTTGAAGCGTGCATGCTCTCGGGAGTCACCCCTGGAGCGGAGGAGGCGTGCCAGAATGCCGCCAGGGGTCTTCTGGCCAGAGGGATAGGCGCCGCGGTCGTAACCCTTGGCGCAAGAGGGGCCGTGGTGGCAACTCCGGGCCGCATCCAGCACGTGCCTGCGCGCCGTGTGAAAGCCGTAGACGCCACGGCGGCGGGCGACTGCTTTACGGCGGCACTTGCGGTAGCCATCGGCGAGGGCCGAGAGATCGGCGTGGCGGCCCACTTCGCGAATGCGGCCGCGGCCATCTCCGTCAGCCGCATGGGTGCGCAGCCCTCGTTGCCCACGCGCACCGAAGTCGAAGAGTTCCTCAGCAGGCGATAGTATCCGGACTGGAGGGAGTTGACCATGAGGCGGCTGCGTGTGGCGGAGAACCAGCGAACGCTCTGTTGGGACGATGGCGCCCCCTACCTCTATCTTGCCGATACGGCATGGGAGCTCTTCTACCGATTGACACTCGATGAGGCCCGGGCCTATTTGCGCATGCGCGCACGCCAGGGATTCACCGCGGTCCAGTTCTACGACTTCCAGCTCCACTGCCAACCGGCG
>CAZGLN010000171.1:3847-8645 GCA_964526545.1 uncultured Chthonomonadales bacterium
AGGCCGTGGCGTTGGCGGAGCTCGACAGGCTGAACGGGCCGAACGCCCACGGCGACTGCCCCTTACGTGATGGCGACCCCGCGCGACCGAACGATCCCTTCTTCGAACACATTGACCGCGTGCTGGAGGAAGCCAATGGGCTCGGCATAACGATTGGATTCCTGCCCACGTGGGGCGACAAAGTGAATCCGAAGTGGTCCAAGGGCCCCGTAATCTTCAATCCGGAGAACGCCTACGCATACGGACTCTACCTGGGCAGACGCTATCGCCAGGCCAACCTCATCTGGGTTCTCGGAGGCGACCGGCCATGCGATACGCCCGAGCATGAAGCCGTGTGGGATGCCATGGCCGCCGGCCTCCGCGAGGGAGATGGCGGCAGCCACCTCATGACCTATCATACAATGGGCGGCGCGACCTCCGCGGAGCCGCTGCATAATCGCGATTGGCTGGCATTCAACATGATCCAGAGCGGCCACAGTCCGCCGATTTCCGAGAACTGGAGAATGCTTGAGCGCGATTACGCCAGGGTGCCCACCAAGCCGTGTATGGATGGCGAGCCGAACTACGAAGATCACTGGCGCAACTGGCGGCCCGCCGATGGCTACTTTGACGATGCCGATGTACGGCGGGCCGCGTACTACGCCATCACGGCAGGCGTACATGGCCATACCTATGGGTGCAACGACGTTTGGCAGATGGCTTGCGAGCGCTACCAGCCCATTGCGTGGCCGCGCATGCCATGGTACAGCGCTCTCCACCTTCCCGGCGCCTGGCAGATGGGCCATCTGCGACGGCTGCTCGAAGGGCTGGACCTGCAGGAGCGGGTGCCGGACCAAGGCGTACTGGTTGAGGAGTGCACTCTTGGCGGCTCCGTGCGCAGCTGCCGCGCGCCCGATCGAACGTGGGCGCTCGCGTACACGCCAACAGGCACGACTCTTGCGATGCACAGCGGCGTGCTCGACTCCAAGAGCCTCGAGGCAATCTGGTTCAACCCGCGCGCGGGCCGATACACATCCATCGGCACGCTCGGAACGGACCAACAGCATGAGTTTGTGCCGCCGACCTCCGGCCGCGGAGAGGATTGGGTACTGCTCGCGAAATCCGTACGGTAACGCGCTGCGAGGCGCCCAGTCAGTCTCCCAGGTATGCCGCGGAGCCACACATCACCCTGGATCATGAAGCGCATCATTATCGGCACGGCCGGCCATGTGGACCACGGCAAGACCACGCTTATCCGTGCGCTCACCGGCACGGATACGGATCGGCTGAAGGAGGAGCAGGAGCGCGGCATGACCATTGACCTGGGGTTCGCCTCGCTTCGGCTTCCGGACGGCACCTTCGCCGGCATCGTGGATGTCCCCGGGCACTCCCGGTTCGTCAAGAACATGTTGGCCGGGGCAGGCGGTGTGGATGTGGCGCTGCTGGTAGTGGCGGCCGATGAGAGCGTGATGCCCCAGACGATTGAGCATCTGGACATCCTTAGGCTGCTGGATGTACGGGAGGGTGTTGTCGCGCTCACCAAGGCGGACCTCGTGGATGCCGACTGGCAGGATATTGTGAGGCAGGACGTGCGCGAGCACCTTGCGGATACCTTTCTGGCCGAGGCGCCTCTGGTTCCGGTGGATTCCCTCTCCGGGAAGGGCTTGCCGGAACTTCTTGCCGCCCTGGCGTCCGCTGCGTCACGGGTCGCCGCACGGCGTGATGACGGACCCTTCCGGCTCGCGGTGGATAGAGTCTTCACGCGGCCGGGCTTCGGCCCGGTCGTAACCGGCACCCTCGCATCCGGCACCCTTCGGCTAGGAGACGTGGTAGCCGTGCTGCCGCAGGGCCGAGAGGCGCGCGTCCGCGGCCTCCAAAGCCATGGCGAAACAGTGGAGCGAGCCGTGGCCGGCTCGCGGGTGGCTGTCAATCTTGCCGGCATTGACGCAGCGGATCTCGAGCGCGGGACGGTGCTCTGTCCACCAGGCTACATGACTCCCACCTACGTGATGGATGCCTCTCTGCGAGTGCTGGATACCGCTCCTAGGCCGTTGGTCAACCGCGCGCGCGTGCGGCTTCATATGGGTACGGCCGAGATAATCGGCCGCATGATTACCCTGGGCGTTGCCGAAATCGGGCCGGGAGGGGAAGGGTTTGTGCAGTTCCGCGGCGAGACACCCTTCGCGTGCGAACGCGGCGAGCGGTTCGTGGTCCGCACGTATTCGCCGATGGCCACGGTGGCGGGGGGCATCGTGCTGGATCCTTCGCCTCCCGCTAGGCGCCGATCCGATGCCGTTACCCTTGCCGGACTCGAGGCCCGGAGGAAGGGTACGCCGCACGAGCTCCTGCGCAGTGTGCTGCTTACGCATCCGTTTGGCCTGACAGCAGCCCAGGCGGCCTCCGCGACGAAACTGGACTTGGGCACCGTCGAGAAGGCGGCGGATCAGCTTGTATCTGCAGGCGATGCCATCCGCATCGCGGCGGATCGCTTAATCGGCAAGCCGCACTTGGATGCAGCAACGCGCAAGATGCATGACCTCCTGCGCGCCTACCATGAGGCTAATCCCTTGCGGCAGGGAATGCCGCGCGAGGAGCTGCGCGGTGCACTCGGCGCGAAATGCGACGCACGCGCTTTCAATGCGCTGCTGACTTACTGGGAAGCGGAAGGCCATATAGCGACCGAGCAGGCGGTCGCCCGGCTGCCCTCCTTTCAGGTTGTCCTGAATCGGCGTCAGCAGAGCCTGTATGACCGTGTGGTCTCGCTCTATGAAGAGGCGCGGTTCCAGGCGCCGACCATCGAGGAGGTCTCACGAAGCATCGGTGCCCCTCCCGACGCGATTCGCGCCATGGTGCGCGTAGCGCTGGACCGCGGCACGCTCGTGCGCATTAACGAGGAGGTTCTCTACCACGCCTCCACTCTCGCAGCCGCCATGGAGCTCATCCGGCAGGAGGTCGCAGCTTCCGGCGCGATAACCGCGAGCCGATTTCGCGATCTCACCGGCTCCAGCCGCAAGTTCGCTGTGCCGGTATTGGAGTTCCTCGACGCCAGGGGATTCACACGGAGAGTAGGCGATCAGCGGATACTGGTTGAGCAGGCCTAGGCAGGGTCCGCGCGGTCTTCGGCAGGAGTGGAAGGTCGGCCGTGTTCCGTGAGCAGTGCGGCAATGGCGCGCATGATGGCCAGCACCACCTCTTCACGGTCGCTATCCGGGGTGAAGAAGATAGGATTGCCGAAGACAACGCGCAGTTTGGCGGGCCTAAGCCATCTGCTGCCAGGCGGCCACATGATCTCGGTGCCGAGGACGGCGCACGGCACCACGGGCGCCCCGGACTTCGTAACGAAGTAGGCCACCCCTGGCTCCCCGCGCTGCAGCCGGCCGTCGCGGCTCCGCGTGCCTTCCGGAAAGACCAGGAGCGCCAGGCCCTGCGCCAGTTTGTCGAGCACGGCGCGTATCGCGGCACGATCCGGCCGATCGCGGTTAACGGGCAGGCAGTTGCAGCGTGTGATAACCCATCCCAGAAACTTGTTGTTCCAGAGGGTATGCCTGCCTAGGAAAACGCATTCGCGCTTCATGGACGAGCCGATGAGAGGCGGATCCAGGTAGCTGAGATGATTGGCCGCAATGATTACGGGCCCGGACTTGGGAATGTTATCATGGCCGATAATTGTCGTGCGGCCCAGCACTTTGAACGCGACGCGTGCCGCGGTCCAACAGCAGCGGTAGAATAGGGTCACTCGCTGCGCTCTCTTTCACGGGCCAGCGCCACGATGCGCTCCACAACATCCTCTACGGATAGGCCATCCGTGTTGACGATCACCGCATCCTGCGCGGGTCGCAACGGAGAGTCCTCTCGCTCTCGATCCCGCCGATCCCGCTCTTCAATCTGGGCCAGCACCTCGGAGAGCGGCTGCGGGGTACCGCGAGCCGAAAGCTCCAGACAGCGCCGAACCGCCCGAGTCTCCGCGGAAGCCGTCAGAAAGACCTTGAGATCGGCCGAAGGCAGAACCACCGTACCGATGTCCCGCCCCTCCATCACCACGCCGCCTTGCGCCGCCAATCTCTGCTGTACCGCCACCATCGCCCTCCGCACGCCAGCATGCACCGCGACCCTGGAGGATGCCGCGGCGACCTCCGGAGACCGTACGGCCTCCGTCACATCCTCCTCGTTCACTTCGATCCTCTGGCTGCCGTCCGGGCTCGGCGCAAATCGAAAACGAAGAGTCTGGGCGACTTCCTCGGCAGCCGTGCCGTCGCAGGGATCCACCCCCTTTCGCAGGCAGTGGAGTGCCACGGAGCGATACATAGCTCCCGTGTCCAGATACGTGAGCCCCAGGCGCACGGCAACCATTCGTGCCACCGTGCTCTTACCCGCGCCTGCCGGGCCGTCAATCGCTATGGTCAATTTGTTCGGCACGCGTCTCTCCACGGACATCGGCCTATAGCATAGCCGAGAGGCCGCCCAAACTGGCACACATCTCTCCCAACGGGCTCTGCCATCCGGCCGATTACCGCCCGATGCTATCTTCCAACACACCGGGCCCGGATCGCGCTTGAACTGAAATCTGGCCGCGGTGTCCCGTGGACTCCGTAGCGCGACGGCGGCCTGGAGCGGGTATCCTTTGCCTGTGTGATGTTCGTGAATTTCGTAACACGACGCGCACAACGCAACCGCCGTGAAAGGATACTGCCGTGAGACCGAGACAACATGCCTTCACACTCATCGAATTGCTCGTGGTCATAGCGATAATCGCCATACTCGCCGCCATCCTATTCCCCGTGTTCGCTCAGGCGCGCGAGAAGGCGAGAGCCATCTCCTG
>CAZGLN010000172.1:0-7089 GCA_964526545.1 uncultured Chthonomonadales bacterium
TCGCAGGATAGTCCCTGCGTGCGCGCGTACTTCGGAGGGGCTCACATGCCGCCAGGGTCCCGCGCCGATGCGGACGGCCGAAACGGCTGTGCGCACAAGCAGGGCTCACCTATGCCTCTCTTGGTTGAACGAGTCGTGCACCTTTCGCCCCGTGTCCGTGCAGTTCTGCTTGGTGCGTTGGGCCTCTGCCTGGCGGTGGTCTGCAGGAGCTCGACGGCCGCTGCCATCGTGTCGGCACCCCCGGAAGGAACGGCGATGACCCCGTTTTCACTCGACCGCGTCAGGCTGCTGGATGGACCCTTCAAGGCGGCCATGGAAGCCAATACCCGGTATCTGCACCAGCTCGATTCCGATCGTCTTCTGCATAGCTTCCGGGTAGTCGCGGGGCTGCCTGCTCCAGGCCTGCCCCTCGGGGGCGCGGAGGCTCCTCAACCCGAGCCCAACTACCGCGGGCACTTCCTTGGCCACTATCTCTCGGCATGCGCCCTCACATGCAAGAACACGGGCGATCACGACCTGCTGCGCAAGGCGGAGCACCTCGTGGCCGAGCTGGCCAGATGCCAGGATGCCCTCGGCAGCGGCTTCATCGCGGCGTTTCCGGAGAGCGTTTTCGATGCCTATGAGAGGGACCCCGCGGCACCGAGGCCCTGGACGGTTCCCTACTACACGCTCCACAAGACCATGGCGGGCCTCTACGATCTCTACACGCTGTGCGGAGTGCGGCAGGCGCGCGCGGTGCTGGAGCGCATGGTGGATTACATCGCAAGGCGCTGCGCCAGGCTGGACGATGCCCAGATGCAGAGGGTGCTCGGCGTGGAGCCAGGCGGCACGATGGAGCTGCTGTTCAACTACGCCGCGCTTACCGGCAAGCCGGAGCATCTCGCCCTGGCCAGGCGATTCCGCAAGGCTTGGCTCTTCGATGCGCTGGAGCGCGGGGAGGACCCCCTGACCGGCATCCACGCCAATACGCAGATACCCGAAGTGGTGGGCATGGCTCGCTGGCACGAGGTTACGGGCGAACCGGCGGCCCGCCAGGCTTGCGAACACTTCTGGAGACTGGTGAATGAACACCGCGCCTACGCCACCGGCGGCAGCAACCGCGGCGAACTGTGGGGACCACCCGATAGGCTGGCGGATACGCTGGGCCACGACAACCAGGAGACCTGCACCTCCTACAACATGCTGAAGCTGACGCGGCATCTGCTCTGCTGGACCGGCGACACGCGCTACGCGGATTTCTACGAAAGGCTGCTCTTCAACGGCATCCTCGCCGCGCAGAATCCCGAGACCGGCCTGGGCACCTACTTCATGCCGCTTGGACCCGGGTTCGCCAAGACCTTCGGCACGCCGTACGACAGCTTCTGGTGCTGTACGGGCACGGGGGTCGAGTCGTGGGCGAAGCTGGCCGAGGGCATCTACTTCCACCAGGGCGACCGGCTCTATGTCAATCTCGCCATCGCCTCGGAACTCGACTGGCAGGAGCAGGGAGTCCGCATCGAGCTGAACACGCGTTTTCCCTCCGAGGACTACCTGGAACTGAAACTCCACTCCGCCCGGCCGCGCAAGTTCACGCTGAACCTCCGCATACCGGCCTGGACCCGCAGGCCGGAGGTCCAGGTGAACGGCCAGGCCGTTGCGGGCGGCAGGCCCGGCACCTGGCTGGACATCGAGCGCGAATGGGGCGATGGCGATGTGGTCCGTGCCCGTTTCCCAATGGACCTGCGCCTGCAGCCCCTTCCGGACGAGCCCGCGCTGGCCGCTCTGATGGCCGGCCCCGTCGTGCTGGTCGGCCTCACCGAGTCGCAGGCACCGGGCTTCCTGGTGGGCGATACCGACAGCCTGGAGTCGTGGGTGCGCCGGCTGGAGGGCAGGCCGCTCCGCTTTGCGGCGGTCAACCAGCGCAAGGACATCCTGTTCGTGCCGCTCCACGAGGTGATTCACGAGAAGTTCGCGGCCTATTGGTACTTCGTGGGCAAGGCGCCGACGGGGCGGCTGCGCATGCTTCGAGATGCGCTCGACCTAATCGCCCGCTCCGCGGAGGTCCGGCCGGGCGAAGAGATCGAGGAGATCCGCAAGACTTTCGCCGCCATCAAGGACTCGCCGGAGATATCGCGCCATCGCGATGACCTGCTCATGGCCATGGCCCGAGTGGAAAAGGTCGCGGGCGATCCGGGGCGCGTGGAAGAGATCCTCTCACCGCTGACGCGGCCCTTCGTGCCCTTTCCCTACGCGGTAAAACTGGAACCCCTTCTGCCGCCGCCGGATCCGGCACGCGTGCGCCCCTATCTGATGGTGCATCCGGCATGGGATGGCTCCCACGAGCGGCGGGAGGTCGGCGGCCAGACGGCAATCGTCAGCCAGCGCGCCCTGCGCAAGCCCATGATCTATTTTCGCGTGCCGGATAGTATGCCCTGGAAGCGGCTGCCCTGCGATGTGCGCATGACCATCCGCTTCCACCATGCGGGCGGCGCGAACCCGCCCCTTGTGGTGGAGTACGATTCGGCGATTCCCGAGGGACCCTACAAGGGCGCAGTGCGCGCAACCGAGCCGATTGCGGCCACCGGCGCGGGCTGGCAGGAGGTCACCGTTCTCTGCGCCGATGCTCTCTTCTCCGGCCGGCAAAATCTTGGCGCGGATTTCCGGATTGTCGCTGCGGGGCAAGAGGAGATAGCCATCGCCGACGTGCGGTTGGAGATGGTCCGGCTAAAGGTGGACTTCTCCGCGTTCGAGGCGCCCCACGATCGAGTGATTGACCGCGTGGAGCCCGGCGACGAGGACTCGGAGGCCCGGCACGCCCTGCGGTTCGAGCGGAGTGCCAGCGGAGGGTTCGCCGGCCGCCGCTTCAGGCATGCGGAGGGCGAGTGGAGTTGGGATCTGAAGGTGCTCCCTGATAGGCCTATCGTTCTCGCCTGTGTCTATTGGGGCGCGGATACGGGCCGAATCTTTGACGTGATGGCGGAGGGGCGGCTGATTGCGCGGGAGAGTCTGACCGGGACACAGGGCGCACGCTTCGTGCGGGTGGAGTACCCGCTTCCCCTGGATCTCACCGCTGGCAAGCAGTCCATCACCGTGCGCTTCGTCAACCGGTCCGGGTATGCGGGCGGTGTCTTCGGCTGCTGGACCGCGACCGAAGCCGCGAGGAAGTAGGAGCAGCCGCTCGGGCGAGCGGCACGGGAAGAGCCGACGCGGCTGATCCGCCCGACTTCGAGGGGGATTCCGGTCCCTCGGAATGCCGAATGGTCTCTCCGCGCTCGCGAAGCGATCTGCAGGAGGCAGGCCGTGGAGGGCCCGGTGTCGTCAGGGCCTAGTGCGGCTCGGAACGGCGACCATATCGGCCTGCCCTCTGCTCAGCGCGCCAAAGCATGTCGTGAAGACGCCGCGCGTTCCACCTTACCCCGCGGGGAGCTCGGGCGGCTTCAAGTGCGCGCCTCCCCTCTCGTCATTTCGGGACAGGGGCTTGGGGGTGAGACCCGCCCCTCACGTTAGGGCCGGAGCAGGGCCGTACGGCTCGCGCTGCAGCCGCATCCCACCGGGGATCACCCCGGCATTGAGACCGCAACCATCCGATCTGGGCGTGATGGGGTTCTATTGCCCTGGCAGCGTCATGTCGGATTCCACGATCATGGTGCGGCGCGCGGCTTGCGATTTGGCCACCAAGTCGCGCACATTGTCGTAGAGCGCGCGCGGCTGCGCAACGCCCCGCAGCACGAAGCGCGGCGCCGTCTGGTCCGTGGAGATGACGCTGATATCGCCAACATCCAGCACGCGCGCCAACAGCGACTGATTCATGCCCAGGTCGCGCACGCGGAAGAGCTGGATATTCTCGATGCGCCGCGCGATGATGCCGCTCTCCACCTCCAGGCTGTCCTGAAACAGGCGGTACTCCGTGCTGATGACCGAAAGCCATATCCAGAGCAGCGCCGCGACCGGCGGCGCGATGGCGGCGATGGAGACGACCCACCAGGGCAGAGGCAAGACGGCCACGCCGAGCGCAATCACGCCGACGAACCAGACGAACATCCAGAAATAGACTCCGGCAAAGCAGCGGTAGCTCATCCGGTGCCGTGAAACCATCTCTCCGTGAGTCATGGCCGCCTCCGTCTCCACGTGCTCCACACGCTGCTTTCGAGCCGCGTGCTCCGCTTGCTCACACCGCGATCGGCCGCCTAGACTGCCAGCGAATCCGCGCCTACCATTCCCCGAGGCAGGAAGTGGCGCACGAAGCGGCTCAGCGCGTAGCGATCCGTCATGCCCGCTACGAAATCGCATACCACCTGCGCGCGCTCAATCACCGGCAGGTCCGCGAGTTCGGGCCGGCCCTGCATCTTGTCCGGGTGCTCCATGTAGTAGCGGAAGAGATCGCGCAGGACCCTCTGGGCCTTCTCCATCTCGACCGCGCCCCTGTGCGGGTTCCAGTAGACCCGCTCGTAGAGGAACTCCTTGAGAGCGTCGGTGGCTTCCGCGATGGGGCCGGACATGCGGATGTCCTCCAGGTCCTGGCTGGTCTCGACCACGTCAATAACCATCGTGGCGATGCGCTCGGAGTGTGTCTCCCCCAGCCGCTCCGCGCACTCCCTCGGCACTTCCGCTGGTCTCACCAGCCCGGCACGTATCGCATCGTCGAGGTCGTGGTTCACATAGGCCACTCTGTCGGCGATGCGCATCACCTTGCCTTCCAACGTGGTGGAGCGCACGCCTGTATCGGTTGCCAGATCCTGCCGGCCCTTGCTATGGTGGGCTATGCCGTCGCGCACCTCCCAGGTGAGGTTCATGCCGGGCCCCGCACCGTGTACCTCCAGCTCCTCCACGATGCGCAGGCTCTGATCGTAGTGGCGGAATCCCGCCTCCGGCGCGAATTCGCGGTAGACAGAGTCCAGCGCTTCCTCGCCCGCATGGCCGAAGGGCGGATGGCCCAGGTCGTGCGCAAGAGCGATGGCCTCGGTGAGGTCCTCGTTCAGGCGCAGCGCGCGGGCGATGGTGCGGGCAATCTGTGCCACTTCCAGCGTGTGGGTGAGCCGCGTGCGGAAGTGGTCCTCTTCCGGATCCAGGAAGACCTGGGTCTTGTGCTTCAGGCGGCGAAACGCCTTGGAGTGGAGGATCCGGTCGCGGTCGCGCTGGAAGCAGGTGCGCACGGGGTCATCGGGCTCGCGGCGCTCGCGGCCGCGGGTCTCGCTGGATCGCACCGCCACGGGCGCCAGGTAGTCACGCTCCCACTGCTCTTGCCGCTCACGGGGATTCATGCAGGCCCTGGGTCCGGCGTCAGCCTTCCCGGCCGGATAGGGCGATTATACCCAAGGCGAGGAGCGGCGACAGGCGGGTTTCTGGCGGCGGTCGGTCAGGCAGCCTCGCGCACGGAGGCACTTCGCCGCGCCATGGCTCGCCGCACGGCCTGAGCCAGCTGCTCCAGCTTGACCGGCTTGGCCAGGTAGTCATCCATGCCGGCGGAGAGGCACGCCTCGCGATCTCCGGCAAGAGCGTTGGCCGTCATAGCGTAGATGAGGCTGCGCAGTCCTGTCTCATCCTCGCGCTGGCGTATCTGGCGCGTGGCCTCCAGGCCGTCCATGCCCGGCATCTGAATGTCCATCAGCACCAGGTCGAACTGGATTTCCGCGGTGAGCTGCACGGCGCGAAGGCCGTCATCGGCGCAGTGCGCCTGGCATCCCAGCCGCTCCACCATGCGCGCGGCTACCCGCTGATTGACGGGGTTATCGTCCACTACCAGCACCTGTATCTCGTCCGCGCCCTCCATGGGCAGCGTGAGCGGCTGCTCGCGCGAGAGGTCGTGCGCCGCGCGTGCTGGCTGTGCCTTTGGGAGCAGATCGCGCATGACTTCCAGGAGCCTGGCGCGCCGCAGGGGCTTCGGCAGGCGCGCCTCGAAGAGCTCCTGCGCCTGCACGTCGGAATCCGGGCGGTCCCCCGCCGAGGAACTCTCCACAATCAGCGTGGAAGCAAAGCGCGGATCGGCCCGGATGGCCCGGGCGGTCTGGAGTCCGTCCACGTCCGGCATGGCCATGTCCAGCAGCACCAGATGGAAGGGATCGCCCTCGGCAAGCGCGTCGCTCATTGCCTGCAGACCGTCCGGCCCCGAGCGGGCTTCGGTAACGCGGCACCCCCAACTCTCCAGATGCGACCGGGCGATGCGCCTGTTGGTCTCCGTGTCGTCAATCACCAGAATGCGGTACCCGGCCAGCAGCGTGCCCACGGATGTGTTCGAGTGCTCCGGTTCACCGGCGACCAGCGGAAGCTCCAGAACGAAGGTGGAGCCTGGCCCCTCCTTCTCTTCCAGGCGGAGGCTGCCGCCCATCGCCGTGGCCAGGTTCGCGGAGATGGTCAGGCCCAGTCCCGTCCCCCCGTAGCGGCGGGTGTAGCTCGCATCCGCCTGGGTGAAGCTCTCGAAGATGGCGGACCGCCGGTCGTCCGGCACTCCCACGCCGGTATCATCCACGGCAACACAGAAGGTGCGCGCCCCATCGGCGGAGGGGACCGGGTAGGCAGAGACATGGATAGAGCCGGTCTCGGTGAACTTCACCGCGTTGCCCACGAGGTTCATCAATATCTGGCGCACGCGCACGGGATCGCCTACTAGCGGGGCCGGTATGTCCGGATGCACCAGCGCGCCGATCTCCAGGCCCTTGGCATGGGCACGAGGTGCCATCAGGTCCACGACATCCTCAATCAGCGCGGCGAGGTTGTACTCGATGTGCTCGATGCGCAGCTTGCCCGCCTCCGCCTTAGAGAAGTCGAGGATGTCGTTCAGGATGGCGAGGAGCGCATCGGCGCAGTTGCGGATGGTCACGGCGCAGTCACGCTGCTCATCGTCCAGGTCTGTCTGGCTCAGGAGATCCACCATGCCGATAACGCCGTTCATGGGAGTGCGGATCTCGTGGCTCATGGTGGCGAGGAAGGCGCTCTTGGCCCGGGCGGAGGCGAGGGCGGCATCGCGCGCCTGGGCCAGCTCCTCCGCCTGAGCGCGCAGCATGGCGGACTGCTGCTCCGCGTGGGCTCGCGCCTTCTCCAGTTCGCTGGTGCGCTCGCGCACACGCTCTTCCAGGTGGCTATTGGCCGCGCGCAGCTCGGCATCGCGCTGCT
>CAZGLN010000172.1:7102-7551 GCA_964526545.1 uncultured Chthonomonadales bacterium
CAGGTCGTTAAAGGCGCTTGCCAGGTCGCCCAACTCGTCCTGGCTGTTGGTCTGCACGCGAAGGGTGAAGTCGCGGCTTCGGGCAATCTCCTGCGCGGCGCTTGCCACGGTGCGGATGGGGTTGGAGACCACATGCTGCAGACGGACGGCAATGAGGAACGAGAGGCCCACACAGCCAGCCAGGAGCACGAAGAGAACGATGCCGTATCGTTGAAGTCGCTCCTGGTACTCCTGATAGGAGGCCCGCACCACCACGGTGCCCAGCACTTCCCCTTTCTGCTCGACCCTGTGGGCAATCTGCACAAGCCCCGCCGGTGCCGGCGGAAGGGTGCCCGCGAGGGAGCCGGGCAGACCTCGGGTCTCCCAACCCGCGGCGGTGTAGCGTGCGAGGGCATAGCCCTCCGGCGTGTAGAGCGCCGCCGCCACCACGGATTTCTTGTGCCGCAGGG
>CAZGLN010000172.1:7576-8138 GCA_964526545.1 uncultured Chthonomonadales bacterium
AAGGCGAGAGCGGCAGCGCTGCTGGCGCCCGTTACCAGGGCATCCGCCCGAGCGGCGCGCTCCAGGTAGCGCCGATAGAGCAGCCCATCGGCGACAATCTGGCCCGTGAAGGCGAGCACGAGCGCCGCGACGCTGGTCGCCGTCATCAGCACAACCAGTTTCTGCCGAATACGCAGCCTGCGCAATCGCTCTCTCATCGGGAATCCTGAACGATACGGGCCAGCCCGAGCAGCCGTGAACTCAGCGTAAGGCGTGCCCGGCGCGCGGCCTCGGGGTTGATTTCAAAGCGAACCTGTCCGCCCTCCATATAGAAGTTGACCGCCACGGTCTTCTGGGCCATTCCCGCCGATTCACCCACGGTCAGCACGGGCGCGCCCTTGAGCGCCCCCGGCAGAACCCTGGCACCGCTTCGCTCCGATTCCGGCACGACCAGCATGTGGAGCGAGGAGAGGTCCGAGTCCCAGCGCACGCGCCGTACCTCTACATGCCTGCCGCCTACCGTCTTGCCCTGAACGGTCCGGTCCAGCGTTGCTCCGTAGGGGTCCTTGCCCACCACACCGAT
>CAZGLN010000172.1:8182-8628 GCA_964526545.1 uncultured Chthonomonadales bacterium
CGCAAAGTTGAGCAGAAACGCCGCCTTCACCGCATACTCGCGCTGCCGGTCAGTGCCGTCGCCGCGAGCCGCGGGCAGCACGGCCTCGCAGGAGCAGAGCAGCAGGCCGAATATCGCCCAGCGGAGGATATGGCGAGCACCGGCAGCACCCATCATGGTTTCCAGGTCACCTTGGCGTAGACGGACCGCTCAAGCATTGATGGCACCAGGAAATCAATCATGTTGTACTCCTGGTGGCGCCGCCGCAGGAGATTCTGGCCGACCACCTCGATGCTGAGGTCCTTGCGCGGCTTCCATGCCGCGCGCAGATCCAGGCGCGAATGGCCCGGCACGCTCAACTCCTGAAGTCGCTCCGTGACGTAGAGGACCGCATCAAAATCCAACTTGGTTGAGGGGCTGTAGCCCACGCGAAGGGTGGCCTGGTTGCGGGGAGCGGCCACCGGTTC
>CAZGLN010000173.1:0-8590 GCA_964526545.1 uncultured Chthonomonadales bacterium
CTCGAAGACCGCCAACTGGTAGCCGGCAATCCCCACGACGTCGTACTCATGGAGAAGAACGCCGTCGCGAAAGAGCGTAACACTGGACCATACCCGCCAATCCAGTGCCTGCAGAGCACGCAGCAGGGCGAGCTCCTGCCTGGTGACCGGCGGCCTGTTCGCCACGGTCGCGCCATGAAGCGCAGAGTAGGTCTCCAGGTCAATGGCTCCCTCGAACGGCAGTCGTAAGGACGACCAATCCTTGCGCACCTGAACCATCCGCCGATTGGGGGTCTCCACGTAGACTATGGGGAGATCACGACGCATGAAGAGATCCATAACCGGCGCGTACATCAGCTTGGTGCCTCCCGTGGCATTGAGCAGCCATTCGTCTCCGGGATGCTGGTCGAGAAGCCGCTCACACAGGCCGCGTATCTCCTGGCCGTTGTAGGGGTCCTCGAGCCGCACGGGCTCCTCCAGAACCAGCTTAGGGAATCTGTTCCGGATCACCGGCGTCAGCTCGTCCAGCGAGCGCTGCATGGCGCGGTCGCCAGGGGTGTAGACCAGATGCAGGGCATCCGGCCGGGTGGATGGCTCATTCAATGGGATGAAGTTGGGCAGCCGCTGGCCGGCAACGAAGGCAATCATACGCCGCATGCATGGCCTCCTCGCGGCCCCTGCAGAGTCAGCGCGGAGTACGGCCACGCCGCCATGGGTCCGCGCTCGGCACACAAATTCGTTCCGAGATGACCAGGGGACCCCGTCTGATGTACCATAGGTCCATCCGCCCGCCCACGGTTACCGCCCCTGTCGGCTGACTGAGGAGATAGACAACCCGCCATGCAAGTGATGACCATCCCCATGCGGAGCACCAAGAAGATCGCCCTGGTGGCTCACGACAACAAGAAACGCGATCTGCTGGAGTGGGCCGCCTACAACCGCGAGCTGCTCGCCCGGCATGTAATATGCGCAACGGGCACTACGGGCGCCTTGTTGGAGCAGCGCCTTGGCCTGCGCGTGCGCAGACTGCAGAGTGGTCCGCTGGGTGGTGACCAGCAGCTCGGGGCGCGCATCGTCGAGGGCGAGATTGATTTTCTGGTCTTCTTCTGGGACCCCCTGCAGCCGCAGCCGCACGACCCGGACGTGAAGGCGCTCCTTCGCATGGCGGTGGTGTGGAACATACCTATCGCCTGCAACCGTGCCTCCGCGGACTTCATGATCTCCTCGCCGTTGATGAGCGGCGAATACGACCGGCTGGTGCCCGACTACGGCGGATACCTGGCCCGGAGCGTGCCGACAGGTGAGGAGGGACCTGCGAGCGAAGCCGAGAGCGTGCCAATTGCGAAGAGGGACGCGGAGCCGGCGGAAGGCGACACGCCGCACCCGGCTTCAGCGTAGCGAGCGCCCCTCGAGTGCCCAGGCCACCGCGTTCCGCAGCATCCGCCGAAACCACGCCTGCGCGAAATCCTCACGGTGCCCCAGCGACGTGTAGAACACGCGCTGCCCTGGACGCGGGGTGTTCACCCAGGCCACGGGTTCGGGTGCCTCGCCCTCCACGCGTCCGATAAGCAGCGGAACAGCGCTCGGCGCGAGCGGCGTATTGCGGTAGAGCCACGAGGGGGACGTGGGCAGCTCGCGCGGCAGCCCCCGCAGTATCGGGTGACGCGCGGCGCCGGGCGCCCGCGAAAGCGAAGTCGCCCTTCCCTTTCCATGGTGGCCGGAATAGGCGCCTCCCAGGACTTCCTTGTCGAACTCCTTCCAGTTCTCGAAGGCGTGGCTGGCTGTACGCAGGCCTATCACTGGCCGGCCGCTCTCCACGTAGGCACGTATGCGGGCAATCTGCTCCTCCGGAAGGGTCCTGCGGCGCACAAAGATGATCAGCAGGTCCGCGCCGTCCAGGGCCTCCAGCCCGGGCAAGTCCGTCTTGGAGTCGCTGGCGAGCAGAGTGCAGCGCAGATTGAGGTCCCGCTCCAGCTCGCGCGCAAACTCCGCCAGGGTCTGCCTGGCGTCGTATTCATCCTCCGCGGCCAGGAGCACCACGCGCTTACCGTCCTCGAGATCGGCCGGCACGGGCAACAGATGGCGCATGCTCGGAAGCCATAAAGCCATCCATGCCGCGATGACCAGAGAGAGAGCCATCTTGGCGCCTCCGCAGAGCGAGGTTTTCGCGTGGACCGCTACAGGAGGGGCGCGTCGAAGAGCCCGAAGCTGCGCAGATACGGCGCGCCGCGGGCCTTCAGGATGGTTAGGCGCACTCGCTGGGCCTGTGTCGGCCCCACCCGGTCCAGCTTGGTGTGCCCGATGGTGGTGCCCCGTTTTATCTCCTGCCAGCGGCCATCCTGCCACTTCTCAATCAGGTACTCCTCCACCCGCTGGCCTCTGGACACCAACTCCTGCGTGCGCACCACGCTGAAATGCACCTCCCTGCCAAGATCGAAGGTGATGCGGACCGGAGAAGCACTCACGGTCGGCGACCAGGCCGTCCGCGCGTTGCCGTCCACCGCCCTGGCGGCCTCAAAGCCCTTCGCCTCGCTCTCCGCGGTCGCTTTCGCACCCCTGGCGAGGTCCTTGGCGAACGCCGCATCGCGCGCAGCGCGAAACTCCCGCAGCCTCCTCACATCCGGCTCCGGCAGCAGGCCGCGATTGTTGGGCGGCACGTTCAGCAGGAGCACGCTGTTGTGGCCAACGGATCGGTAGTAGATATCCATGAGGTGCGCCAGGCTCTTCACCTTCTCGTCCTCGGCTGCATGCCAGAACCAACCGGGACGTATGGAGACATCGCACTCGGATGGCCACCAGACCTTGCCGCTCTTTCCGGGATGGAACGTGGGGTTCGCGTCCTGCACGCTCCACTCCGTTTCCTGTGCGAAGCCATCCTCATTGCCCACCCACCGAATGTCCGGCCCGCAGATGGCGATGAGCGCCTTCGGCTGGTGCTTGCGGATCGTCTCGTAGTACGCGTGCCAATCGTATTCCTGGCGCTTGCCGTTCGGTCCCTCGCCATTTGCGCCGTCGAACCAGACCTCCGCAACCTCGCCGTACTGCGTGAGGAGCTCCGTCAACTGGTTCACGAAATGCCGGTTGTACGCGGGCGAATCTCCATAGGTTGGTTCGTGCCGGTCCCAGGGCGAGAGATAGAAGCCCAGCTTCAGGCGCGCCTCGCGGCAGGCATCCGCGAACTCCCGCATGACATCGCCCTTGCCGTTGCGCCATGGGCTGTTCTTCACGGAGTGCTCGGTATAGCGGCTCGGCCAGAGGCAGAAACCGTCGTGGTGCTTGGCCGTGAGGATGGCGTAACGGAAGCCGGCCTCGGCTGCGGTTCGAGCCCACTGGCGGCAGTCCAGGTCCGTCGGTTGGAAGAGCGCTGGACTCTCGGTGCCCTCGCCCCACTCGCGGTTCGTGAAGGTGTTCATGCCGAAGTGGAGGAAGAGGCTGAGGCCCGCCTCCTGCCAGTCCAACTGCTGCGGCGAAGGCACCGGCCCCGTTTCCATGCCCAGTCCCTCCCTTGCGGCGCAGAGCGCGGCGCCGGCGGCGGCAGCGCCGATGAGCGAACGTCTAGAAAGCTGCCCGTCCCTCTTCACGCTAGAGGCTCCAGCCGCGACGGTAGGGCTGACTGATGAGCCGATCGGCCATGGAATCGCCCACGAAGCGCTCCGAGGCCATGTCGTACACCAGCGTGCGCCGCAGAAGATAGGCCAGGTTGGCGAGGATACAGAGGGTAACCGTGCGGTAACCGATCTCCACATCCATGACGGGGCGCGCCCCCGTGCGGATGCAGTCGAGCCAGTTCAGCCGATGGCGATCGGTGGCGCTGGTGCCTGGCGGCGCGGGGTGCAGGTAGACTTCCCCGTTGCTCGGCGGCACAAAGGTCTTGGCCTTCTCCTCGGTGTCGCAGGCGTTGTCGCCCTGCGTCACGATGAGCGTGTCCCGATCTCCATGGTAGGTGGCGCCCCACACGCCGTGACTCTTCGGCACGGCTCCCTGAGTCCACGTCAGACGCCACGCCGGGTTCTCAAAGCGCCACTCCGCCCGAAAGTTGAGCGGCACATCGTACACGCCTTCCAGGTTCGGCGTGCCGCTCGCCTTCACGGTTACCCGGCCGCGATAGCCGTCGTGGTTCATCATGCAATGCTGAGCGCATGGTTGCCTCTATCGCGGATCTGGCCGCCTCCCAGGTCCATAAACCAGCGGAAACTGCCGGGATGGTAGAGCGGATGGTAGGGCCTCCAGCGGGCCGGACCCAGCCACAAGTCCCAATCGAGCCCTGCCGGCACCGCGAAGCGGCCCGGTCCCTGCGATGTGGTGGGATTATCCGGATGGAATATCTCCACATGCCGCACCCGGCCCAGCATGCCGGACCGCACATACTGGCAAGCCGCGCGTCCATTGGGGTTCGAGCGGCCCTGCGCGCCAATCTGCACCACGCGGCCATAGCGCCGCGCGGCGTTGACCATCGCTCTGCCCTCCTCCAGCGTGCTGCAGGTAGGCTTCTCGCAATAGACGTGCTTGCCGGCCTGGCAGGCGTGCACGGTCATCATCCCGTGCCAGTGATCGGGCGTGCCGATGGTTACGGCATCCACATCCTTGCGGTCCAGGATCCGGCGATAGTCCTTCACAAGCTCCGGCGGAGCGGCGACAGTGCGGCGGCCGCCGGAGGTTACGGTTCGCGCAACCTCGGCCAGGCGCCCGGCATCCACGTCGCAAAGGGCTGCGACATCGGGCGGTACGTGGTTGCGGCCCATGCCGCCCACGCCGATACACGCGATGACCACGCGCTCGTTTGCGCCGGGCCTGCCGGGCTTCCCGATGACGTGGGCAGGTATCACAGCCGGAATCGCAAGACCGGCTCCCTTCACCACCTCACGTCGGGTTGGGCGTGATGTTGTCATCCTGTGATACCCGGGCCTCCGCATTCAGCCCACCCGCGCATAGGACTGCGCAGGGCGCTGCGAATTAGAGCACGTAATCGCTCTTGGGAATCTCTATTCGCATCTTGCGGGTCATGGCCTCGTTGGCGCGCACGGCGGCCACGGTCGCCTCCAAGCCGTCCTTCCACCCGCAGGATACGGGCGCGCCCGTGCGGATGCTGGCGAAGAAATCCTCCATCTCCAGCAGGTAGTCGTCCTTGCCGGTAACGTCGCCGCGGAGAATCTTTTCGCCTACCTTCGCGCCGGTGGTGCCCAGTTTCTTGGTGGCCTCGGGATCCAGCTTCAGCCCGCTCTGTCCGCGAGCGCCCTGTTCCTTGTGCACGGGGTCTTTCATCCAGTCTTCCGCCACGGCTGTGGGCTCACGGAAGAACTGGCCGCCCGTCTCCTGGGAGACGATCAGCGTACCGTCCTTGCCCATGAACTGCTCGTAGAAGCCGTCGTACTGGTTGGTCGTGAGCGAGGTGTAGGACATCTTGACACCGCTGGGGTATTCGAAGACCACCATCACGTTGTCAAACACCTCGCGGCCGTCTTTCCAGTAGTCAATGCCGCCGATGCCCACCACCGCGCAAGGCGCCTCTCCCAGGTACCAGTTGGCCACGTGAATCTGGTGAGTACCAAGTTCCGCCATCAGTCCCTGCGAGGTGTCGCGGTACATGCGCCAGTTCCAGTGCCGGTCCGTGGTGTCCTTGGGCACGGGATCGCGCCGCCACTTGCCGTTGCGGTTCCACTGAGCGCGCACATGCGTGACCTTGCCGAGCACCTTGGCCTTGTTCACCAGCTCCCAGCCGTGGTTGTAGATGACGTTGCTCCGCCGCTGGTGGCCGATCTGCAGCACTCTCTTGGAGGCGATGCCGGCCCGCGCCATCCGCTTCGCGTCCGCAATGCTGTAAGCCATCATCTTCTCGCAGAACACGTGCTTGCCGGCCTGGAGGGCTTCTATGGTCATCGGCGCATGCAAATGGAGCGGCGTGGCGATGAGGACGGCCTCCACATCCTTGCGGTCCAGCACGCGGCGATAGTCCTGGATCTGGTCCGCCTTGGGCACCAATCCCCGGGCGCGCTCCAGCATCGGCTGGTAGATATCGCAGATGGCCACCACCTCCACCCCGGGCACCGCGAGCGCCTTCCTCAGGTTGTTCGTGCCCTGGGAACCCACCCCGATGAAGGCGCACTTCACCGGCCTGCTTTCGCGATTGGCGGCCTGCCGCAAGGCTTCCGCCTCCGCCACCGAGGTGAGCGTTACGCCCAGCGCTCCCGCGATGGCGGCGCTGCCCTGCAGGAAGTCACGCCTGCTCACTCCGTCCGGGGCGAACAGCAGTTCCGGCCCCTTCTCCGACCTCTCCATCTTCACCCTCCTGATGCCCGGCCTCGCCGTTACGGCACACATGGCAGGGCGCCCGCCGCGCTTCACACCCTCGGCGGGCGCCATCCTACGGTCAACTACACTTCCCAGCCCTTGCGGTACTTGCGCCGCACGACGGCATTCACCTCGGAGATGTTGGTGCAGCGCATGGCCGCCACGTCCCACTCCACCTTCCTGCCCGGCCCGGCAACCTGCGCCAGGTAGCCGAGCAGCGCGAACTCGGTGAGCGGACCGGCGCTGTCCGGAATGTTGGATACCGGCGTACCGCCGTTCTTGAGGCAGTAGTAGAGATCCTCGATCGGTCCACCGTGCGCTCTGGGCAGCACCTGGGGCGGCTTGGGATACTCGGCGTGCCGCTCCAATGGGAGGATCCGCGCGCGGCCGGCAGTGCCGGTGGTCCAGAAGAAGCCCTTGCTGCCCTTGTAGAGCGTGCACTCGCCGAACTCGATGCCGAACTCCTTCTCGGCCTGCTTCATAATCTCCGGCTTCAGCCCGCCATGGTCGTACACGTGCACCTTCAGCGGCGGCATCTTGCCCCGCGCGGGCACGTGGTACACCACGATATTGTCCTGCGGGAACATCTCCTCGCTGCCGCCGGAGGTCTGCAGACACTCCACGGTAACGCGCTTGGCCTCGCCAATCTTCAGCGCCCAGAAGAGCGCATCCAGATTGTGGCAGGCCATATCGCCGATGGTTCCGGTGCCGAAGTGCCGCCAAGACCGCCAGCTGAAGGGATGCAGGTCGTCATGGTAGTCACGGAAGGGCGCCGGGCCGATCCACTCGTCCCAGTGCACATGCGCGGGCACCGGCTTCGAGGGCGGGCGTCCGCCGGTGCCGCCAAAGTTACGGCCAAGGATGGTGTGGGTCTCCGTGATATCGCCCACGGCGCCATCCCAGATGTACTCACACGCCAGACGCACGGCCTCGCCCGTATGGCCCTGGTTGCCCATCTGGGTGAGCACCTTCTTGGCCCGTGTCGCCTTGGCCAGCTCGCGGCACTCGTGAATATTGTAGGCCAGCGGCTTCTGCACGAAAACGGCCTTGCCCAGGTTGATGGCACGGATGGCCGCCGGCGCGTGGTGGTGGTCCGGCGTGGCGATGAGCACCACGTCCAGGTCCTTCTTGCACTCGTCCAGCATCTTCCGATAGTCGTGATAGACCTTCGGCGGGCTCTTATCCGGCTGATTCTTGGCGATCTCCTTGAGGGTGTTGGCGATGACGTTGTCATCAATGTCGCAGATGGCGACGATATTTTCGCCCATGGAGGCGCCCACGCTATAGCCGCCCATGCCTCCGGTACCGATGATCGCCACACCCAGCGTGTTGTTGGGACTCTGGCGCGCAAACGCCGGCCTGCCCAGCGCGGCCGCACCCGTGAGAGCCGCGGCTCCGGTGATGAGGTCACGCCTTGAAAGTTTCTGCATCCTCTGATCCGCTCCTAGACCACTCGTTGGGTGGTCGTCGTTGATTGTTCGTCCTGCCACGAATAGTATAGCGGCGTCCCTCCAAGTGTTTGGGAGGAACTCCTAGGGCGCCACGGCCTTGCCGCCCACGCGCCGCCAGTCGGATACCAGCTTCACCTCCATGGTGCCCTGCCCCTGAAACTCGGCCGTTGTGCCCTGCTGCTCCACAGAACCCTTGGCAACTACCGGCCCGGAGGCCTCGAAACTGATGGAGCGCCGCAGGTCCAGTGCGTAGTAGAGGTTGCCTTTCAGATTCATGGTGAGGTCCACTGCGGCACCTTCGGGTCGGCCTTCCAGCTCGATTGCCAGCTCGATGCGCGCACACCGATGCTTGCGGTAGGTGAGCACCTCCACAATCTTCCCCGTTACACGCGCGCGTTTGGCGCCCGGGAACACGGTGCCCGCGTCCTTCACGTCCACTGTCCAGCTCTCGCCGACCTCCACTTCCTTGTCGGGAAAGAACCGCTGGTCGCCGCGATCCAGACTCCGCTCCAGGTTCTGGCGGTCCTCGTCGCTCAGCTCGCCCTTATCTACAGTGACGACCACCTTCTCGCCCACGCGCTTCACCGTGACCGTGCGCCCCTTGAGCGGCGAGTCGCGCTCCTGCGGCTCCTCTCCCGGCTGCGCGTCTACCCGCGTGGCCACCTCGTAGACCCTTCGCACTTCCGAGGGGCGACCGCGCGCATCCAGGGCAACCACCGTGGTGGTGTAGCGGTCCCGATCACGTCGGACGACCTTACCCGGCGAGAACTCCTGGCCCCCCGCCTGGATCTTCAGCTCCATCGTCATCGAGAGCGAGTTATCCTCAACCGAAAGGTCGCCTACGGCATGGCCCTCGACCAGCTTGTACCTGG
>CAZGLN010000174.1:0-432 GCA_964526545.1 uncultured Chthonomonadales bacterium
AAGCCGCTGTATCTGGACTGGAACGGAGCGGATTCCTTCGCCGATTCCATCGAGAGCGGTATCCTTCTGCTCAACCGATGGACCGTGCCGCAGGCAGCCCGCTGGCTGGAACGCATCCTGCCCGTCTTCCTCTCGAAGCAGGAGGCAAACGGGATTGTGGAGGGGTGGTATGGCGACGGCAACTATGCGCGCACGGCCCTCATGGCCGCGCTCTACTTCACGCAGGGTGCCGACTGCCTGCCGTGGCGGAGCGACCTCCGCTATGGCGCCGTGCGTGAGGGCAGGGCGCTGCGTGTGGTGATTGCCGCCGAGACCGACTGGCACGGCCGTCTGCGGCTGGATAGGCCCCGCCACCGGCTGCACATGAACCTGCCCCTGAACTATCCCCGCCTGGACGAGTTTCCGGAGGGGTGCACGGGGGCTGCCGAGACG
>CAZGLN010000174.1:460-8578 GCA_964526545.1 uncultured Chthonomonadales bacterium
GAATGGGCAAGGAGTCGATCCGGCTGAAGGGCGCGGACCTGGCGAAGGGTGTGCCTGTGAACGTGCGCGGCGGCGAGCGGCTGGTGGTAACCGTGCGTCCGCGCTGACCTCCCTTTACATAAGCGACTGAGAAAGCATGCCCAGAACCGCGACTCGCTACGTCTGCCAGCAGTGCGGCTTCACCTCGCCGCGCTGGCTGGGGCGCTGCCCGGATTGCGGAGGATGGAACTCCCTGGTGGAGGAGGCCGCGCCCCCGCCGACCCGCGAGAAGCGGGGGAGCGCCGGCGGCGCCGTGCCCGAACCCATCACGCAGGTGGACCCGACGGATGGAATCCGCCTGCGCAGCGGGGTGCCTGAACTGGACCGCGTATTGGGCGGCGGTATCGTGCCCGGCTCGGTGGTGCTGGTGGGGGGCGACCCGGGCATCGGCAAGAGCACGCTGCTAACGCAGGTCGCCGCCCTGCTGGCTCAGACGGCCCCGGAAGTCTTCGGCGCGGCGCTCTACGTTTCCGGCGAGGAATCGGCGCGGCAGATTCGGCTCCGCGCGGAGCGCCTCGGAGCAATGCGAGATCACCTGCTTGTGCTCAACGAGACGGATTGCGAGAAGATCGTGCAGGCGGCCTGCGCGGCGAAGGCTCACCTGCTTGTCATCGATTCCATCCAGACCATGGAGGATTCCGCGCTGGAATCGGCGCCCGGCACGGTGGGGCAGGTGCGCGCGGCGGCGGCCGCCTTCTCCCGTCATGCCCGCGAGAGCGGCTGTCCCGTCTTTCTCATCGGGCACGTGACCAAGGAGGGCTATCTCGCCGGTCCCCGCGTGTTGGAGCATATGGTGGATACCGTGCTCTACTTTGAGGGCGACCGGCGCCAGGCGTACCGGGTGCTGCGCGCCGTCAAGAACCGATTCGGGTCCACGGACGAAATCGGCCTCTTCGAGATGCGCGAGAGCGGTCTGGAGGCCATCGAGAATCCCTCCGCCGCCCTACTTGCGGAGCGCTCCGCGGAGGCCAGCGGCTCGGCGGTAGCGCCCATCCTCGAAGGCTCGAGGGCCATCCTGGTGGAGGTGCAGGCGCTGGTGGCGCGCTCCTTCCTGGCGAACCCAAGGCGCACCTCTACCGGCATCGAGCTGAACCGTCTCCACATGCTCCTGGCCGTGCTGGAGAAGCGCCTCGGCCTGCGCCTTGGCGATCAGGATGTCTACCTGAATATCGCGGGCGGCCTGCGCGTGCTGGAGCCCTCCGCGGACTTGGCCACCGTGCTGGCCGTGGCCAGCAGCTTCCGCGAGCGGCCTGTGGAGCGCGCGACGGTGGCCATCGGCGAAGTGGGACTTGCGGGCGAGATTCGCGAGGTCCCGCATATCGAGAAGCGCCTGCGCGAGGCGGCCCGCCTCGGGTTCACGCGCGCGCTGGTGCCGCGGCATGCCATGCAGCGCATAGGAGGCTCGGGAGAGATGGAGTTGGTGGGAGTGCGCAACGTGCGCGAGGCGCTGGAGGCCGCGCTGGAGGAGAGCAGATGACCGAGAGGCCTGCGGCTCCGCAGCATCGGCTGGACGACCCGCCAAACCTGGAGGCCGTCCTGCTGGGCCTGGCCTGCGGTGATGCCCTCGGGGCGCCCGTGGAGTTCAAGGAGAAGGCATGGCTGGAGCGTAAACACGGCTGGCTGACCGAAATGGTAGGCGGCGGCCAATGGGCACCCGGGGAGTGGACCGACGATACAGCCATGGCACTCTGCGTGGCCGAGGGCCTCCTGGGAGACCCCGAGGAGCCCGAGGAGGCCATCGGACGCCGATTCCTGGAGTGGAGCCGGACCGCCAAGGACGTAGGGACCACCATCTCCGCCGCGCTTCATGCTTATAAGGGCGACTGGCCCTCCGCGGGCCGGAAGGCCCGCCAGATACGCGGCGAGCGCGCCGCCAGCAACGGCAGCCTGATGCGCACCGCGCCCGTGGCCATGGCCTACCCCGAGGAGGAGACGCTCCGACGCATGAGCGCGCGCATCTCGTCCATGACTCACTGGCACCCGCACGCGCAGAGCTGCTGCGATCTCTACTGCCAATGGGTCGCGCGGATGCTGGAGGGCGAAAATCCCCGAAATGCGTGGCGGGAAGCGCTTGAGAGGGCGCGCGCAATCCCTCTTCCCGAGGACGAGCGCTCCGCGGGCAGCGCGCCGCCCACGGATGGGATCTGGGAACGTCTCGAGCGGGTTGAGCGCCTCGAGTACGGCGACCTGCAGCCCTCCGGTTACGCGGGCAAAGCGGTGGAGTGCCTGGAAGCGGCCGTGTGGTGCTGCCTGCACGCGGATTCGCTGGAGCATGCTATCGCCCGGGCCGTCAACCTCGCCGGCGAAGCCGATACCATCGCCGCGGTGGCGGGCGGGGCGGCCGGCGCCATCTGGGGAGAGGGTGGCCTGCCCGATAGGTGGCTCGAGGTGCTTCACCAGCGAGAG
The DNA here is from genome assembly GCA_964526545.1 of uncultured Chthonomonadales bacterium. Taxonomy (GTDB): domain Bacteria; phylum Armatimonadota; class Chthonomonadetes; order Chthonomonadales; family CAJBBX01; genus CAZGLN01. Next base: position 2,906 of record CAZGLN010000174.1, read on the forward strand.
CGCCTGGAGGCCACGGCACGCCGGCTTCGCTGGCTGCGCTACCATCACCTCGCCTACCATGTGCGCGGGCTGAAGCCGTTTGAGTACTCGCAGGTGGAGGAGCGCATCTATGCGGGAAGGGCGCCGCTCTCCGGGCGTGACGTGGAACAGTTGAAGCAGTTGGGAGTTACCGATGTGGTGGATCTGCGCGAGCCGGGCGAATGGAACGCGCAGGGAAGAATGGGCGACCAGGCCCTCCAGGCAGCCGAGATCCTGGGCATCCAGCGCACCTGGCTTCCCGTGGCGGACCTCGGCGCGCCTGAGCCGTCCGTGCTTCACAGCGCACGGGAGCTGGTGCGAGCCCTGCGGGCCGATAAGAGCCGTACGCTCTACATCCACTGCCGCGCGGGTATCGAGCGCACCGCCACGGTGTTGGCCGCGGCGACCGCCAGCCTGGACGGCGTGGGATTCACTGCGGCCTTGGAGCGCCTGCGCGAGGGACGCCCCACCTTCAATCCACTGCCAAACCAGCGAAGCGGGGCCAAACGCTGGCTGCGGGAACAAGCATGAGTACGCCTCTCCCCACCCCGCCGAGGCATCTCCTTGAGAGGGCTGTGAGCCAGGCCCTTCAAGAAGACCTCGGCACGGGCGATCTCACCTCCCAACTGACCGTTCCGCCCGAGCTGAGTCTGGTGGGTGCCTTTGTGGCGCGTGAGTCCGGCGTGGTGTGCGGTCTGCCCGTGGTTGAGGAGGCTCTGCGCCAAGTGGATGCGCAGGTGGTCCTCCGTACCCTCCATGCGGATGGCGCGCGAGTACACCCCGGCCAGGTGCTTGCCGAGGCGCAGGGCAATGCACGGTCGCTGTTGGCGGCTGAGCGCGTGGCGCTCAACTTTCTGCAGCGATTGAGCGGAATAGCCACGCTCACCGCGCGTTTCGTGGAGGCGGTGGAGGGAACGCAAGCCCGCATCGTGGATACGCGCAAGACGACTCCGGGCCTGCGCTTCTTGGAGAAGTATGCCGTGCGCTGCGGCGGCGGGCACAACCACCGCATGGGCCTCTACGACGCGGTGATGATTAAGGACAATCACATCGTGGCGGCTGGCGGCATCTCCCAGGCCGTGCGTGCCGCGCGCGCCGGAGCGCCGCACACCGTTACTATCACCGTGGAGTGCGATACGCTGAATCAGGTCGAGGAGGCGCTCGCGGTGGGCGTGGACTGCATCCTGCTGGACAACATGACACCAGACTCGCTGCGCCAGGCCGTTGCTCTGGCCCGGGGAGCCGCTCTCCTCGAGGCTTCCGGCGGGGTGCGGCTGGAGAACGTGCGCGCCATTGCGGAGACCGGAGTGGACCTCATCTCCGTCGGCGCTCTCACCCATTCCGCGCCGGCTCTGGATATTGCCTTCGATCTTCGTCAGCCATGAACGCACCTCACGCGGGGCAGATCCTGGAGGTCGCGGAAACCGCCTCCACCATGGACCTCGCGCGCGAATTCGTGCTGGCCGGCCGGACCGATCTGCTCGGGGTCCGCGCGGACTTCCAGACCGCCGGGCGGGGGCGCCGGGGCGCCGCCTGGCTGGCCGAGCCAGGCGAGGCGCTGCTGATGACCTACATCGTGCCTCTGCCGATGGCACTGCGCAACAGCATCGGCCGGCTGAGCATGATCGCCGGAGTCGCGTCGGCGCGCGCCGCGCGCGAGATGACCGGAGCGGCAGTGATGCTTAAGTGGCCGAACGACCTTCTGCTCGATGGCCGCAAGCTGGGCGGCATCCTCGTGGAGATACCGCCTGCCAAAGAGCCCACCGCCCTGGTGGGCGTGGGCATCAATGTGAACACGACCGTGTTTCCAGCCGCCCTCTCCGGCCGGGCGGCTTCGCTTCGGCTCCACACCGGCCGCGAGTGGGATGTGCGGCACCTCGCGCGGCTCATCGGCACCTTCCTGCTTCGGCAAGTGGAGACTTCCTGGGAGGAGTGCCTCGGCGCCTGGCGCGCGCTCGACGTCTCCGCGGGCAGGCGTTACGCGGCAATCATCGAGGGAGCGGAGGAGGAGGCGGTAACCGCCTTGGCGGTGGAGGAGAACGGCGCGCTGCGGGTGCGGCGCGCATCGGGCGAATGCGTGGCCGTGGAGAGCGCCCGCGGCCTCCAGCCGGGCGATTCCGCCGCCTAATCCTCCCAGGGGAGAGAGGCCAGAACCCGGCGGGCACACTCCATCGCCCTCCCGCGGTGGCTCACCAGGTGCTTCTTCTCGGGTGGGAGTTCGGCCATGTGGAGCCCTAACGCGGGCAGCAGGAAGATGGGGTCGTATCCGAAGCCGTATTGGCCGCGCATCTCGTGGGCCACGCGTCCCTCGCACACGCCCGCACAGTGGATGACCTGGCCATCCGGCGTGGCAATGGCCACCGCGCACTGAAAGCGGCAGCCTCGGCGCTCCTCCGGGGTCTCCCTCAGCACGGAGAGGATGTGCCGCATCTTCTCGGAAAAGGGCACCTCCTCCCCAAGGAACCGCCGCGAGTTCACTCCCGGCAGCCCGCCCAGCGCGTCAATCTCCAGTCCGGCATCGTCGGCGATACATACGCGTTCCGTGGCCTCAGCCGCGGCGCGCGCCTTCAGTTCGGCATTCTCCGCGTAGGTAGTGCCGGTCTCCTCCACCTCGGTAGGCACGCCGGGGAAGTCGGCAAGGGTGCGAAGGGGCAAGCCCAGCTCCACGAGCAGGTCGGCCATCTCGCGGCCCTTATCGCGGTTGCCCGTGGCGATGACGAGTTCTCGGGGATACCGCATCGTGCGCGGCACGTCCTAGGGCTTCTCCACCAGCACCCGCAACTGCTGCAGGGCACTCTGGGTAACGAAGAGGCGCTCGATGGCCGTGGAGGATTCGATGGTGGTCTCCACGGATTCGGGAGCGAAGAGGCTGCGGAAGGCATCCAGCGAACGGCCATCCTCCGCGAGAGTGGCGAGCGGCGCCAGGATGGGCTCCACGCGCGGATAGTTGGCGAGGAACCAGCCGCGCACCTCGGCATACTTCTCGTCGCGGCCCTCGTGGTCGCCATCCTTTGCCGCCCAGCACACGATATCCACCAGGCGGTAGTACTGCGCATCCAGTTCGTCTAGATTGCGCTGGGCCCAGCGGAGAGCGGCGCGCCTGCGCAGGTGCAGGCGTGGGCTGGTCATCCAACGGCATACGTTTCGGGCCTCGACCGTCGTCTGCTCCATGACGGAAGCAAACGATTGCCAGGTGCGCCGCGCGCCCACGCGCAGTTGCTCGGTCAATGGCAGGGGGAGCCCGAAACGAATCATGCAGGTCTTCTCCAGACAGTGGTGGCGATGCAACGCCGCGAACAGCCGACCGTGCTACGGAGAACCGACGCTCTTGCGCCGTACGTACTCGAGCTTCAGCTCGCTCACCAGCGCTTCCAGGTCGCGCTGAGTGGCTGGGTCCAATTCCGGCTTCACCAGCTCGGCCAGGGCCGCGACCCCGTCAATCGCCCGCTTGGCGGCGGCGAAATCCGCGGATCGCTCATGAGTTGCCGGGTCTTCCAGCACTCCCATCGCTATCCAGGCACCCTGATTCAGAATATCCAGGCACATGAGAATCCGGTCGCGAACGGTAAGCTTGTGCAGGGGACCGGTGGGACCCGTATCGGCGGCCTCGGTTGGGGCTGCCTCGCGCGATGCCGTATGCGAAGCGGGTGCCTCCGCGGATTCGGACGAGGAAGCGGAAGTGTGGCGCTTGTCGACAAAGGTGAAACCGTTCTCTTCCTCGGTCGGCATACCACCACTCTCCCGCCCACGGATGGCCCGCTGTATTTCGGCGAAGCCCTCGTGGCGCCTGAGGTTTTCGCGAGTATAACACACGATTCCAGGCAATACAAGCGGGCGTGGGGCAGCATTTTATATAGATTATTGTCTGTGCGACGGGTGGCGCTGACTGCGGCGGGTCTTCGCGCGGGTTGGCCCCGGTATGGCGTTCAGCAGGAGGAGCGGGGAGATGAGACTGACGGACCTGGTTGCCTACCTGGATGAGTATCTTGAGATCCACGCGGTGCCAGACTACCGCGATGCGCACAACGGTCTGCAGGTCGAGGGAGCGCGCGAGGTGGAGCGTGTCGCGGTCTGCGTGGATGCCTGCGCATACACCATCGAGGAGGCCGCGCGAGCCGGCGCGCACCTGATGTTAGTCCACCATGGGCTCTTCTGGGGCGGGTTTGCGCCCATCACGGAGGGCCGTTACCGCCGCCTGTCCACGCTCATCCAGGCCGGCATCGCCCTCTACTCCGCGCATCTGCCGCTGGATGTGCACCCGGAGGTGGGCAACAACGCCGTGCTCGCCCGCCGTCTGGGACTAACGCCCTCGGCAAGTTTCGCGCCGTTCGAGGGCACCCCGATCGGTCTGGTGTGCGAGGCGGATATGGCCCGCGACGTCCTGGCCGAGCGCGTTGCCGAGTGTCTGGGAGGGTCGCCCTTTGTCATCGCCACCGGGCCTGCCCTCGTGCGCCGCCTGGGCATCCTTACCGGAGGCGGCGGCTCCTGCTTGCGTGATGCGGCCGAGGCCGGATGTGACACGCTGCTGACCGGCGAGGGCGCGCACCACACCTACTTCGAGGCGGAAGAGCGGGGCCTGAACGCCCTCTACGCGGGCCACTACGCCACGGAGACCCTCGGAGTGCGCGCTCTCGCGGCGCATCTGGAGCGGCGCTTCGGCCTCGACACGCTCTTTGTGGACCACCCGACGGGCCTATAGCGGCGGGTCGCCTTCCATCGGTCGGGTAGCGGCATCCCGCTCGCTCTCCTCCAACGCGCGCAGTGCGGACTCACGCTTCCACCGCTGTGTGAACCAGACCGACGCGAGGATGGAGACCGCCCAGAGGATGCACCCGGCCATGGCCATGAGGCCCTCTTGAAGCCCGATGCCCGCCACGAAGAGGAGAAAGCCGGCGATCAGCGCTCCCGCCGTGGTATAGGCCGTCCGTTGACGGTTCATAGTCAGCTCCCCTCCCGTTGGCGGCCGCCTGGCGGTCTACGCCCAGGGGCCCAGCAGCCTATGCAGCCATCACATCGGCATCAATCAGCGCGCCACGACCGCCTGGCACATGCGCTGCGCGGCGCGATTGCATATCGTGTCCGGGTCGGACGGGCTGGCATCGTGGTCCTGCGCCTTCGCATCGTTCCAGGAGACGATCAGGTCCAGCGACGGAACAACCCAGACAGTGCGGATGCCGCCATGTCCCGAAGCCACATACGTATCGGGCGGCGCATGCCGGAAGAGCCGCCGTCCCGCGGAATCCTTGCCGTTTAGCCACCAGTTGAAGCTGTAGAACCCGGGACCCGTGGCGGTCTGGTCCTTGCCGCCGCCCAGCGTCCGCTGGTTGGGCAGCATCTCGGCAGCGCGTCCGCTCGTGCGGGGCAGGTTCGCCGGAACGGGGCTGTTCAGGGCCATCTTGAGCAGGTGGGGCTGCAAGAGCGGTTTGCCGTGCCACTTCCCTCCCTGCAGGGTCCAGAGGCCGAATCGCGCGAAGTCGCGGACGGATACCGCGAGACGCCCGAGCCTATCCGCCCGGCCGAAGGCATCGAAGGTAGAGGGGTCCTCAAACTGGAGCGGGCCGGCGATGCGCTCCCTGAGAACCACGTCTCCGGGCTGCCGGAACACCTTCTCCATCAGCGTATCGTAGTAGAGGGCCAGGGCAAGGTCATTGTAGG
>CAZGLN010000175.1:0-1172 GCA_964526545.1 uncultured Chthonomonadales bacterium
AGCATCCAGCTACCGGCACTCACCCGTGCGGAGGCTGCCATCCCATGGCGAAGACCGAAGATGGTGCAACCATTGGGGAGCCCTCCGTGCCCGATGGCTGCCAAAAGTGCCATCCGGCGGCGCGTCTGCAGACCATCCACAAGCACATCATGGAGCCGCTGAAGCGCTGTTGGACCTGCCACGATCCGCATGGATCCACCCGCGCGCACTTGCTGACGGACACGCGTGAGCGCCTCTGCTCGCGATGCCACGCCCTGGGTCACACAAAGCCCTAAAAGCAACGCTCCCCGGCCAGGTGGACCGGGGAGCGTGATGCCCTTACGGAATCGCGCTGCCGTGGGCGGCAGCCTCTACAGCTTCCAACCCTTGCGGTAGGGCGGCTTTATGTATTGCTCTGCGTCAGGGGCGTTCTTACACCGCATGCGTCGTGCATCCCACTCAATCCGATGACCCACGCGCAGCGCCACGTTGCCCAGCAGCACGGCTTCGGTAAAGGGGCCCGCATAGCCGAAGTGGCTGCCCGTCTTGCCGCGTCCCTTGCAGGCCTCGGCCCACTCCAGGTAGTGGCTCTCCGGGCGCGGCAGGGTTTTGGGCGGCAGTGTTGCATCGCGGAAGCGGTCCTCGGGCAGGAGGAGCGGCGCCTCGCCGTGATTCAGGAAGAGGGTGCCCTTCTCGCCCACGAAGATTGAGCCATTCTCGATGCCGCGGCCGAAGCGCACATCCTCCGGCGGGAGCTGCTTGCCGTCATACCAGATGAGCGCGACTTCCGGCCTCCCGCGGCGCGCGGGGAAGTGGTAGGTAATGCGGCTCTCCAGCGGCGGGCTCTCCTTGGTCATGGGGCCGCTTACCGCCTCCACCCAGTCCGGATCGCGCAGTTCGAGCGACCAGAAAGCCACATCCATCAGGTGGCAGGCCATGTCGCCCAGGGCGCCGGTGCCGAAGTCCCACCATCCGCGCCATCGGAAGGGATGGTAGGCCGGATGATAGGGGCGCTCCGGCGCAGGACCCAGCCACACATCCCAGTTGAGGGTGCTTGGCACGGGCGGCGTGTCGGTTGGCCGCTCCACGTTCTGCGGCCACCAGCCGGCCGGCCGATCCGTTACGACGTGCACTTCCTTGACCGCTCCGATGACACCGCCGCGTATCAGCTCCACGGCCCGGATGTTGCCTTC
>CAZGLN010000175.1:1217-8561 GCA_964526545.1 uncultured Chthonomonadales bacterium
AGGCGGGCCAGTTCCCGGGCTTCGTGCACGGAGTGCGTCAGCGGCTTCTGGCAGTAGACGTGCTTGCCCATGCGCATGGCCATGGCGGCCGCAACCGCATGGGAGTGGTCCGCCGTGCTCACGGTAACGGCGTCTATGCTCTTATCCATCTCTTCCAGCATGCGTCGGAAGTCATCGAAGCGGCGGGCATTCGGGAAGGTCTGGAAGGTGCCCGCGGCATGGGCGAAATCCACGTCGCACAGCGCCACCACGTTCTCGTTTGGGAACTGCTTGATATCGCTTGCACCCATTCCGCCTGCGCCGATCGCGGCGATGTTGAGCTTCTCGTTCGGCGAGCGCGAAGCGCGCGCGGGTATTTCGCTCCACACTCCGCCAAGCGCGGCGAGTCCGGTTACAAGCGCGCCGGAACGTATCAGGTCGCGGCGGGTCAGTTCCTTCGACATCCTCATCCTCCTGAGTTCAGGGCTGTCCCTTCCGTTCCACGCGGGCTGCACATTCCCTGCACCGCTTACCGCTTACCGACCCGCACAATCTTCAGCGCGATATCTTCCGTGTATTCCGGAGAGCTGAACGTGGCGAGGCCGCCGGGGTGGTCGAAGGCGGCGATGGGCTCCACCTTGCCGGTGAGCGGGTGCACCCACTCGCCGCGATAGCGGCCGGCCGGCATCTCCCATTGCCAGGTAACTCTGGTCCCTTCAAGGGTGTAGGCGGCGTAGGCCTCGCCCGGCGCGGCGAGCAGACGTCCCTTGCCGCCGCGCAGCAGCTCGTTGGCGGGACGCATGCGCGTAAAGGGCAGGGCGTGCATGAACTGCGAGAGAGTCTTGAGCTGGGCACGGAGGGAGGGGCCGCCGCCCCCTGGCGTGGGGTCCGTCACCGTGTGCGTGCCATCGGGCCTGCGTACGGTGAAGGAGTAGTCAAGATTGTTGTAGAGCGCACCGCCGGCAAGAAGAAAATCCCATCCCTCTCGGCGGTAGGGCAGGTCCCTGGTGCCCTTGAAGCCGGTCTCGTCGCATCCAACCGGGCGGTTGAGATCCCAATTGACCTTCACCGCGTCCGGCGGGGCCGCATAGTGGAAGTTGAGGAGGGAAACCGACGGGTGGAAGCCTTCCGCGCGAGCCGAGCCGTTAGCGATGTTCTGCGCAATCAGGTGCCGCTTCGGCAGGCTCGCCTCGGTGGCGACGATGACCTCCGCGATGCGTCGCTGCCACTCCAGCGTCACGCCGCCAAAGTAGGGCTCATTGCAGATCTCGTAGAAGAGGTTATCGAAACCGTTCAGTTCGGTTACGACCTTGCGGACCATCTCCTCCTGTACGCGGGTGAGGTCCGGATGCTTCAGGTTGTACACATCGTGCGCGCCGGCCTTTCCGATGCCCTGGATGTTGTTGGCGGCATTCATGGGGCTCAGGCGCCAGGAGCTGTCGCCGTAGAAGGGGCAGAAGAGGGTCAGCTCCACCACCACGCCCCGTCTTCCCGCCTCCGTAAGGAAGTCCTTGAGCCGGCGGAAGTAGGCCGCGTCCCAGCGCGTGAGATCGAACTTGCTGCCGCCGTTGGCGTAGCCAGGCGTCTCGGAGCGTGCCCATGGACAGAGGAGTCGGCCGCTCTCCGGTGCCAGCGTGTTCTCCTGGATGTTGAAATCCGTGGGCGATTCGCAGTAGGCGCCTGAGAAGATGCGTGTGTAGTTCATGCCGTCACGCTGCAGGGCGGCCAGGTATTGGCGGAAGTCGAAGGCGCTGTTGAGCACCGCGCCGTAGTGCTCGGCCGAGGTGATGAGGAGGATGGGCTTGCCGCGATAGAGCAGGTAACGAGGGTTTTCGGGATGTACCTGAATGGGTCCAGCCATGGGTCTGGGTCCTTGCGGAACGGAGCGCGGCGGTGCCGGGAGAGAGCCTGCCGCGGCTGCGGTGATCAGTGCGATAGCGGCGAACACGCCCGAGAGCATGGCCTCTCCTCCTAAGTGGTATGCGTTGCCGGCATGCGGAGAGCGCTTTGGCGCCTTCCGAGGCGAGGCTTCCTTCGAGCCAGAGAGGGATTTCCCTGCCGACGCTCCTTGCTAGCGGGGCGGAGAGCGGCAAGGAGCGCTCAGCGGCCATCCTCTATCGGCAGGGCTGTGATGGCATCCAGCTCGATTTCGAAGAGCAGGTCATGCCGGCAGATATCGCCGATGACGGCAATCACCGGCATCTGCTCCAGGCCTTGATCATGAAGATAGCGCTGGAACATCGGCCAGATGTCTTGATGCTTCAGGTAGGCCACGGCACGGGAGGTCTCCAGCAGCCCGAACCCGCGTGCACGCAGCAGGGCCTCCACGACGGCCATCGTGTGGGCAACCTGGGCCTGGGAATCGCCCTGGTGGAGAGTCGCACCATCCCGGCCGATGGATGCCGTACCGGAGACAAGCAGTTGGCGTGCTCCCGAGCAGGTAATCTCCACGGCACGGCTGAAAGCACTGCCATAGCGGTGCGCGGAACACTGCAGCGGCGATTGGACAGCCGCTACGTGCGCGGCATCCTCCTCTCCTTGAATAGCCAGCGCCTCCGCGACGATCGCGTGGCCGGTGGCGTTGGCCGCTCCGATGCCCGTGCTGGCGGGCACCAGACCCTGGTAGACACACCGTTCGGTGAAATACTGATTGCGCGCCTCGTTGAGGCCCGGGTACCAGTCCAGAATGCGGTCTACAAAGAGCCAGGTGCGGCACACATCGTGGAACGTGAAGCCGCTCCTCAGCAGCACGCGGTCCATTGTGCGGTAGAGCCCATAAGCCTGGTCCCGCGGCAGCGCCAGCCTGTCCGGCGGAGCGAGATCCGCCAGCACAGCCATTCGCAGATGGTCGGATGAGAGGAGGCGCGCCACGGGTCGGCCGCCCTCCGTCAGGGTTTCCGGCTCCGCTCCCGATACCGCATGTATGTGCACTCCGGCGATCGGCCCGCCACGCGCGGCGGCGCCTTCCACCCAGGTGATGGGCCATGCGGGCGTGCCGAGAAGCTGCTCAAGCGAGAGCAGCGCTGCATGGCGCGCACCGAGGTCGCCAAAGAAGGTCATCTTCAAGGGCGTGGCGTGGACCTCGCGCAGCGCGGCGGCCGACCTCTCAACGAAGTGGGAAGGAAGTTCGTCCGGCTGCGCCAGGATGCAGAGGTACTCCTCGCGCCAGGAGGCCCTCGGCAGCGACCACCTGTGCAGACCGTCAACCATTTCGCGGCCCTGCGCGAGGGCAGGCTGCGCATTGCCCGTGGCAGTCATTGCGCGCGGGCTCCTTTCCGTGGGTGCGGCAAGTTCGTCAACATCATAGACGCGCAACCTGCCCAAACGTTCATTCTCGCGGTTATTGCTCCTCCGCCTGCTTTCTTGCCGCCGTTCGGACGAGCCTTGCAGCACGCACTTTCCTGCCTGAGAGGTGGCCAAAGGCACACCCTGTCGCGCGCGAAAGCATGGAATAAACAGATGGGGCTGGTTGGAAAGGAGCCGTCGAGAGTGCCTCTACTCGCGTGGAATGAAGACTTGAGCGTGCACATCGCCACACTGGACGCCCAGCATCAGCGTCTGGTGACGCTGGTCAACGGCCTGCATGCCGCCATGAAGGAGGGCAAGGGCAGGGAAGTTCTCGGCGATATCCTCGACGGATTGGCCGATTATGCGGTCGAGCACTTCCAGACGGAGGAGCAGCTCTTCGAGAGGCATGGCTATCCCATGACGGCGGCGCACAAGGCCGAGCACGCGGCCTTCTGCAGCAGGCTGGCGGGCTTCCGCAAGCGCATGGAATCCGGGCGCGTGGCTGTCTCCATCGAGTTGATGGAGTATCTGAACGAGTGGCTTGAGCACCACGTGCGCGAAAGCGACCAGGGCTACTCCGAGTTTCTTAACGCCCGGGGCGTGCGCTAGGGTCGGCAGGCGCAACGGTGCCGCGCCGGCCGGCGCCTCATCGCTTCAGGTCTCGCCCTTCGCTCAGCCGCTAACTTCGGATACCCCGAAGATATCCTCCGGAGGGTGTCCGGCAAGCACGGCGGCGGCGGCCACATGGTTCGGCACGTGGAGCAGAAAGCACGCGATGCCGTCCGCAATCTCCTCCGGAGTAAAGCGGTCCGGGAAGAGACGGAGCGCGAGAATGAAGGCGGCCTCCTCCACCCAATCGGTGAGATGAAACGCGACGTCATGGGCGTGCGGGGAGACCGCCCCTTCTCCGTGGCGCGCTAAGGCCCCCGCGATGCGTTCAACAAGCGCTGCATCATACTCTCCCAAGCGGTTGACGCATTCGCCCAGCCTCTCGCGCAGGAGCGTGAGGGCCCTGGACGTGCCGTCCACAAGCTCATCGGGGGGCATTTCGTTCATGACTGCCTGGCCAGCGCGTTCGACAGCCTGCCGGGGCTAGCCTTTCTGGCCGGCGGCGTAGTCCGCCATTCCCTGGAAGTCCACCACCACCGCAGGCTCGTCTCCAAGAACCCAGGCATCGTGCCCGGAGGGCAGCACGGAGACATCGCCGGGTCCGCACTCGAATTCCGTGCCGTCATCCATCACGACCTTCAGCACTCCCGCGACATGGTACTGGAAGTGCGGGGCCTCGCAGCTGCGGGTACCGGCGAGAGGCTGGACCGAGGTAGACCAGCGCCATCCGGGCTCGAAGATGGCACGCCCGATCACTGCGCCGCCGACCTCCACCAGTTCAAGCCTGCCCAGAGGAAACTCCCGCACCTCGTCCGGATTGTCGAAGCTCTTGCATTCCGCCTTCTCCATTGCCGTCTCCTTTGATGTGTTTCGGCATGGGGTCGTGAGGCAGGCCAGCAAGCTCACACGTTGGTCCGCCTTCGCGGCTCCGTGCTTTAGGTACCGCCGATGCAGTAGAGGTGCCGATCCGAGCGGAGCAGGATGCGATTGCCCGCGAGCGCTGGGCTGGCATCGAACCGGCTGCGATCACCAAGCTTGTTTTGCGCGATCAACTCGTACCGTGGCCTTGCGGCAACAACGAAAACTCCCGCGTCGTAGCCGCGCGAGACGTAGTAGATGCGGCCCTCTGCGAGGATGGGCGAGGCATAGAACTGGTCGGCGCGGGGGAGACGCTCCTCGTAGACCAGCCGTCCCGTGGCGGCTTCCGCACAGTAGGCAATGCCCAGACTCTCGTGAACCCAGTAGAGGTGCCCTTCGTGCAGCACGGGCGAGGAGACGTTGGAGCCTTTGCGGCCCGTCCAGAGCCGATGTGTCCGCGTAACGTCGCCGCGACCGCCTGCCCGAACCGCCAACGCGCCGCCGGTGCGTCCCCCGATGCAGTAGATCACGCCATCTCGCGCGACCATGCTCGGCACCATGTACCAGGCGATATCCGTATCGCAGGACCAGAGCGGCGCGCCTGAATCGGGATCGAAGCCGAGCACCTTGCCCGCGATGGCCACCGCGAGCTCGGTCTTGCCGCCAACGGGCACGAGGATCGGCGTGTTCCAGGACTCCTTGATGCCTCCCGCGCGCCACTTCACCGTGCCGGTGGACTTGTCGAGCGCGACAAGCGACTCGCTCTCGACGCTGGCGTTTACGATGAGCAGATTTCTGTAGAGAATGGGTGAAGCAGCCGAGCCCCATTCATGATGCTGGGAGCCCACGCTGGCACGCCAGAGCTGGCGGCCCTCCTTACTGAACGCGAAGACACCGGACTTGCCGAAGAAGACGTAGACCCGTTCGCCGTCGCTTACGGGAGTGCTCGCGGCGTAACCGTGTTCCCTGACGCTCTGCGACTCCGGGAGGGCCGCCGGAACGTCCGCCTTCCAGAGAACCGCGCCATTGGCGAGACTCAGGCAGAGGAGGTGCCGCCTAAGCTGGCTGATCTCACCGCGCGGCTGGTCCGGCAGGCCGTAGCCGCTGTAGGCCGTTACGTAGACGCGATCGCCTACCACGATGGGGCTGGAGGCTCCCGCGCCGGGCAGCGCAGCCTTCCAGCGGACACCCTTCTCGGCAGACCAGGTGATGGGCACGCCGCGGGCGGCGGAGCTCCCTTGGCCGCCGGGGCCGCGAAATTGGGGCCAATCCGTGGGAGTGAGCTGAGGGGCGCTCGGGGCTGTAAGGCAGCAGGTCGTGAATACCCCCAACGTCAGCAGACGCGTAGGCTTGGTAAGCATCCGACTCATTGGCTGAATCTCGCGCTCCTCGGCAGGCTGCCGGCCGCTATGTGTTTGTCAATCTCCCCTGGCGATGCCGCGGTTCTTTAGGCACTATTGCTGCCTTTTCCTTCCGGCGGTTTGCGAATTTCGCATCTTCCGGCGAAAAAAGTCCTGGTCCCGAGGCCGTCTCTTCGAGTTCGTGAGATCCGCGGCATCTGCCCGCCTCGAGAGGTCCAGCGGAGGAACGCACCGCGCCCAGGGGTTCCGGGCCCATGCGAATCGACTGCATGCCTGTGAAGCACCTGGCGGAAGGTCGCGAAGGCTATCGGCCGTTGCCTGCTCGCGCGAATTCGACCACGGCCAGCGAGTGCGGCGGCAGGCTCAGAGGGAAGGGACTGGCCTTTGATGCGATCCGGGAAGTAACCGGCACTACGGTCTCCGGCTGTTCGGGGGTGTTTTCGGCAAGATAGGAGGGGGCCGAAAGCCGTGTGACGGTACGGGCAATGAAGCCGTTCGGCTGCTGTATCCGCGCCTGCACGGGTCCGCGTATCTCGCGGTTAATCAGGATCACCTGAAGAGAGCGGCCGTCTCGGGCGCGGTAGGCCGCGGCATCCACCAGCGGCACCTTCTCGAGTGCGGGCACCAGGCCGGCCTGCAGGGTGGAGTAGGTGGGCCCTTCTACCAGGGTCTCCAGCGTCTGGCGCCCGATGAGGTCGGCATAAAGGCGGAATACATGGAAGACGATGTTTTTCCAGATCTTGCGCCCGGGGCCGGTTCCGCGCATGCCGATGAGCGCGCCATACACGTCCTGACAGAGCGGAAGGTGGTTAGCCGCGGTTACCTTCGGCTCGCGAAGCATCACGTTATAGAGGCAGGCCAGGTAGAGCGCGCCCGCGAGCGATCGGTTCCATACGGCGTCCTCTTTCGCATGCGCGGGATCGAACGGATAGACCAGCGGGCCGTGCTCCGTGATGTGGAGATCAATCTTCTTCCAGTGTGCAGGCGCTGCTTCCGCCATCACCCGCTTGGTGGCCTCCAGATTCTGCTCCACATAGACCGATGCGCCGAGAAAGGCCCGGGCGAAGTCGTCATCGGAGATGCGGCGCATGGCGGGCCCGAAGCCGTTAAAGCGCACGGCCGGCGCGTAGCCGTTGTGGATGGCGAGGAAGTCCACTCGTCCGCCGATCTCGCGCAGGACGTCCCGCACCCAGTTCGGGTGCTTGCTTAGCGCGAAGGCGCCGGTATCCACCAGGCCGATGGCGCCGAG
>CAZGLN010000176.1:0-3876 GCA_964526545.1 uncultured Chthonomonadales bacterium
CCGTGCTCCTCAATCATCCGGTGCACCACTTCGCTCACGCGCGAGTAGTCCGCGGTTGAGAGCGAGACCAGCGAAACGTCCTCATGGCCCGTGCTCTCGATGAGCTCCTCGGCAAGCTGCATCAGCCGCTCGGGCGATCGCTCGCGCACGGGACGGGTGATCATCCCGGCCTGGCAGAATCGGCAGCCACGCGTACAGCCGCGCATCACCTCCAGCGAAATCCGGTCGTGCACTACCTCGATAAAGGGAATCACCGGCTTTGTGGGATACGGCACGTTATCAATGTCCCACACGATGCGCCGCTCGATGCGCTCCGGCACGCGCCCAACGAACTCCTTGCGCGGCCGCAGCTCCAAAAAGGCTCGGCGATCGCACCGCGCGAAGCGATCGTCCGGCGTACGGAAGTCTGATTCCTCGTCGGCGTAAACGGACTCGTAGAAGCGCGGCACGTAGCATCCGGGCACGTTGGCCAGGGCCAGCAGCAGCTCGTCGCGCGGCGCATCGCGCAGGCTCTTGTAGGTCTCGATAATCTCTTCCAGCACCTCTTCGCCCTCGCCGATAACGAAGAGATCCACGAAGGGCGCCATCGGCTCGGGATTGTAGGTGCAGTGTCCGCCGGCGATCACCAGAGGCAAGCGCGCGTCCCTCTCCTCGCTGCGCACCGGCATCCCCGCCAGGTCGAGCATGTTCAGCACGTTGGTGTAGCCCAGCTCGTAGGAGAGAGAAAAGGCAAAGAAATCGAATTCCGCCACCGGCCGCCGCGTCTCCAGGGTGAAGAGCGGCACGCCGCTTGCGCGCATTTCGCGCTCCATGTCCGGCCAGGGCGCGTAGGTGCGCTCCGCGAGGCAATCGGCGCGGCTGTTCAGCACATGGTAGAGGATGCTGAGCGCCAGATTGCTCATGCCAATCTCGTAGGCGTCCGGAAACGCGATGGCGAAGCGGACCTCGCATGCCAGGTGGTTCTTGACGATGGAGTTGAGCTCGCCTCCCGTGTAGCGGGCCGGCTTGCTCACGCGCGGGAGAATCCGCTCCAGGGCGGCATCTATTTCGGTCATTCGCGTGCGGTCAGAAACGTTAGTGGTGCTAACTAAACCTCAGTATAGCACAAGCACGTCACGTGTACGGGAGCAGAACAGGGTTTCCGGCAAGCGCCGATAGCCCTGAGAGCCGTGGAAGATGACTGGCACAATTCTTGCAGCACCTCAATTCATAACCAACTTGCCGGCCCGAGTGTGAGTAATGCAGCCCATCCTGTGGTGCGTTCAGCAACGCATGCGAATCGTCCCTGTTCTTGCAGTCCTTGGAGCCATTTCCGTGTATACCGCGCCCAGTGCATCGGGCCAGTTGCCGTTTGACAACTTCGGACCGGAGAACTCCTACGTGGTCCTCGGTGGCTGGGGAGCGGAGCAAGACTTAACTTCCGGCATGGCTTTCCAACCATCCAGTACCGCTTGCCTTGAGTCACTGCATGTCGCCATCTCCAGCGCCTACGGAAGCCGCGCATGGCTGGGCCTATATGACGACGCCGAGGGTATTCCGGGTCGCCTCCTGGAATCTTTTGATCTCACGAGCCTGATGGATCTATTCGGTTATCGGTATGATCCAATCGTTCTTCGTTCGAGCGCACAGCCTCTGCTGGTGATGGGGTCCACATACTACCTTGTACCGTATGGAATCGGAGACCACGTTGCTGTTTGGAATCTGAACTCCATCAACGACATTGGTCCAATCGTAACCACCCAAGATGGCGGAGCCACCTGGCACCGAAGATCATACTTGCGTGGTGCCTTTCGTGTAGTCGGGATTCCTGTACAGAACAAGGTTCCCGAGCCGGGCGCATGGGCCTTCATGGTTGCCGGCGCAACCGGCGGCCTCCTCCTGCTTCGAAGAAGGAAGTAGACCTCCCCGCTTACCAGAGCCCCCGCGCACCGCCGGTCGCGGGGGCTCTGTTCTCTTCAGGTATCTCCTGCGCAGGGATGCGCCTTCGCGCGCCGAACCCTACACGAGAACCACAAGGGGTAGGGCGCAATGGCCAAACGCTGCATCATCGTGGGAGTCGGTGGTTTTGGCGAGGCATGGTGCCGCCACTTCCTGCCTCCCAACATCCGGGACGGCCTGGTTGAGGTCGCGGGCGCCGTGGATGTGAACCCTGAACGGCTTGCCATCGCGCGCGAGGCTCTCGGCCTTCAAGAAGATCAGCTCTTCACCGATGCCGCGACCGCCTTCGACCGCGTGCGTGCCGATTTCGCCATCGTGGTTACTCCCCCGGACCGCCACGAAGAGATAGTCAACCTGGCGTTAGCGCACGATATGGACGTTCTCTCCGAGAAGCCCATCGCGGACACTCTCGAAGCGTCGGCGCGCATCGCCGCACGCGTGGCCGCCGCCGGCAAAAAGATGGGCGTTACGATGAGCCACCGGTTCGACCAGGACAAGACCACCCTGCGCCACGTGCTCCGCAACGGCGGATGCGGAGGGCTCGATTACCTGGTGTGCCGCTTTTCGTGTCCCTGCCGCCGCTTCGGCTCGTGGGGCAAGTTCCGGCACGAAATGAAGGACCCCTTGATGATAGAGGGCGCAGTGCACCACCTGGACATCCTGGCGGATCTCGCGGGGGCGCCGTGCGAGTCGCTCTTCGCGCAGACGTGGAACCCGGATTGGGGCGAGTTTGGGGGCGACTCTCAGGGCCTTGTGCTGATGACCTTCGCCAACGGCGTGCGCGCGCTCTATGAAGGCGCCAAGACGAACGCCGTGGGCCTGAATGGCTGGACGCAGGAGTACATCCGCGCGGAGTGCGAAGGCGCCACCCTGGTTTTGGACCACCGGCGGGTGGAGCGCTTCGACGCGGGGGAGCCCCGCTACGTTGAGCCCGGCCACGGCCGGGAAGTACCGCTTCTGCGGCAGCCGAAGTGGGCCAACACATGGCTTATCGAGAAGTTTGTTCGATGGCTGGAGGGAGGCCAGCCCATGGAGACCGCAGTGGAGGCGAATCTCCAGTCCGTGGCGCTTGTCTTCGCCGCCATCCAGAGCAGCCGAACGGGACAGCCCGTGGCCGTACAGGAGCTGCTGAACCATGCGCGCCTGCTGAAATCGGAGCACCAGGATTGAGAGTTAGGTTCGTTCCAGCCGTATACCGATTACTGCATGCCCAAATGAGGAAAACGAATGCTGCCGCGTGAACGCGTTGCCGCCGTGATAGATGGCAAAGTGCCCGACCGCGTGCCCATCTACGGATGGGTTCGGGCCAATCTCTCCGAGCAGATAGCCGCCGTGTGGGGCTCCGCCGATGCCTTTGAGGATGCCTATGCGTTTGACCTGGCCCACCTGTTCGGCGGACCAAATCCCTATCAAGCCGATGCACTTCAACAGGCAATGAAGGGTGGACCCATCGAGCCGGCAACGGCACTCGAACTGCCCATGACGGACCCAAACGAGAACAGCGCCTACGAGGACATCCGTGCGCAGATTGAGCACCACCAGGGACGGCGAGGCCGATTCGTGTATGTACAGACGCCAGGAATCTTCGAGTGCCTCAACGGTGTGTTCGGCATCGAGAATCACCTCGCCTACCTCGCCCTGGAGCCGGAGACGCTGCGGCAGGTCTATGCGCGGCAAGCGGAGTGGAACCGCCAGTTCGCCATGAACTGCCTGGATCTCGGGGTGGACATGGTGCACGTCTCGGATGACTGGGGCGCGCAGACGGGGCTGATGTTCTCGCCCAGGCAGTGGTGGGACCTCATCTACCCAGCCCATCGCGTGACCACGCAGGCCGTCAAGGCGCGCGGCGCCTACGTGAGCCTCCACACCGACGGCAACGTGAATGCCGTGGTGGAGGGCATCATCCAGCTCGGCTACAACGTGGTGCATCCGTGGCAG
>CAZGLN010000176.1:3910-8492 GCA_964526545.1 uncultured Chthonomonadales bacterium
ATTGTGATGCATTCACCGTGATGGGCGGCCTGGATGTGCAGACAACCATCGGTTTCGGGAAGCTGGAGTTTCTCGTCTCCGAGATTGAGCGCGTGCTGCGAATGGGTGCGGATGGCCGCCTGATCTACTGCACCACCCACTTCGTACAGGATCACTGCACCATGGAGGAGCTGAAACTTGCGTTCGACACCATCTACCGCGTCAGCCGAGAAGTGTGCGCGGCAGCTCGGGATATCACGCCAGGCGCTCCGGCCGCGCGCTGACCCGTGCGCCTTGCCGCGCGACGCGGCCGGAGCGCCGAAACTCATTTAAGTTGCACACCTGACGAAGCCTTTCCATGGAGATGCCGATGCCCGCAGAGTCTGATCTCATGGTCGCGCTCATCACTGGCGGACACCCCTTCGATGTGCCCAACTTCCTCGGGCTGTTCCGCTCGATGCCCGGGGTGGATTGCTATCCCCAGGATATCGAGAACTTCGCAATGGACTGGGGCGGTGTACGAAAGCGATACGATGCCCTGGTCTTCTACAACATGCACATGCAGCAGCCCGCCGAGGGACCCGTGGCGAACCTGCTTCAAGAGCTTGGCGAGACGCGCCAGGGCCTGGTGGTGCTTCACCATGCGCTGCTGGCCTTTCCCGACTCGCCCGAGTGGACCGAGATGGTGGGCATGCCGGACAGGAGCTTTGGCTACCACATGGGGCAGGAGATCGTCGTGGAGATCGCCGACGCCAGCCACCCCATCACGCAAGGCATGAGAGGCTGGCGCATGCCGGACGAGACCTACACCATGGCGGATGCGGGGCCGGACTGCCACGTTCTCTTGACCACCCACCACCCGCTCTCCATGCGCACCCTGGCCTGGACGCGTTCCTACCGGAACGCACGCGTGTTCTGCTTCCAATCCGGCCACGACAACCTGACCTGGAGCAATCCCTCCTTCCGGGAAATACTGGCTCGCGGCATCCGGTGGTCCGCGGGCCGCCTGGAGCAGCAGACGTAATCCACGCACACCGAGGAGCAAGCCGAATGAGCACGCTGCGTTTTCGCCAGATTCACCTGGATTTCCATACCTCGGAGGCCATCCCTGGGGTCGGTTCGGAGTTCGAGCCGGAGGAGTTCGCGGAGACCCTGCTGCGCGCCCGCGTCAACTCCATTACCTGCTTCAGCCGTTGCCACCACGGCTGGATTTACCACGACACACGCTTCCCGAACCGGCATCCGCATCTTACTTGCGACCTGCTCACACAGCAGATAGAGGTCTGCCACAAGCACGACATCCGCTGTCCCATCTATATCACTGTGGGATGGGACGTGCTGGCAGCCCGCGAGCACCCTGAGTGGGTGGAGATAGATGAGCAGGGCAGGCGCGTGGGTTCCGGCGCTTCGCCGCTTGCGCCGGGCTGGCTCAATCTGGACTTCGCCTCGCCCTACGTGGATTACGTGCTCGAACAGACCCAGGAGGTGATGGAGCGCTACGGCGACGAAGTGGACGGAATCTTCTTCGACATCATCTTCCAGCAGGGCGTGCACAGCACATGGTGCATGCGCGAATACGAGAAGCTGGGCATGGATCCGGCGGACCCGAAGTGCCAGGCCGCCCTGCGCAAGCTGCTGGTGGACCGCTGGAAGGAGCGGAGTTCGGCGCTCGTGCGCCGCTACAACAAGAACTGCACCATCTTCCACAATGCCGGACACATCTACCCAGACTGGCGCGACATCCTCCACACCTATACGCACCTGGAGCTGGAGTCGCTGCCTTCCGGAGGCTGGGGCTATGCGCACTTCCCCATCACCCAGCGCTACGCGCGCGGGCTAGGGTTGGAGTGCCTTGGCATGACGGGCAAGTTCGCCAAGACGTGGGGCCACTTCGGCAGCTACAAACCACAGGCCGCGCTGGCCTTCGAGTGCTTCCACATGCTGGCTCTTGGAGGGAAGTGCAGCATCGGCGACCAACTGCCCCCGCGCGGCCGCCTGGACCCGGCGACCTATCAGCTCATCGGCGGAGTCTACTCGGAAGTCGAGCGAAAGGAGCCATGGTGCGAGGGCGCCGTGCCGCTCACGGATATCGCCCTCTTCAATGTGGAGGCAGCCGGCATCGCGGAAGGCCGTGTGGATCCGGCCATGCTTGGTGCATACCGTATGCTGCAGGAGAGCCGGCATCAATTCGACATTGTGGATGCGGTAACCGATTGGTCGCCCTACCGCGTGCTGATACTGCCGGACAAGATTCCGTGCGATGAGCGCCTTGCCGCGAAAGTAGATGATTATGTGGAGCGGGGTGGCCGCCTTGTTCTGAGTCACCGCGCCGGCACGTCGCCGGATGGCACCCACACGGCGCTTGAGTGCTCGCCCGGCCTCCACCTCGGCGACCTGCCGCACCATCCCGACTACGTCAAACTGATCGGCCCCCTTACAAATGCGGTGCCGGCGGCCGAGTACGTTATGTACGAGCGAGGCAGTCTCCTCGAGCCCCGGCCCGGCGCGGAGACGCTTGCCGAACTCTGGGTTCCCTACTTCGACCGCACCTTTGAGCACTTCTGCAGCCACTTCCACACCCCGTGCGATCGCCGCGGCGATGCTCCCGCCCTCCTCTCTCGCGGGAGCGTGCTGCAGTTTGCCCACCCGATCTTCACTCTCTACGGGCGGCATGGAGTGCTTTTCTACAAGCAGATGTTCCTTGCGGCTCTGCGCCTGCTTCTGCCGGACCCGCTGCTGATGGGGCAAGGCCCAAGCACGCTCATCGCCTCCACCATGCGCCAGGCGGAGCACGACCGCACCGTGGTGCACCTCCTCCACTACATACCGGAGCGGCGCACTCTTGGCGAGGACATCATCGAGGATGTAATCCCGCTGTACAACCTGCCGCTCAGCGTTCGGCACGCGCCTCCGGCCCGGGTCTACCTGGCGCCGGAAGCCGTAGGTCTGCCATTCCACTGCGAAGGGAGCTACGTCTCACTGACCGTGCCGGAGATTCGCGGCCACGCCATGGTCGTACTCGAGGGCTGAAGCAGATGAATGTCCGGGAGGAGAAGCTTCAGACATGGATACGCGACGCACCTTCCTGCGCCGCTCTATCGCGGTCACGGGAGCGGCTGCTTTGAGCACTCAGAACGTGGCCCGGCCGCCGAACGTCATCCTGCTGCTATCGGACGACCAGCGGCACGACACGATCGCCGCCCTCGGCAACCGCGAAATCCGCACACCGAACCTCGACCGGCTGACGGCGCGCGGCACCGCCTTCACGCGCTGCTACACCATGGGCGGCATCCATGGAGCGCTCTGCATCCCCTCGCGCAGCATGATCCTCACAGGCCGCACTCTCCACCACGCGCCGGATACGCTCCCTCCCGATCTGCCGCTCTGGCCGGCGGAGTTCGGCAAGGCCGGATACAGCACTTGCGGCATCGGCAAGTGGCACAACGACCGCCCAAGCTACGTCCGCGCATTCCAGACGGGCGGCCCGGTCTTCTTCGGCGGCATGAGCGACCACGACAAGGTGCCTGTGTTTGACTGGGACCCCACCGGCGCGTATCCGCCCGAGAAGCAGCGCGTCGCTACGGAGTTCTCCAGCACACTCTTCACCAACGCGGCCATCGAGTTTCTGCGGGGGCAGCACGAGGAGCGGCCGTTTCTGCTCTACGTCGCCTACACCGCCCCTCACGATCCGCGAATGCCGCCCCCGCCCTACGACAGCATGTACGACCCCGCGCGCATCCAGCTTCCGCCTAACTTCCTCCCCGAGCATCCGTTCGACAATGGCGAGCTGAAGAATCGCGATGAGGAGCTGGAGCCCTGGCCGCGCACACCGGAGCGCATACGCCGCGCCATCGCCGCCTACTACGGCATGATCACGCACCTCGATGCGGAGATCGGCAGATTGCTGGATGCGCTGGATACTTCGCCCCATGCGCGGAGTACGCTGGTGATCTTCGCCGGAGATAACGGACTGGCGCTGGGACAGCATGGCTTGCTTGGCAAGCAGAGCTGCTATGAACACAGCCTGCGCGTGCCGCTGATCATGGCAGGGCCGGGAGTGCCTCGCGGAGCGCGGCGGAACACACTCTGCTACCTGCTCGATATCTACCAGACGGTGTGCGACCTGACCGGACAGCGGCCCGCGCCGACAGTCGAGGGCCGCAGCCTCGTCCCCGCCATGCGCGGAAGAGATAGAAACGTCCGCGATGCCCTGTTCCTCGCCTACCGTGACCTGCAGCGCGCCGTTCGCGAGGACCGGTGGAAGCTGATCGAATACCGCGTGAAGGGCGAAAAGAGGGCGCAGCTCTTCGACCTGCGAGCCGACCCGTGGGAGATGCACGACCTCTCTTCGGTACACCCGAAGCAGGTAGAGCGTCTTCACGGCAGACTGCTGGCACTACAGCGAGAGAATCACGACCCGATGGCGGGCAGGTGGTAAGCCCGAGGGCCTGCCGCATCCTTGCCTGATTGACCCAGGAACCCGGCGAGCCTGTCAGGAACGAGAGCGCCTTCGCTGCATGGGGGCCAATCCGCGTCGCCCACCACGAACGCCCTGGCAGCAGACCGGTAGTCTGCCGATGTGCCGCGGGGCCGGCTGCCTCTG
>CAZGLN010000177.1:0-6579 GCA_964526545.1 uncultured Chthonomonadales bacterium
CTATTCGCAAACCCACCGCGCGCGGCAACCGGCCCGCCGGAGTGCTGTTCTATTCGTATCAGGGCACGGGGGTAGGGCCGGACGGCAAGGCCCGCTCCTACGATCAGGAATTCTACGACGCGCTCTCCCTGCCATCCGCTCACGCGAAGACTCCGCCCTTCGCCGCTCCGGCCGAGTATCCGCGGATGCCGTGGAAGGTGCGTCCCCGATACGGCACGCTCTACGGTTACGCCCTTGCCGCCGACGGCCTGCGCCCCATGGATGGAGCCCAGGTCGTGCTCTCAGGCGCCACAACACGTCGGCAGCGCGCCGATGGCACGGGCTTCTTCGCCTTTGTTGATGTGCCCCCGGGAGTCTACTCGCTCACGGTGCAGGGCAGGGGCGTCTCTCGCGTGGTGCAGCGGAACATCCGTGTGCGCGCGGGCGAGTCACGGTCGGTTCCGATTCTGGGCGGCACGCTGCCCGGTAAGCCGATCGCGAGTAGGAAGCAGCTGGACGGGCTGCGTGACGGCGCGCCGGTGGTTGTGCGCCATGCCAGGGTGGTTGGAGGTACGGATATCTTCCCCGGCCGGCTGCTCGTAACCCTTGAATCCGCGGATACCGAGGCCGTTATGGTGCTGCTGGCCGAGCCGCCCGTGGTGCCCTTCCAGGCGGGAGATGGCGTGGCTCTCGTTGCAACGGTGCGCACGGTGGATGGAGAGAGGATTCTGAGCGAGGCTACGGCGCGCTTCGTGGATGTGTGGACACGGCGAACGCCGGACCCTGGCAATCCGCAGGCGACAGTGCTCACGCCGTCCTCTCTCCCGCCAGTGAAGAGGCTGCGAGGGCAGGTGCGCGATGTGCGCGGCGACCGGTTCCTGCTGGATGGGGAGCAACCGGCGGAGGTGATGCTCACGGGAATCAAGGAGCCGGGCGTGGAATCGCTTGTCAGCGCCATCCCGCCTCCCGCCCAAGGCGTCTTCGTGGAAGTGGAAGGCCTTGCGAGCTCCATGAACCAGGCGGATGGCGGGAAGCTGCTGCGGCTGCGTCCGCGCTCGCCCGCAGAGGTCCGGGTGGTTGAGCCGCCTTTCACACACGCCTTGCTGAAGGGGGTGCGAATAGCGTTGCTCCCCTTTCGCGGCGGCGGCAGCGCTCTACCTTGTTCTGCGGAGGCGGAACCGGGACCAGCGCGGCGTACAACGGTGACACCCGCGGCCCGCGAATCCGTGCATCGTCCCTAACCGCGGCAAGTGCCGCCCGCGCGAGGAGCTGAAGGAGAATACCACCATGCTGCAATCCCTCTGTATCCTGGCAATCTCGCTTGCGCTGTGCTGTGCGCCGGCGATTGCGCAGACAGGGCGCATCCGGGTGGATGCCACGCGCCCGCTGCATCCCGTGCCCTCCACGCTCTGGGGCATCTTTTTCGAGGAGATCAACCACGCCGGCGATGGCGGCCTCTACGCGGAGTTGGTGCGGAACCGCTCCTTTGAGGATTCTGGCAGACCCGAGGCGTGGAGTCCCGTGGCGGATGGCACGAGCCGCGTGGAGATGGCACTGGAGACCTCGCCCACGGCGCAGCTCAACCAAGCGCAGAGGCAGTGCCTTGCGCTCCGGGCGCAGATAGCCCCGGGAGGCGGCAGGGCAGGAGTGGCCAACACCGGCTACTGGGGCATCAACGTGCGCAAGGGCAAGACGTACGCGCTCAGCCTCTTCGCGCGGACGGATGCACAGGGGCAGGCGCTGGATGTGAGCCTGGAGACCAGCGCAGGCGCCGTGCTCGCCCGCGGCAGCATCCGCGGTATCGGCGGTGTCTGGAAGCGCCACGCGCTCCGACTGCGCGCCGAGGGCGACGACCCGGCGGCTCGCCTGGTCATCTGCCTGCGCAGGTCCGGAACGGTGTGGCTGGACGTGGTCTCGCTCTTTCCGCCTACCTGGAAAGGACGGCCGAATGGGCTGCGGCCCGACCTGGCGGAGATGCTCGCCGCGCTTCGTCCGGGCTTCGTGCGCTTTCCGGGCGGATGCTACTGCGAGGGTAACGAGCTGAAAAACGCCTTCCGCTGGAAGAAGAGCATGGGACCCATCGAGACGCGGCCAGGCCACCTTGTGGACGTGTGGGGTTACCGCTCACAGGATGGATTGGGCTTCCACGAATACCTGCAGATGTGCGAGGACCTCGGGGCGGAGCCGCTCTTTGTTATCAACTGCGGTATGGCGCACCGCGACGTGGCGCCGATGGACCAGATGGGTGAGTTCGTACAGGATGCGCTGGACGCCATCGAATATGCCAACGGGCCTGTTACCTCTAAGTGGGGCGCGCTGCGGGCCGCGAACGGCCACCCGAAGCCCTTCGGGCTGAAGTATATGGAGATAGGCAACGAGAACAGCGGGCCCGCCTACGAAGAGCGCTACGCTCTCTTCTATGACGCCATTCGGGCGCGCTTCCCGGAGGTGCGGCTGGTAGCGAACGTGCCCGTGCGCAGCCGGCCCTACGACATCGTGGCCGAGCACTACTACTCCAGTCCCGAATGGTTCGTCTCGCAGGCGACCCGCTATGATGACTACGACCGCAGCCGGCCCAAGATTCAGGTGGGTGAGTATGCCGTGACCGCCGGAGCGGGCAAGGGCAACCTGGCCGCCGCTCTGGCCGAGGCGGCATTTATGACGGGCATGGAGCGCAACTCCGACCATGTGGTGATGGCGTCTTATGCGCCGCTCTTCGTCAACGTCAACGACCGCACCTGGAATCCGGACCTCATCTGCTTTGACAGCTCGCGGGTCTACGGCATACCCTCCTACCATGTGCAGAAGCTGTTTCGCGATCACCGTCCCGACCGAATACTCCCGCTGGAGCTCGATCTTCCTCCGGTACCCGCGCCGATCCATCGCGGCAGTGTTGGTCTCGGAACGTGGTTGACTCGGGCCGAGTACCGTGACCTTCGGGTAGAGGTGGGCGGTCAGGTGGTCTATGAGCAGTCGTTTGCATCCGGTGCGCCGGACTGGCGGCCGGTGCGCGGCCGGTGGTCCGTGGAGGCTGGAGCCTATCGGCAGACGAGCGACGCCGAGGATGTGCGCTCGGTGCTGAAATCGGAAGGCTGGACGGATTGCACCCTCACGGTCAAGGCGCGCAAGATTTCGGGCGCCGAGGGCTTTCTCATCCTGTTCCGCGTGCGCGACGACCTCAACTGGTACTGGTGGAACATCGGCGGCTGGGGCAACCGGATGCACGGCATCGAGAAGGCCATCGGCGGCGGCAAGAGCCTCGTGGGTGAGCACGTGCCAGGCGCGGTAGAGGCCGGCCGCTGGTACGACATCCGCATCGAGCTCTCCGGCCCGCGAATCCGCTGCTGGCTGGACGGCCAGTTGATTCACGATGCGCGCGATGTGGCTCCGCAGCCGCTCGCCGCCACCGCGGGCTTGATTGAGCGCACCGGAGAGATTGTGCTGAAAGTCGTGAACACCTCTGACAGCGAACAGCGCCTGCGGCTGGAGATCGCAAGCCCTAGGAAGTTGGAGGAGCGCGCGCGGATGTGGCTGCTGACGTCGGGCAGCGTGTTTGACGAAAACGACTTTGATGCGCCGCTCCGCGTGAGCCCCCAGGAGCATACGGTTCGCGGAGTCGCGCATTCGTTTGTTCATGCCTTCCCTGCGCACTCGCTCGCCATCCTTCGCATTCGGCAGCGCTGATACCGTGCCAAGAGCGGTATAGATGGCTGTGCCGCTTCCTGTGGAACAAACCGGTGTGGCATACGCGCGAAGGGCGCGGGCCACGGGAGGTTGCGTTGCAGATCTCCATCCCGGCATCCAGGCTGGAAGTGGGCATGTATGTGGTTCTGCCATCGAGCTGGCTGAACCACCCGTTCTGGCGCAGCCACTTTCTCATCCGCGAGCAGGAGCAGGTCGAGACCATCCGGCAGCACTTTCCGGATACGGTGGTCATAGATCCGGAGCGTTCCGATCCGGCCGTGTTGGCCAGGCTTGAGGGTGAGCCGCAACGGCTGGTTCCGCAGCAGGCGCCGCCTCCTTCCGCCGTTATGAGCGCGGGCACGCGGTTGGCGGAAGTTCTCCGAAGCGACGAGCCGGTATCGGCTGAGCAGGCGGAGGCCGTCTACGGTCGCGCGACCCGCGTGGTACATGCGGTGCTCTCCACTCCCTCATCGGAAGCCGTGGATACCGCCCGGCGCACCATTGATGAGATGGTGGACCGGGTGGCGGAGGATCCGGACATCCGGGCGTTCCTCGTGAGCGTGGCGCAGCGTGACTACTATGCCTACACGCACAGCGTGAACGTCGGCGTGCTGGGGGTAGCGCTCGCAATACGTCTCTACGGTCGGATGCCCGCAGAGGAGCTGCGGGAGCTCGGCGCGGGTCTCTTCTTCCACGACATCGGCAAGGCGATACTCGATCCCTCGACGGTGAACCGCATGGGAAGCCAATCGCAGACCGAGATATCCAGGCTGCGCCGGCATCCGGTGGAGGGCCATCAGCTCATCTTGCGGTCGCTGGAGTTCGGCGAGGCGAGCCGTCTGGTCATTCTGCAGCACCACGAGCGCGACGATGGAAAGGGTTATCCCGAGGGCCTTACCCGTTCCGATATCCACGAGTTCGCGCGGCTATGCGCCGTGGTGGATAGGTTCGATGGCCTCTGTTCCAACCGCGCGGACCAGCGCGCGCGCAGCCCGTACCAGGCGCTGCGACTGATGGCCGAGGAGACCACCGGTCGCGAGACGCGCCTCTTGGTGCGCGAGCTGGTGCTGCTGCTTGCGGAGCAGAGCGGCACACCGGCCGCCGCTTAGGGCTCCCGTCGGAGTTACCAATCGCGCGAGTCCGGCACGTCCACCCAACGGCCTCCTTCCGCGATGGATTGCTGGCTCGCCAGGCCCGGCAAGGTCATATCCATGGCGAAGTCAATATCCACCGCAGGCGGCTGCAATCCGCGGCAGGCATCCAGGAAGTCCATAACCTCGAAGTAGTCGCCCCCGCCGTGGCCCGCTCGCCGCGCCGTCTCCGAGGCCGTGCGCCAGCGCTCCGGCAGGAACTGGTCGGCGAGTGATTCGAGCGGAAGCCAGGTGTTCATGTCCGGACAGAGGGCACGCAGCCAGACGCGATTGATCTCGCCATGCGCACGTGCCGATTCGTAGCAGCCGTCCGTGCCCTGAAGCTGGTACGTATTCATGCGGTGAGGCCGGTCGCTCAACATATCGAGGCGCAGCTTTGCCAGGCCGCCTGAGCGCATTTTGCAGAGTGTGATGGTGGTGTCCTCATTCTCGTAGAGGTCGCCGCGCGGGTCGGTGTAGTGGTGGCCGCTGCCGGCGCAGCACACCGAGACCACGCGATCACCCGGCATCCATTGAAGGATGGGTCCAAGGCTGTGCGTGGCATAGGTGTTGCCGTTAATGCCGGTCTGCCATCGCCTGCGCCAGGGGGTCTGTTCGTTGAGCTGCTTGAGCTCGTGCACATATTCGCCCTCGGCGTAGTAGGGCGTGCCGAAGAGTCCCCGCACCGCCAGCTCGCGGAGGAGCGTGTTCTGAAGGCTGTAGAGGTAGTTCTCGGCCAACATGTAGATGCCTCTGCTGCGCCGCGCCGCCTTCACCAGTTCGCGGCACTCCTCTACCGAGACACCTGCGGGCACCTCGCAGAGCACATGGAGGTCTCGCTCCAGCGCGGCGATAGACTGAGGCACATGCAGCGGCATCGGCGTGCCGATGATGACCGCGTCGAGCGTGGAGCGCTCCAGCATCTCGGCGTAGTCCGTGTAGTGCTCCGCGGCGCCCATTCGGGCGGCCGCCTCGGGCAGCGCGGCGGCATTGACGTCGCACACGGCCTGAATGCGTACATCCGGCGCCTCGTCTAGCGCGGCCTTGAAGCTCGCGCCGCGCCCGCACACGCCCACAATGCCGATGCGCAGGGTGTCCATGTTCCTCACTCTCCTTCCCTCGCCGCGTCGGTCCGCGAGAGCCTGCAGAGCACCGTTGAGCCGTACGGCGGCAGGGCAACGGCGCCTTCCACGGGTTCGCCTGTGAGCATGTCCGCGATGCCATCCTCGTGAATCGTCGCTACCTGCTCCGTCGGCGTGAAGTTGAGCAAGAAGAGGTAGTCGCGTTCGCCGTCCGTGCGCATCTGCACCGTAACGCCCTGGTCCACGTCGGCATCCAGCACGCTGCGCAGCCCGAGGTGCTCAACAAGCACGGCGTAGAAGGCGTCCGTGAAGTCATCCGCGTTGCGGGAGGCGATGTAGTAGGCCCTGCCATCCCCATAGCCGTTAACCGTGAGCGCGGGCCGGCCCGCGTAGAACTGTCCGTCGTAGACCGCCAGCACCTGCGCGGTTTCCGCGTGGATGAGGTCGCAGAAGGTGTGCGCGGTGTACTCGCCGCTCAGTCCCAGAAGATTGTCATCGAGGAACCTCACCGTGGCGGACTCGTCATCGTAGAGCACGTCC
The DNA here is from genome assembly GCA_964526545.1 of uncultured Chthonomonadales bacterium. Classification (GTDB taxonomy): domain Bacteria; phylum Armatimonadota; class Chthonomonadetes; order Chthonomonadales; family CAJBBX01; genus CAZGLN01. The sequence goes on from CAZGLN010000177.1 coordinate 6,416, forward strand.
AGCTCTTCCGACCAGATGCCCAGGAGCCTGCGCAGAGCGCCGGGCCGGCCGCCGAGGAAGCAGAGGTCGTTCTCATCGGTGATGCCGCTCCAGTAGGTGGTTACCAGCGTGCCGCCCCGGGCCACGAACTGCTCCAGGCGTTCGGCTACGCCCGGCCGGAGCAT
>CAZGLN010000177.1:6600-8388 GCA_964526545.1 uncultured Chthonomonadales bacterium
AATGACTGCAGCGAGTTGATGACATCCACGGGTATGCCCCACTGCCAGAAGGGCCGGTACTGACCGATGCAGGCGCCCGGGTAGTCGCGGCCCTGCGCGCGTGGACCGGCCGCCGAATCGATGCCCCAGCGCACCTGCCAATCGTAGATGATGGCGACCTCCGCCTGCACGCTGGTCCCGAGCACGCTCACAATCTGCCGCAGCGTTCGGCCCACCTCGGCCACGTCTTGGAAGACGCGGGTGTGTTCCGTGCCGTCGTGGGCAACCACGGCCCCGTGGAACTTCTCCATGCCTCCGCGCGAGGCGCGCCACTGAAAGTACTGCACCGTGTCGGAGCCATGCGCGACGGCCTGAAGCGACCCGAGCTTGTGCACTCCGGGCCGCTTCAGCTTCATGTGGCTCATCCAGTTGCAGGAGCTCGGCGTGCTCTCCATCAGCATGAAGGGCTTACCCTGCTTCATCCGGCGATAGATATCGTGAATGAACGAGACCGAAACCGCCTGGCGCCAATCATCCGGCCGGTCGTGGTAGGAGGGGTAGTTGTCCCAGGAGACTACGTCCAGCGCCTCGGCGTGCCGCCAGTAGTCGAGGCCGTCGTAGAGACCCATGAAGTTGGTGGTAATGGGCACCTCAGGCGTGACGGCGCGCAGCACATCTATCTCCGTCTGCATGCAGGCCAGCGTCTGATCGGAGACAAAGCGCTTCCAATCCAGGGTCAATCCGATAATGGCGTGTTCACCGTAGGGACCGCCAGGGGATTGAATTTGACTCCAGTCGGTGTAGGTGTGTCCCCAGAAGGCCGTCCAATAGGCGGCGTTCAGTGCGTCCAGGCTGCCGAATTTGGCCCGGAGCCAATCGCGAAACGCCGCCTGGCAGAGCTCGCAATGGCAGTCTCCCGAGTATTCGTTGAAGACGTGCCAGATGAGTAGGGCGGGATGACTGCGGTAGCGCTCTGCGAGGGTTCGGGCGATTCCGGCGCACTTCTCTCGGTACACGGGCGACGTGAGGCAGGTATTCACGCGGTTGCCATGCAGTCGGCGCACACGGTCGGCGCCCGTTCGGAGGATCTCCGGGTATTTGGCGGACATCCACGCGGGCGGCGCGGCCGTGGGCGTAGCGAGCACGGCGAAGGCGCCGTTCCGGGCCAGCATATCCATGATGCGGTCCAGCCAGCCGAACGTGTACCTGCCCTCGCTCGGCTCGAGCTGCGCCCAGGAGAAGATGCCTAGGCTCATGGCGTTGCACTCGGCCAGACGCATCAGCCGCATGTCCTCGTCCCAGATTTCCGGCGGCCACTGGTCCGGGTTGTAATCGCCGCCGTGCAGGAATGCGGGGCACTTCGGGTTGATGGGCGGGTATTTCATCGGCGCTCTCCTTCTCCTGGTGCATGCCTGGCAGAGTCTTCCAACGCGGCCGGGCATTGCCGCGTGGGCGTTCTCCCCATCATTCGCCTGCGGGCAGGGTGCTTCCTTGAGAGCCGGCGCGTACAGCCTTCACGTTGGAGAGCGGCCGCCTTCCGAGGTTCTCGGAGGGTCTGATGCGGCCGCGTCTATCGGCGCCGGGGCGTGGGAGGGGCGGAACGGCCGCCGCGCTCGGGAGCCGCCCTCCGGGGCTGATCGGCGCAGAGGTAGCCGAAGATAGCGGCGGCAGGACCGATATTCTGGTGCACGGTGAACTCGCTCGTGAGCGGGGAGCACCGGTTGCTGAACCAACGCTCGTTGCCGGGCCACTGGTCAATGGGCGGGTGCACGGTAGTGTTCGGCCAATCCTGGTCCCAGGGACCGGTGC
>CAZGLN010000178.1:0-8310 GCA_964526545.1 uncultured Chthonomonadales bacterium
CCGGCGCGCTCCCGAGGAGTGCCTTACGGTAGGGCAGAGGGCTCGGGCGAGGGGATGTTCTCTTAAGAGAACCCGGCTACGGCCCCCTGGAAAACTCCGTCAAACACCGAATGCCTCTTGCCGGGGATCTTTCGGCTGTGCGTACAAGCAGGCGGAGTAAGGGCAGACGGACCCATCAGATGCGCACGACCTCGATATCGCCAGGATTCACATCCTCGGGCACCTGGCCCACCCGCCAGCCGGATTGCGTGGCTTCGCAGTAGAAGTAGGTGCTCTGCACGAGCCGTTCGGCCGGCGGAAACCCCTGGCCCGCGGCAACACCTATGGCCACATGCTCGGGCATCCGCAGCATGGCCACCTCGTGCCCGAGCGCCAGCAGCAGGCAGGCGGCCAGAATGCTGGAATCCTCGCGGTCGCCGGTCTGATCGTAGAGGGTTTCGATGGGGTAGCGCCAGTATTCGTCCAGGTTCCGGGAGTCTCGATCCAGGCTGTACGGAATAGACTGGGCCAACGCAAGCACGGCACACACCTCATGGTAGGCGGTCCAGCTATTGTCTTCCGTGCACCTGCGCAGTTTCCTGGCCGCATCGAGCGTCTCGGCAGTCACCCCTCCTCGGACGAACTCCCGAAAGTCCGGCCGGCGGGACGGGCCCGCGTTCTTGCAGGGATTCTTGTCGCGGAAATCTTGCAGTCGGGACAGCAAAACATTCAGCGTAATCTGCAGCGAGGCGCGCTCCTCCGAGGTAAAGTCCGCCTCCCAGGCGAACGAGCGAGGTTCCAGGGCACTGGCGGGATCAACGGCTTGGCCGGGCTGAGGCGCGGGTGCGGGAGGCGGCTCCGGCCCCACGGGCGGCGCATAGAGAATTGGAATGCCGTGCTCCACTCGGCCCTCCTGGCGTAGAAGGGATAGGCAGAGGAGCGCCGTTGCGCCCAGCAGAGGCACGGGAAGCCAGTCGCGCGCGAAGACTGCGCAGAGAGCGGCGGCCGCAATCGAGAAGCCGAGCGCCTTTGCATCGAAAGGCCGTGTTCCAATGCGCATCGCAAGCGTGGCCAAATTGCCGTGCGTGGCCCCGGTGCGCGTCTGAAGCAGCCAGACCACCGCGCTGAGCAGTACCCCCACAAGCACGAGCCACCAGAGGCTGGCGGGCAGGCGAATATCCGCAACCGCCGCCACCGCAGACAGGATGAAGGCAGCCACGGCCGTAACTCCCAGGCCGACGTAGGCGGACCCGAGGATCTCCTGGCGTCCGGAGCCTGAGCTGGGGTTCATCCGGGGTTCTCCGCATGGTTGCCCCGCGACCAGATCTCCCACGCCGCCAGCTGTTCCGGCTGGAGGCCGCTCAGCCAGCGGAGCATGAGGGCGCGACAGGGTGAGTGGTGCCCAGCGGTTCGAGGGCGCGCGGCGTGCTGGCTCAACGCCGCCGCAAAGGGCCCGTTGCCATCTCCGGGACCGGCGATAACCAGTCCGGAGGTTATCTTGCTTGCCTCGGCGCTGGTGACAGTCACCGAAGGACTGGCCAGCCTGTGAAGAGCGTTATAGAGCCTCAGCATCGAGTCATTGTCCGCCGGAGCCGGCTGGAGCCACTGGGTGTAGAAGTCATTCAGTGTCATCCGCAGCACGTGCTCCATGCCAACCTCCACCGCGTGCTTCTCGATGGTCGCGGCAAGCTCCGCCGCAGTTGCGGAGCGCCAGTTGGCGAAGAGACCGTTGCGGATGAGGGCTTCCGCTTCGCCGATCCAGTCAGCGAAACCCGGTGTGTTGCGGTAGGGGTACTCCGGCGGCTTCAGAGCGTAGTCCTCGATGCGGACACGCCAACCGGGCCACTCCGGAGCTTGCGGAGGGGCGAAAGCCGACGGCAATTCGGTAATAAGAAGGCGCCCAAACCTCTCAACCTCCCGCCACTCGCTCGGGCCGTGGTACTCAATCTGGTTTTTCTCTAGGTCCTGCGGGTTGGCAGTCAAACAAAACACCGCATCCACGACGTGAGTCAATCCCTCCTCGACAGCCGCATGCACGCGCGCTTCGGCATCCCGAGCGAGAGTCTCCTGGCACTCCGTCGTCAGGTCATCTGTGAGGCGGCGGGCATGGCTTGCCCGCCGCCAGGCAGCGGCCGAAGCGACTGCAAATGGCGCGAGTAATGCTCCGATCCACGTGGCAGCCGCGTGCGTTCCGGTGACTGGCAGACCGAGGAGCGGGAATGCTCGGAGCAGCGCGATGATGCCCACTCCCGCGGCCGCTGAGACGCAGAGGGCTCGGAAGAGCAGGGCCGGCAGGGAAGGCTCGGAGGCGGACGCCTCGGCGAGCCTCTGCAAGAGGGACTGCCAGTGTGTGCTTGCTGACTCGGCCTGGGTTGCCTGCGCGGGCTGTTGGCCTTGCAGCAGCCTGCGCGCCTCCACGGCAACCCCATGCAGCCTCTCCAGCAGTGCGAATGCGTTCGTCGCGTCGCGCCCGCCGTTTATCAGCTGATCCACCGCCTTACGGACGCGCTCGATGTACTCCGACTGGATGGACCTGGCGGTATCCGCCACCCGGGCCAGGGCGATCTCGAGGCGCTCGCGCCGGAAGTAGACGGCATAGTTCGCGAAGAGAATGTGCCGGCGCGTCCTGGGCACCCGCTCCACCAGCAGGCGCGGCACCTTCACGTCGTCCAGCACATTGCGGCGCAGACCCCTGACGCAATAGGTGCGCAGGCGGTCCCGAAGGCCGGCGAAGCCGTCAGCGGTCAAGTTCAGCGTGCCCGCGGCTTCGTCCGCAATCGCCTGTCTCTCTTTGTCTCGGGCACACCTACTGTTGATTCCCATCGAGACGATATGGCGTGCCGCCTCCATACCCGCGCGTTGCGCAATGTCGGAACGATCCAACTCCACGGTGGCCAGTCCAATAGCGGCAACTTCTGCGAGTCTATCCCCGTCGAGATCCCGCTCCATTGCGCGAATGGCATCGCCCATTGGGTCCGCTATACGGAGGGCGAGGGAGTAGGCACATTGCTCCTCCAGTTCCGCATCCGTATAGCGGACGTCTGGAGCCGAGCCGCTCCAGAGCAGCGCGATGTCGAATGAGGGATCGTCCTCGCGCGCGGCATCCGCGACGGCCGTCAGCAGGCGGCACACTTCCGCGCCGAAGCGGCGCTCGCCTTGCGGAATGAAGAGGTTCAGGAGGACGTTTACATCCTGCCCGGCGATTGTCTCGCAGATTGCACGTCGCGCTTCGGAGGCCATCGGCAGGAGAGCGGCCCGTGCCGAGGGATCGCAGGCATCGGCCACGACGAGGATATCGCACGGGATTCCGGTCGCCACGCCCGCCTGGCGAAGCGTGCTCTCGTTCAGCAGGGCTGTCGCCGTTCTCCGCAGCCTCTCACGGTCCGAGGGGTCCAGACAGGCTTCGGACTCGCGCCGTCCACACCGGATCTCCACATCCGCGCCCCAGGATGCCTGCGAGGCGATTGCCACCATCCGAAGGACGTGTGCGGCCTCCGGACGCATCGCCAGCGCCTGGTTGCGGGCTCGGCTGGCCGTTCTGGCTCCCACCTCTCCGAGGCCGACCAGCAGGGTGGGCACCATCGCGTCTAATCCAGTCCGGCATACTTCCGGAGCGCTTCGAGTTCCCGCTTGTACTGGACTTTCAGATGCTCCGCCGAGTTAGAGCGCGGGGCTGCCTGTGTTTCCAGCACGTCCCTGCAGTACTCCGCGATCAGCTGGCGGACCTGATCCTCGCCAATGGCGTTGGTGAGTCTGTCCCGGAATATACAGACGGACTTGACGTCCGATGCTGAGAACGCTTCCGCTGCCTGGCTGCGGCCACCGGCAAGGTGCCGTTCATCTGTCAGGGTGACTCGGTTGCCCCTCTGTTCCAGATCCGCGATGTAGTACTGGTTAGGCGTGCGCTCGTAGATAACCCCATTCTTCCAACCGGTGATGATGGCGCTGGCCTCGGCATGCTGTTTCTTGGTAACCAGCCAGTCGGAAAACACTCCCAGGGCGAACATTTCCAGCAGCGCTTCGCGCCCCTCGGGCATCACGTCCTCGAGGGAGTCGGGATTCGCATTCCAGTCACGTGCAATATGCGGCGGCTCCTTCCGCTGCTTGTCACGGTTCAGGTGCTTGCGGTAGTCCTCGCGCAGTGTAGAGATATTGCCCAGGGCATGCAGGGGCAGGCCGTGCTCTACGCGCAAGATGACCATGCGATGGTCCTCCAGAGAACCCCGCTGCTCCCGTCCGCTCCGCCTGAGGTCCGCTGTCAGCAGCTCTTTAGGGAAGTCTGGCGGGTAGTTGGCCAGCATCTCCTTCTCCGGCACGAGGTCTCCGCCCACCCTGCTGGTATCCTCGCGCCATGTGGGATCCGCCAGCTTGACAGCCTGGGGCAAGACCTCCTTAACGAAGTACTCCGAGCCGAGCTCCTCGATCGCAGTCTTCAGGTCCCTCTTGAGAGCGGAATCCAGGGCCTCCTGGTCGCAGATCCACTTCGTGATGGCCTCGGCGGCCTCCATTCGTGCCTGTGCGCGCACATTGGGATCTGGGTCGGTTAGCCTCCACAGTCTGCCGTTGGCGGCAAGTTGTGGGGCGAGGTTGCTGGCGGCAGCGCCAGTCCCTCCCGTGGCCTCCGTGACGGTTCGCACAACCTCCTCCACCCCGCCCTTCGGCACGAGCTGCGTCGTGATGGGGAGATTGTGCTCATCGGTAGCGACGTTCGTCGTGGCTGCAAGAGCGTCCAGCGCGCCGCGAAGGATGGTGATCTCCTCCAGCATGCGACGGCACCTCTCCGCAAACTCTTGTGCGGTGGGCGCCGCGACTTCCGTACGGTACAAGCGCGCCGCGCGTCCAGCGTCCTCTGTGGCCTGCGCGGAAAACCGCGTTCTAAGGGCCTCGACAAATTGCGTGAGCACCGAATTGATGCGGCTCTTCTCTATCAAATCGGGCTTACGGTTCAATTCCAGGATCTCGACCTGCCGAATGTAGTCGCTCAGTTCGCCCGTGCGGGCGCCGATGGCGTCTGCCCGTTCCGCTCCCGTGGGAATCTCTGCCTCGGCCTCCTCTATGAGGCGAGTCAAGCGCGTCAGCATCTCCGTCGCCCATTCGATGGGGTGCTCTCCGATGGCCCATAGGACGGCGTTCGCCAGGTTCTCTATGATCCTGTTCTGAGCGGCCTTGCGAAACGCGGCGGCCTCGTCAGCGATCAGGCGACTTGCGCGTCCCATGGCGTTGTGAGCGCTCTGCTCGGCCTTTCGCATGGCGGTGGCAAGCTTCGGCCTGCTCGATCCTGGCTTCCTGGCCTCCTCCTGCAGTTGCGTGACCGAGGGCAGGGAGTTTCGCAGGTTGGCCGTCTCTCCGGCGAGCGTGCGTGCCACCTCACGCGCATCGAGGAGCTCGGCAAGATCGCGCATGAGGCGTTCGGCCTCCTGCTGTGCCGTCTCCCGATCGTCTGCCGAGAGCGGCCGCCGCATGCCGGCATCCAGCAGGTCGCGCAGCGCAGCCGAGCCGGCGCAGCGCGCGATAGTCTTGCGCGGATAGAGGATGTAACTGATACCCATGCTGCTGAATGCCCGTACGCGGTCCCGATCCGGTCTGGCAAGATGGAGGTTCAGGTCCACCGAGCCAGCGGCTACCGGTGAAGTGAGCTTATGGAACAGCGCATCCGCCGCCAGGCCGTAGACCTCATCCAGCGAGCCAATGGTCCTGCCCGCGATTTCGTCATCCAGCAGGTAGATGGACTGCGCCGGTGCGTCCGTGTCGGGACCGATGTCTGCGTCGCTTCGGGCCCGCGCCAGGGAGTCCAGGCAGAAATCCTTCCACTGATCCGGGTGGTGCGCGAAGTGCTGGAGCTCACGCAGGAATGCATAGCCATTCGCTCCGCGCGCATGCTTCAGTGTTTCACTCACCGTGTCGCCCAGATTGCGGTAGAAGGAGGGCATTACGATCACGGCCGTGCACTTGGATGAAGAGTGGCCCACCTCGCGCAGGGCTCGACGCACCATGGTCAGCACATCCAGCAGCATGCCGCTGCCGGTGCCGCCGCACGAGCCGGAGATTACGTGCACACTGAGGGCAGCATCCTCGTCCAGCGGGGTGAGGTCCAGGTTCGCGTTCGCCTCTCTGGAGAGTTCCAGTGCGCTGTTCAATGCCCGATTGATGGCGGCCTGCACCTGCGCGCGATGATTGTAGAGGCAGAGGCGACCCAATGGGCGGATCCTTCGGCAGCCGTCCGAGATATTTGTTCCCTCTAGTCCGGCCGTGTCCGGCCACCAGCGGCGCAGGTCGTCATCGTGATCGCGGTGATGGCGCACCCATTCTCTCGGGCTGAATCCGCCCAGGAAGAGGTACTCCGCGTCGCTGGCGAAGGTCTCTGAGATTGCGCTATCGCGGTGCCGCTGCAGACTCTCCGTGTCCAGCATGAGGAACTGCAGCATATCGCGGGCGCTCTGCAAGTTCTGATAGTAGCGATGCAGTGAGCGCTTCAGGCGCGCGCCGATGCCGCAGCCTGCGCCGCCAAGGCCAATAATCACGGTGGGCCTGAGTGTGCGGGTTGTTCTCTCCTCCTCGAGTGTCCTGGCCCGCGTCCGAGCATCGGCGACCTGGGCAAAGCAGGCGACGAGATGGTTCTTTAGCTGTTCATGCGAATCTGTCTTGCGCATGAGGCGCTCCTTCCGCGATTAGTTGCCGCAGCGGGCGGCGTATTTATGACCGTATGAGAACGATTGCCAGCACGAGTAACGAGACGGCACCGAGCACGAACATGCCTATACGGCGCTGGCGCACCAGCGCGCGGCCCGCGCTCAGTACTACGAACGCTTGCTGTCCGAGAGAGATCTCGTCATTATCCGAGACCAGTTGCTCACCCGCCAAAGTTTCGCCGTTCCGCTTCACGCCGAAGGCCTCGGTGTACGCCGCGAGTTGAGCAGAGTCGCCCTCCTCCCGCATGCGCAGGGTGACTACGTCCGTGTTGGCCGTGGCGCCTGGCAGGGGCACATCGGCGGCTGGCGGACCAACCGTCACGCTCTCCTTGCCATACTGCGCGAGGTCTATGGTCTTGGAGCCCACCAGTAGCGTGCCCGAAACCCCGAGGGATTGCAGCATGACAACGCGCCGCCGCCAGCCCAGCGCGGTGAGCACCAGAGCGGCAGCAAATGCCCCGAACGCCCACCACGGCTTGCCGTAGGCAATGGTCGTTCGTAGCGCCGCCTCCGCCGGTGCCCAGCGTGGGGAGCCCTCGATGCGCAGTTCACGCAAGGCAGCCCGGTCCGGAAACTCCGGTATCGCAGTCACTCTCCATGCCGCGCTCAGATCCTCCTGGCGGCGCCCCAAAGCCCATCGTGACCGCGGATCCGCAAGGCGCGCGGTCAACTTCACCGTGGTGGTGGCCTGCGGCTCCACCTGCAGTGTGTCCGGGGCCTGCAGGTTGGCGGACAGCGGTGCGGACGGCTGGCCGGATGGCTCCAATCGCACATTCGTCAATCGCACCGGCAGTGCCTTGTACGTGCTGTTGATCACGCAATCAATGGTCCATTCGTCGAGAGATGGGCCTGGTTTCGGCTCGGAAGGCGCCAGGGCAATCTTGCCTTCGCGCAGGTCCTCTACCAGAAGCATCTTCAAGCGAATAAGCCGCAGATTGCGCTGGAGGCGCGCCAGAGCCGCGCCCGCCGTGGCCGCGTCGCCGGAGAGTATCTCCACGTTCTGGGCGGGAAAAACCTGCCGCAGCACGCCGATATCCGTCTCCCCGCCGATGCCCAGCCCATAGACCGTGAGGTGCGAACGGCGCGCAATAGCCGCGGCGCGCTCCTTCAATCTTCTCCAATTAGGGTCCCTTACGAAGTCCGTGCTGTACGGGCTGTCGGGCGGCGGTTGGTGGAGCCCGTCGGTAAGCACGAAGAGGGCCTGCACGGGCGCCGCGTCGGGCTTGTCCAGGTCGTCCAGTGCCTTCGAGAGCGCGAGCCCGAGGTCCGTGCCGGTGCCCGCCATGGGGGCGCGCGGCAGCCCGCCCTCCAGAGCGGCCCGCGCCTCCGCGCCGGAGCCCACAATGGCCTGCGTGATGCTCGCGCCGAAAGCGCGGGCGGAAACCGTCTCTCGGCTGCCCAGTCCCTCGGCAAACCGCAGCGCGGCGCTCCTCACGGCCGCATAGCGCCCCGACATGCTGGCCGAAGCATCCAGCGCGATGACCACTTCGCCACGCGGCAGACTCGGCTCCAGGCGTCGCGCCAGATCCGCGACGGGATCGGCGGCGGCCTGTGCGATTGCCAGCCAGAAGACGCAGAGCGGCGGCAGGCAGGCCAGGAAGGCCCGCCTTGCGCCGGTGCATAGTGTCGTGGCCGAGATGTG
>CAZGLN010000179.1:0-3794 GCA_964526545.1 uncultured Chthonomonadales bacterium
CGGCAAGGCTCCGACTTCTCGCCCGGCCCCTCTCCCACGAGGGGAGAGGGGTGAACTGGTGTTTTGTCGGGTGAGGTTGAGCACGTATCGCGTTCTCAGCGCATCAGGCGGGATGTCGTGGGCCGGGCGGCGGGATGTCTGCAGGGCCTTGCCCCTCTCCCCAGCCCCTCTCCCGCAAGGGGAGAGGGGATTATTCTCGGCACCGCTTGCACCTCGGGTACCCCAACCCCGCTCCCGCGAGGGGAGAGGGCGTTCGGCACTGCGTCGCGACGTGGCTTGCCGCATATGTTCGTAGTGCAGTGCCCCTGCCCGTGATATGTGAGCGCAACGATGTCGGCAAGGCTCCGACTTCTCGCCCGGCCCCTCTCCCGCGAGGGGAGAGGGGTGAATGCCGCCGCAATCCCTCGGCCGATCTCCTGAGAATAGGAGAGTGGTGAACTGGCATATTGTGGTGCACAAGCGCTTCGAGGGGTGAGGTCGGAACCATTCATGCTCCGGAATGGCTGGTTCTGGACTTGGCACGCATTGGGCACATCTTCAAATATGCGGTGCCGAGCCGCAGTCGGGTCCGTAACGCGCGGGAAGAGCGGAGAGCGACCGTCGGCAACACGGCGGTGACTGCGCGACGGGGATGGCTGCCCAGGATCAATCCATGCCGCGCGATGTCAGCCCGGCGGCGTGCGCGCGTCAGTCTTTGTAGGGGTCCTTCACATCGGGGCCGGCCATGGCCACGCCAATGGGCTTGAGCCGGTGAAGCACGCGCACGGTACCCGCATGGTGCGCCAACACTTCCAACAGCCGCTTGTAGCAGTGCGGCGCCTCGTCCACTCCTGCTCCGCGCAGCACCACGCCTGCCTCCTCCAGCCACTTCTCCATCGCGCGACGGGTTACGCGGCCCGGCAGCCCCTTGCGCGGGTCGCCGATGGCGGCGCGACGGCTCATCACGCGGCCCGCCCCGTGAACGGTGGAGTAGAGCGCCTGCCGCGAGAGATCGCTCTCCACACCTTCCAGGATGACCGCCTCCTCGCCCATGGAGCCGCCCACGAAGCCGCGCTGACCTGGGAAGGCGGGGGTTGCGCCCTTGCGCACTACCCATACCTGTTCGCCGTTGTGCGTCTCGCGCCAGCAGTAGTTGTGGTGGTTGTGCACCTCTTCGAGGATGGCGCAGCCGAGGATTCTAGCCACTTTGGCGCAGACCCAGTCGCGGCCGGCGTAGGCATAGCGCCCGGCCAGCTCCATCGCCCGCAGGTACTCCTCGCCCGCGTCCGAGCGGCAATGCAGCAGGGCGATGCCCTCCTCGAAGTGGCCTTGCTTCTTGGCAATCTCGATGTATTGGGTGGCTACCGCGTGCCCCAGCCCGCGCGACCCGAAATGCACCCCAATCCAGATGCGGTCCTGCTCGTCCACGAAGATATCCACATAGTGATTGCCTGAGCCCACCGTGCCGAGCTGCGCGGCCGCCTTGTCGCGGTTTGCCCGCAGCACGGGAATCTCTCGCCAGAGAGGCTCCTCCAGTACGGGGTGCTCCACGGACTCGTTGTTCACCCTTCCGATGCCGAAGGAGACCTTCTGGAATATCTCGTCCATGATCTTATGGATGCGCGCCTTCACCTTCCTGGCGCTGGCATCCGTGAGTACCGCCTTGTTGCCGCATGCGATGTCGAACCCCACCCCGCTCGGCGAGACGTGCTCGCGGTAGGCCACCACGCCGCCGATGGGCACTCCGAAGCCGATATGGTGATCGGCCATCAGCACGGCGCGATCCGCCTTCTTCCTCGCATTGCGAATCTGTTCAAGTGCGCCCTCGTCCACGGGCTCGCCGAACACAGGTATGTTATCTATCACTCTCATGGCGAAGTGATGATACACGAAGTTGCGAAAGCGCGCAGGAAGGCGTCTTCCACCCAGCCGAGGGATCCTGCCCGGGGAGTGCGGGGAAGGATGGGGCCGCCCAGCGTCGAATAGGTGCGGCATATCTACTTGAGCGTATAGAGCGACGGAGTTCAGGAGTCTGTACGGATGGAGAGCAAGGAGAAGAAGCCGCTGACTCGCGAGCAGTTTCTGCGCGCGGGCGCCGCGGCCGTGGTGGGAGGAGCAACGGCAATGAGCATGGGCACCGCGTCCGGCCAAGGCAGCGGGCGCAAGCTGCGGATAGGCGTTGTCGGCGGAGGCTTTGGCACTTCGTTCTACTGGCACAAGCACCCGAATTGCATTGTTCAGGCAGTCAGTGACCTGCTGCCCGAGCGCCGCGAGGCTCTGCGGCAGGTCTTCCAGTGCGATAACGTCTACCCGAGCCTGGAGGAGCTGATAAAGGACCGGCAGGTGGAGGCCGTGGCGGTCTTCACGGGTGCCCCGGACCATGTGCGCCATACGGTGGCCTGCATGAAGGCCGGAAAGCATGTGATATGCGCCGTGCCGGCCGCCATGACCCTGGAGGAGTGCAACCTGCTTCGCGACACCGTCAAGCGGACCGGCCTTACGTACATGATGGCGGAGACCTCCTGGTACCACCAGTCGGTGATCTCGGCGCGCAAGTGGTTCCAGGAGGGCAAGTTCGGCACCATCTTCTTCACCGAGGCCGAGTACCACCACCCCGGGCTCGACCCGCTCTTTCACGATGCGCAGGGTCGCCGCACGTGGAGATACGGCTTCCCGCCGATGCACTACCCCACGCACTGCACCGCATACCTGGTGGGAGTAACCGGCGAGCGAATGACCCGCGTCTCCTGCACGGGTTGGGGAGATGACTCGCCCTTCCTCAAGGATAACGTTTACAAGAACCCCTTCGGCAGCGAGACCGCTTTCTTCGTGACGGAGAAGGGCCACGGCTTCCGGGTCGCGGTCTATTGGCAGGTTGCCGCCGGCGGCACCGAGCGCGGTCAGTGGTACGGAGACAAGATGAGCTTCTTCGACGCGACTCCGAATGGCCTCGGCCCCATCATCCGGCGCGCCAGCGGCCAGACCGAGCGCGACAGCGGAGGATTCGTGCGGCAGCTGCCGGAGATCGAGGCCTACAAGCAGACACTCTGGTGGCAGACCGACATGCTGCCGGAGTCGCTCCGATTCGACAGCGGTCACGGCGGCTCGCACACGTTTCTCACGCATGAGTTCGTGGACGCCGTGATCAACGGCCGCGAGCCCGCCATCGGAATACGGGAGTCGCTGAACATGACCGCTCCCGGCATCGTGGCGCACCAATCCGCGCTGAAGGGCGGCGAGCAGCTAAAGGTTCCCGTGTTCTAGGCAGTCCGGTTGGCGGGCGCGTCCTTCGTAACGCGTCACGCGGGTCGAGTTATCCGACTAAAAGGGAGAGAGAGTTTGGGTCACGAGCTGCCGCCGAGAAGCGCCGTTCCATTGGAGCAGACCTGGAATGCCGAGAGCGTCTTCGCCACTCCCGCGGAGTGGGACAAGGAGCTGGAGGCGGTTAATGCCGCCATCGAGGGGCTGACGCGCCATGCCGGCAAGCTGAGCGAGGGTCCCGGGGCGCTGCACGCCTACCTGGAGGAGATGCTCGCGGTAGATAACCGCCTGGATCGGCTCGGGGTCTACGCGCACATGTGCCACGCGGTGGATACGGGCGATCAGGAAGCCATGGCACGTCTGGGCAAGGTGATTGGTTCGTGGAGCCGCATGGCGGCGGCCATCTCCTTTGCCGAGCCGGAGATGCTCGCCATCGGTGCGGATACGCTGCTTCAGTGGGCCGATCAGGATGAGGGCCTCTCCATATACCGCCACTTCCTGGGCGACCTGAAGCGCCGCGCGCCGCACGTCCGCTCACCGGAAGTGGAGGAGAT
>CAZGLN010000179.1:3812-5484 GCA_964526545.1 uncultured Chthonomonadales bacterium
GTGTTCAGCGCGCCGCGCCAGGCGCACGACGTGCTAAGCGACGCGGAGCTCCGTTTCGAGCCGGCGGTGGACTCCAAGGGCAACTCCTACGAGATAGGGCAGGGCAGCATTCGCAGCCTGCTCTCCAGTCCGGACCGCGCCTTGCGGCGATCCGCATGGGAGCGCTACGCCGATGCCTACCTGGCGCACCGCAGCACCATGGCGCAGTGCCTTGCAGGCGGCTTCAAGCAGAATGTCTTCACGGCGCGCGCCCGCCGCTACGATTCCACTCTGGAATGGGCACTCTCCCCCGCCAACATCCCCACTTCGGTGTTCCATAACCTGCTCGCTACGTTCCAGGAGCATCTGCCGCTGTGGCATCGGTATTGGGAAGCCCTGCGACGCGCGCTGAAGGTGGAGAAGCTCGCGGCGTACGATGTGCACGCCGCCCCCACCCTCTCGCCGCCCACCGTTACCTGGGAGCAGGCCGTCGAGTGGACCTGCAAGGGCATGGAGCCTCTCGGCGAGGAGTATGTGGCGGTCATGCGGCGCGGCCTCAAGGAGCAGCGGTGGGTGGATTTCGCACCCAACCGCGGCAAGCGCATGGGAGCCTTCTCCACCGGCGCGCAGGGCATCTACCCCTTTGTCCTTATGAGCTTCAATAACGATGTGCAGGGCGTGAGCACCCTGGCCCACGAGCTCGGCCACTCCATGCACAGCTACCTCACCTGGCAGAACCAGCCGCCCATCTACGCGGGGTACTCGCTCTTCGCGGCGGAAGTGGCCTCCAACTTCAACCAGGCGCTGGTGCGCCACTACCTGATGAGCGCCGTCACGGACCGCGACTTCCAACTGGCGCTCATCGAGGAGACCATGGCCAACTTCCACCGCTACTTCTTCATCATGCCCACCCTGGCGCGATTCGAGCTGGAGATGCACGAGCGCGTGGAGCGTGGCGAGGCTCTCACGGCGGATCTTCTCTGCGGCCGCATGGCGGAACTGTTCCGCGAAGCGTTCGGCCCGGAAGTGGAGTTCGATGCCGAGCGGATAGGCATCACGTGGGCGCAGTTCCCAACCCACCTCTACTCGCGTTTCTACGTCTATCAGTACGCCACCGGTATCGCGGGCGCACACGCGCTGGCAGAAGGCGTGCTGGAGGGCCGACCCGGCGCGGTGGAGCGCTACCTCACGTTCCTTCGGTCAGGCGGCTCCGGCTATGCCATGGACCTGCTGCGCGAGGCCGGAGTGGATCTCTCCTCGCCGGAGCCGGTGCGGGCCGCCTTCGCCGTGATGCGGGGCGTGGTTGAACGGCTGGATTCGCTGGCGGGCTGAGCGCGCCTAGAAGGACATGGGCGGCCCAAGCGTGTGTCGCCGCGTCCGAAGGGAGTGTGAGGAATGGAGATTCGCCGGGCGCTGAAGGGCCAGTACCATGCCGCTCTCGCCATGCTTCGGCAGACCATCGAGCGATGTCCTGAGGAGGTGTGGACCAGCGGGCTCCATCCACGCCCTTTCTGGCGTATCGCCTACCACGCGCTCTTCTACACGCACCTCTATCTGATGCCGACGGAGGACGGCTTCCGCCCCTGGGAGCGCCACCGCGACGGTGTGAACTTTCTGGCGGAAGCGCCCTGGCCTCCGCACGCTCTGCCCGAGGAGCTGCCTCCCTACTCGCGGGACGAGATCCTGGCCTACC
>CAZGLN010000179.1:5543-8277 GCA_964526545.1 uncultured Chthonomonadales bacterium
CGGACCTGACTTCGGCGGGCTGCGGCTTCCCCTGGTACCAGATGCCGAAGCTGGACCACCAGATGATGAATATCCGGCATCTGCAGCAGCACACAGGCCAGCTCGCGGAGCGGCTCTATGCAGCCGGGGTGGACCTCGACTGGATCGGGGTGTCCTAGCGGCTCAGCGCGCCAGGCCTGCAAGCGCCGGGGGGGTCTGGACTCGGCGCTAGCCGGATCCCAGCCTCTGTCCCAGTAGTCGGGCGGCATCGAGCGCCGCCGGATTCTGCCGCACCTCCCCCTCGCCGCCGCATGCTGTGTGCACCACGTCTACTACCTGCAGCCCGAGGAACCTTGCGGCATCCCGGAACATGCCGTAGGCGTTCGCCACGCCGCTGTGCAGCACGTTTGAGTCGCCATAAGTGAGGATGAGGCCCAGCCGCGTACCTGCCAGGGCCGTCCAATCGCCGCCGCCCCCGAGGGCGTACAGGCGATCCATGAAGAGCTTGAGCTGCGCGGAGACCGAGAAGAAGTAGATGGGCGAAGCCACGAGAAGGGAGTCCGCGGCCAGCACCTGGGGATAGAGGTCCTGCATGGCGTCGTGCTTGACGCAGGGCGCTTCGCGAGTCGATTGGCAGGCATCGCAGGCATCGCACGGCTCAATTCGCAGTTGCGCCAGTCGAACCTTGGTCACGTTGGCGCCGGCCTCTCGCGCGCCCGAGGCGGCCGCGTCGGCAAGGATGTCGCTGTTGGCGAGCCGGCGCGGACTGGCTGAGAGAATAAGGACGTTGCGCATGGCTCTCCCTCCAGAGAGCAAGGTACATCCTGCGGTTCGCGACTGGACCCTGTCCCTCCTGCGGAGCACTCCGCTCGTTACCAATCGGCGAGAGCGCGAAGGCGAACATGCCTGTCTTTCCAGCGCGCTGACGCACTCTTCGTGCTTAGCGCCTGGCCGTACATCCGACCTCACACTCCGCTCTTGCCTGATCTCAGGAGAGGGGACGGTGCAGAGGTCAAAACCCAAGCGCGATGCTGCGCGTGGCGCCGCATTCCGCTAGCAGTGCTCGGAGGAATACCTGTTTTGGTATGTTTTCCAACTTATTAAGCCTATCCGAATGGTGAAACAGATGCTTCTTTGCTAAAGTGGGGAAGACGTGGCCGCAGCGCGCCTTTTGGGACCAGCCACACGTTTCGTTCCCGGCTGGCGCGTCATCTCATCAAAGGGGCGAAACCATGCTTCATGCTGTGCCCGCGCGGCGCTTCCGGCTGTTCTCTCTCTGCATCGCTCTTCTCCTGTGCGTCGCTTACGCACATGCCCAGGTAACCCTAGTTACCGACCGCAGCAACCTGAACGCCAACGACTATGTGGATTGGGGGGTTCTCGGCCCAGTCTACACGTCCCTATCCAACCCCACCGCATTGACCTCCAACGGAGGAGTCGCCATCCAGGCAGAAGTGGTGGAACCTGGCTTGATGTTGCGATTGGACCAGTCCGCTGGCTGGGATGGCTGTTTCACGCCAGGCGATCGTCTGCTCTATACCGGCTACGAGCAGGGCCCATTGGTCATCACGTTCGGTCAGCCCGTCATCAGCGTGGGCAGCCAGATACAGTGGAACGGCCTGGGGGCCTACACTGCTCGGATTACCGCGTATGACGGCGCCGATAATCCGCTCGGGTACGTTACGCGTGATGGCCTCTCCAACTTCGATGGGGACGGGACTGCGCTCTTCATCGGCGTAGCCGACTCCAACGGTCTGCCTTCTATCCAGCGAATAGTCTTCAGCCTGGAAAACGTGCCCAACCGCAGCAAGGACTTCACCATCAATCAACTGGACTTCCGCACTCGCAACACGGAGGTACCGGAGCCAGGCTCGCTCGCGCTTCTCGCCGGCGTGGGGGTCGCAAGTTCGCTCTTCCTCCTCCGACGCAGGCGCTGACGAGAGGAGTCCGCGTCACTCTCGCATGGAGGCGGGCCGGGCCCGCCTCCATGCGCGTTCCCACCGCAGGAAACCCGGACGCCGCGCAGAACACGCCTAGACAAATCCTTTGTGGAGCGCGGTGCGATGTATGCGGTCTGTCTCGCGGCCCTTCTCAGTCTGGCGTGGGCCCAATCCCCCTCCGTCCAACTGAACGCGATAGATGTGGAGCCGATGGAGATTCGGCCCAACCTGCTGGCCAACGGCGGCTTCGAGCAGGTGGGGGCCGCGGGATTTCCGGCAGGCTGGGAGTGGTCTCCGCGCAATACGGATGCCGTGTGCGCCGTGGATGAGCAGGTACGACGCTCCGGCGTGCGCTCTCTGCGCATTCGTAACGGCACACCCTTCGGCGCGCATGTGTACGGCATGCTCTGGGCAAGCGAGCCCGTCCACCTCACCCCAGGCAAGACCTACACCCTTAGCGGCTGGTTCCGCTCCGCGGACCCAGGCATCGCGCACCTGATGGGCGGAGCGGGCTGGCAGTATCGCGCGGCGGTCCCCGCAACTGCGGGCCGGTGGCAGCGGGCATGGGTTACATTCAAGGCGGAGGAGGCCGACACGCAGTTCGTTGCGCGGCTCTCCACAGAGAGCCCAACCCAGGGCTTCTGGGTGGACGACCTGAAGCTCGAGGAGGGCCCGGAGCCCACTGCCTCCGTTCCGGAGGATGCTCCGCATGCGCTTCCCGTGTTGGATGCCGCCGCCGGCACGCTGGAGCTGCCAGGTGATGGGCCGTTCGGGGCTTCGTTCCTCCTCTCGGTGCCGGCGGAGGGCAACTATAG
>CAZGLN010000180.1:0-3392 GCA_964526545.1 uncultured Chthonomonadales bacterium
TGAAGGCCTCTACAGCGGTCTCGGTAGACCCATGGCCAGTGAGGATGATGAACTCCGTCTGCGGAGCGATTGCGGCGGCGCGCCCGATGAGCCCTAGACCATCCAGCCGGGGCATCATCATGTCGGTTACAACCACGTCGTAATCGGTGGAGGCGAGCTTCTCCACGGCCGCAAGCCCGTCGTCCGCGGTAACGACTGTATGACCATGCGAGGAGAGCAGGCGCTTGAGCAGCGTCCGAAGGACGGCATCGTCTTCAACCAACAGCACGTTACTCATGCCAACGGGTTCATCCTGAGCCATAGGTAGTGGCGCCACGCAATCTCTTTGTTCCACAAAGAGACGGTAGTAATGCGATGTATGAACTCGTGCCGCGTGCATGCTTGAACGTTGAGAGCCGACTGCGTTGACTTCGCTGCTCGAGCCGCCGTACAATACGCCGTGCCAAGCTCACACGTACAGCGTGCGGTGGTCCTCGCGGCAGGCCGGGGGAACCGTCTCGGAGTCCTTACAGCCGATCGCCCCAAGCCGATGGTCCACGTGGCGGGGCGTCCCCTCCTCCTCTACATCCTAGAAGGGATGCGTGCGGCGGGCATTCGCGATATCCTTCTGGTCATAGGCTATCGTGGAGAGGCGATCCGCGAAGCCTTCGGCAATGGCTCGTCCCTCGGGGTGCGGCTCCACTATGCCGAGCAGCCGAAGCCCAAGGGTACTGGGGCCGCGCTGCAGTTCGCCGAAGACTTTGCGGCAGAAGAGCCGCTTCTTATGAGTTACGGCGACATCCTCGTGGAGCCCGCCACATACCAGGGCATCCTCCGCGCGTGGCGTAACGATCTGGCGGCGCTCATCGGGCTCAACTGGATGGAGGACCCTTGCGCGGGGGCCGCTGTCTACCGTGAGGGCGACCGCATCGTGCGATTGGTCGAGAAGCCCGCGCCCGGCACTTCTACCAGCCATTGGAACGTGGCGGGCCTCTCGGTCTTCGGCCCGGCCATATGGAACGCTCTTCGGCGCATCGCCCCATCGCCGCGTGGCGAACTGGAGCTGACGGACGCGGTGACGGCGCTCATCGAAGCCGGGCACACCGTGCAAGGCTACGAGATTCAGGGCTTCTGGTCCGATGTCGGCACTCCCGAGGCGCTTGCCGCGGCTGAGCGCAGGTGGCAGGCAGAGTGAGCTCGCCGCTGCTGCAGGTACGCGACCTGCGGGTGGAGTTCGACACCGGACACGGCATCGCGCCGGCAGTGCGCGGCGTCTCGCTGCACGTGGAGGCAGGCGAGATTGTGGGACTCGTCGGTGAGAGCGGCTGCGGCAAATCCGTTACCGCCCTCTCGTTGATGCGCCTCTTGCCCCACCCTCCAGCCCGCATCGTGAGCGGGGAGGTATGGTTTGAGGGGCGCGAGCTGCTGCGCCTGCCGGAGCGCACCATGCGCCAGGTGCGGGGCGGGCGCATGGCGATGGTCTTCCAGGATCCGTTCTCCTCCCTGAACCCAACCATGTCGCTAGGAGCCCAGATTGAGGAGGCGGTGCGCGCACACAGTGCCGGCACCAGGCGACAGGCCCGTGATCGCACGCTGGAACTGCTGCGCGCGGTGCACATGCCCTCGCCGGAGATCCGGTACCGGCAATATCCGCACCAGGTCAGTGGAGGTCAGCGCCAGCGGTGCATGATCGCGATGGGATTGGCGGCGGAGCCGGCTCTCATCATCGCCGATGAGCCCACCACGGCCCTGGATGTAACGGTTCAGGCGCAGATAATGTCTCTGCTGCTGGATATTCGCGAGCGCACGAATGCCGGCATCCTGCTGATAACCCACGACATGGCGATTGTTGCCGAAATGTGCGACCGCGTGCTCGTGATGTACGCGGGAGTGGTCGTGGAGCAGGGCCCAACGGATGTGGTACTGCGGCAGCCCATGCATCCCTACACCACCGCGCTGTTGGAGTCGCTCCCGGAAATGAACACCGGCACGGCAAAGCGGCTGAAAAGCATCGGCGGGCAGCCGCCCAACCCCGGCGACCTGCCAGCGGGTTGTGCCTTCGCGCCGCGATGCCCACGCGTCTTCGAGCCATGCCACGCAAGGGAACCCGCGCTGGCGGCCGTTGCGCCCAATCATGCGGCACGGTGCTATCTCGCCGGTGCGCCGCCGGAGGAGAGAACATAGTGCAAGACGCGCCTCTCCTGCGTGTATCGGGCCTTGTACGGCACTTTCCGCTCACGCGCCGTGTTGGCTGGAGGCGCGTGCGCGAGACGGTACGCGCCGTGGATGGCATTGACCTCGAAGTGCACGCAAGGGAGACGGTAGGCCTGGTAGGCGAGAGCGGGTGCGGCAAGAGCACCGCCGGGCGCACAATCTTGCGTCTGCTGACTCCCACGGCGGGCCGAGTGGAGTTCGAGGGAAGCGACCTGGCGCATCTGGGTGGAGAGGATCTCCGGCGCCTTCGGCAGCACATGGGAGTGGTCTTTCAGGACCCCATGTCCGCGCTCAATCCCCGCATGTCGGTGGGCGATATAGTAGCCGAACCGCTGCGCGTGCATCGGCTGGTCCGCGGCCGGATCGAGGCGCTGAAACGGGCGGAGGCGCTCCTTCAACAGGTGGGCCTCGATCCCTCGTTTGCGGTGCGCTATCCGCACGAGTTCTCGGGAGGGCAGCGGCAGCGAATCGGCATTGCTAGGGCCATCGCAACCGATCCGCGGCTCCTCGTTCTCGATGAGCCCATCTCTGCGCTGGATGTCTCCGTGCGCGCGCAGGTTCTCAACCTTCTGGCAGACCTCCAGGCCTCCCGGGGGCTGGCCTACCTGCTTATTGCGCACGATCTCTCCATCGTCCGGCACGTGTGCGACAGGGTGCTCGTGATGTACCTGGGTGTAATAGTGGAGGAGGGACCCGCCGAGGCGCTCTTTGAGAGGCCCCTGCATCCCTACACAAAGGCACTGATCGCCTCCGCGCCGCGTCTCGAGCCAGGGCGCCAGAGCCGCCGACCGCCACTCGAGGGCGATGTGCCCACACCCGTCGCGATACCCAGCGGCTGTCGGTTTCGCACGCGCTGTCCGCTGGCCGTTACCCTCTGCGAGCAGTCTGTACCGGCACTTCGCGAGGTGGACGTAGGCAGGCGCGTCGCCTGCCACCTGGTGGAGTAACAAGGCCGCGCACGGCGACCGAGCACCTCCACACCACCTGCACACCCGGCATCGAGCGGACTAGTGGATGCCGTCGGCAGGTTGGCCATCGTCCTCGCGCGAAGGATCCGTTACCGCTCCTCCGGGCAGTCCGGTGGCTGGCAGACCCGGAACCGGCGTGCCCACCCGCCGCGCCGCTGCGGCTCCCGCCGGCACCTGCGCCGGATTCGTGTTGGTGCCGGGCGCCGCCTGCACCTGCTTCTTCAGCTCCGG
>CAZGLN010000180.1:3402-8233 GCA_964526545.1 uncultured Chthonomonadales bacterium
TGGGCTTGGACTGGGCGGCGATGTACTGCACCAAAAACGCGACCGCAAGAACTGTGATCACCACCAGACCCGCGGAGGCGATCCGCTGGGAGCGCCTTCGTGCCTGCAAGGCCGCGGGGCTTAGCTGCTTTCCCTTCTTCGATTTCGGCAGACCGCCGTCGTCACGCTCTATAATCAGCGGCAAGGCCTACGACCCTCCGAGTTGGTTGTAGAGACTTTCGGTAACTCCCTCCAAGGAGTATACCGGCGCATGGCTGGACACTCTCCATGTTCGGCACGCCCACCACAGGCGCGCAGGTCTCGGCAACTACTTCCACTCCTCGCAGCCGCGGAACGGCATGCACTCCCCGGGCACGTATTTCGGCCGCGGATTGTAATCGTTCACTCCGGGCACCGCCTCGCCTCGCAGCAGGAAGGCGCTCGGCCAGCGGCCCTCCGGAGTAAGCTGCCCCTTGGGCAGTATCCGCGTGGAGGTGGGAATGTAGCGTATCGTCAGCCCGCACCGCCTCTTGTCGGAGTGGTTCGCATCCGATCCGTGGATGACGTTCGGATGGTGGATGGAGACATCTCCCGCCTTGAGCACGACATCCACCGCCTTCGACTCATCCACAAGCGCCTCATCCATGCCGGAGCTGAGGACGTTTGCCACGTCCGTGCGCGGCCGCAGCTGCTGCAGATCCATATGCTGCGTCCCCGGTATCACCCGCATGCAGCCGTTTTCAGGGGTGGAATCGTCTACCGCGAGCCAGAGCGTGATCACCTCCATGGGTTCCAGCGGCCAGTAGCTGCCGTCCTGGTGCCAGAGCACCGGCTGTCCGTCGCGCGGAGGCTTCGATATGTAGTGCGAGGCGAAGAGAGCGATGTTGGGACCGATGAACTGCTCGGCGATATCCAGCAGCCGGTCATCGCCCACCAGGCGCACCCAGAAGGGGTCGTGGGTCATCAGCGTGTGCCCCAGATGCTCCGGCCTCACTCCAGGATGGCGCTTCAGCAGCCACTCCACATGGTCGCTGGCCTCCCGCACCAGTTCGGCATCCAGCACGTCGCGGCAGATTACATAACCTTGCTCGTTGTACTGATCCACGATGCTGCTCGGCATGGGCCATCCGCCTCTCCGATATGATGACCATAGTCTACCCTCGCGATCGTTCGGAGCCTGCATATCGCAAAGCTAGACGAGCCATGCTCTCACCTCTGGCGCCATGGGTGGACTTTGTCAGTACGAACCGCGTTACCCACTAACCCGGAGGTTCTCTTAGTATCCAGTGGCAACTGCGAGGACAGAGTGAGGCTGAACGACATGCCAAAGACGCGGCGCCAATGAGAGACCGTTGCGCTCCACCGACAAACATGCTATATTTGGTGTTTAACCGACTGTTCGTGACCATCTCTGTCTATGGGCCTTGCCGGGTCCCTGAGAGGATTACTGCCAATGCAAAAAAGCTGCGCGTGGCTTGCTGGAGCACTTTGGGTAGCTGTGCTAGCGGCACTTATAATGGGTTGCAGTCCTTCCAACAACAAGACGCCGATCGTAATGCATCGGACGATTCCCAACGCGCCTCCGAGGGAACCAGATGCGAACGTCACCGGGTCACTT
Organism: uncultured Chthonomonadales bacterium; assembly: GCA_964526545.1. Taxonomy (GTDB): domain Bacteria; phylum Armatimonadota; class Chthonomonadetes; order Chthonomonadales; family CAJBBX01; genus CAZGLN01. The sequence goes on from CAZGLN010000180.1 coordinate 5,000, forward strand.
CTTGTAGTGGCAGTAGATACTTCAGGCTCCACAGGTCATGCGACCGTCCGTGAGCAATACCTTAATATTATCGATCAATGCTTGTATAGAAGTCTCGGGAATCGGTGCGCGCTGTGGGTCTTTGCATTCGACCGCGAAGTTAACGAATTATGGGGACCGGATGTGCCCAGACGCAGAGACGCTCTTGACGACGTGAAACGCCAGTTTAAGCCGAGTCCGCATCAGGGACGCTTTACTCGGCCAGCATTACTTCTTGAGCGCCTAGTGAGGATAGTAGAGGCGGATCCCTCGCGCCAAGTTCATGCTGTTGTGCTAACGGACGGAGACGCTGAGCTGCAGGAAGACAAGACGCGCTTTGAGCAAGCAGGCGATCGGCTCAGCAAGGAAGGAAGGTTCAGGATGATCGTTGGTGGAATCCGCCCATCTAACAGGTCGAACTGGCGTACTGCCTTTGACAGCATGGGCGAGACAAGACTGCGATTGGCAGGCCCCGGAAAAGAAACGGATGCCGCCGTTGTCCAGTTCCTGAGGGAGATCAGGGAGACAAAGCAGTAGTTTGACAGCCTTGAGGCTTGCGAGCACGAGCATGACTACCTTCGAGAGTCCAGCAAGACGATCCACAGACCGCGGTATTGACTGCGTTGTCGTAAGTCCAGAGGCGGCACGACTTTATTTCCGAAGGAGGCTACAGAATCCTGCTGACTTTCCGCCTGCCCCAGGTGACGTTCAGTTCAGGGATCAGATACTGCCGGATCCCAGCACGCTTGAAGAGGCATACAGGCCCGCATTCGACCTTGCGAATCGGTTCTTCCCTATGCGTGCGGTTTACCTGCGTGAGCTTGCGGACCGCGTCCGTTCCGCGCTTGATACCTATCGGAAAGTGTTCCGCGAGGAAGAAGAACGGCTTCAGAATAAGAACGAAGAGGCGCGTCGCGCAGATGAACGCATCGACTCCCTGATTGCGCAGGAGCGCGCCAAGTGTAGAGCCGAATTGGCTGAAGTTGATCAGAATCTAGACCATTACCTAGCCGTATGGGAAGAATCACGGGAACGCATCGCGGAAATCTGTGCCCTCCACGACTTGGACCCCAAGGAGATCGGGCGCATCCCGGATGGCGTCGCCCAGGAACCTGATGTCTCAGAAGCAGATGAGGGCTTAACAGCATCTGCCAACGGACATGTGGACGATAGCGCTCGCATCGCGCCGCGTGGCCTCTTCCAGCGGCTTCGTGGCATCATGCCGTTCAAGGGTCGAGCAACAGATGGATCCGAAGGCTCAGACCATTCACAGGCGTCGCATGTATCCCCTAACGTGCAGACGACTCCCGGCACGCCTAACGCTACACCAGACTTGGCTAGTTCCCCAAACCAGAACAACGAATGGACTAGAGTCACAGGCGCAGCCACTGAATCGCCACGCGTAAACGGCGACCCGGAAGCGTCGGATCAACCGATAAACGGCAGCGCACCCGCCGAACCCGCTACTCTACCAACCGAACTCCGCTACGTTCAGGTTGAATTCCCTCGCAGTGAGGCAACCTTACGTGCGCCTTCGGCAGAAGCTCTTGCTGCGCGCCTTGGCCTGATATATCCCGAGACCGCAGAAGCCAACACTCGATGGTCTCGCTTCTGGCACACCGTCGGAAAGATGTTCGCAATCCTCGTCTTCGGGTCCATCTTCGGATTCAGTGCAGGAGTTCTGCTTGGCCTTCTGGACCCGAAAATCATGTCGATTGACTGGAGGATGGCTCAAGCTGCGCTCGTAGTATGTCTACTGGCCGGCACCTCTGTGTTCTGGGCAATCGGCAAAGGTGTGGCGGGGGTGACAAGTACCATCTGCGAATATGTTTACTGCGCTTTTCTTGCCTCGATTGAAGATGAGCGACATACATCCGTGCGATTCCATGGCCTTATACGATGGATAGCATTTGTGGTTGGCACTGTTGCCATTCTGGGTCTGGTGGCTATCGAGGCTCTGGTAGAGCGGCACGGCATTGTTGAGGTCTTTGCTAGCGCACGGGCCAATCGTGCATTACTCCAGGGAACGTCGGTAACAGATGACAGAGGTCTAGGTGTAGAGTACTACGTTCTCTCACTGATCGCCAGTGTGCCGTTCGTACTCCTCTACGCAGTCACTGAATGGCGCGACACCATGGCCCGATGCATTCGTTCATTTCTCGCCTCGCGACGCGAGCTTGCTATCCATGAACTGGCGACTGAAATACATAAGACCCGCCATGAGGAGGCAGTAAAGCACCGCGGTGGTGAAGTAGTGATTGTGGAGAGGTCGGTGCGTCTGCCCAGTCCCGTAACAAGTAAATCGGAGCGTTCTGACGAAACAGCTGGCCAGGATGTCAGCTTGCACTGTCCTGCAAATCGCTACTCTGGTTCCGACAGTAACTTTTACGGTACAGAGGAGTACTTGCCACAGGCCGCTCAGTCTCCTTCACGTGAGAATTCGCATGCGAATCCAAATGTTGGGCTCGACGCTGTGCCCGACGACATGTCTACAGATGTCTCGGGGGATGGGTCGCACTACACCGAAGTTGAGAGATTAGGTGCTGAGGAGCAACTTACGTCACCGCACGCCAATCGACTTCTTGACCCGCGAGTGCAGGCGGTTGCAGAGGCTAGCCGTCTGGAAATTCGTAGGCGAAATGCTTGGTGTCGGCTGGATCGGCTACGTAAAGAGAAGGCAGCGCTCGTGAAAGCACGCGATGAGCGTATTGCCACACTCGAATCTCAAAGATCGCAGGAGATTCGGGAGCTACCAGAGCAGGGTTACCGCCGGCTTGAAAGCGCGTATGAGCGCTACGTAGCCGCGAGCCGCTGCTTTGATTTGGAGTACCAGAAGCTGGCGCGCGACGTCGAGCGCAAGCGGCGTGGAGGTCACATTTGGCGTCTGAAGGAGGCTGTTCTGGCCCGGCCCGTTACCGACGACAAGCTGGAGGCGCCAGCGAAACGGTAGTCCGCACTTCCATCGTTGTTGCTGCAGGGACTGCGTCCTGCAAGCAGTAGCCGAAAGCTCGTCTAACCGCAGAGCATCACCTCGGCTTCCTAGCCCGTTCCTCTTGCGTCGTTGCGGCTTAGGAGCTCAGGCCGGGTAGGGTTCGAGGTAGTTCGTCTGTCCCGTCGTTCACCTATCCATTAACGCCCCACACTGCGCAGTACAAGCAAGCTACTCACTTGCAGCCATCGCGGTGGTGGGTGCCTACTCGTCTTCGGGATAGTCGC
>CAZGLN010000181.1:0-1445 GCA_964526545.1 uncultured Chthonomonadales bacterium
TTGCGCTCGCTCACACAGCATGTCAGCGTATCCATTGACCGCGGTGCCAGTGTTGGAGGCAGCGGTCGTCTGTCAGACGGGTCTAGCGCCGGAAGTGTTCCCGATCCGGCTCAAGAATCTGGCGCAGGGTAAGCCTCGCGCGGTTGAGGCGGGACTTCACGGTCCCGATCGGCAAATCCAGCAGCTCCGCGATCTCCTCGTATGAGCGGTTCTCGGTGTGATACAGCACCACCATCACGCGCTGGAATTCCGGCAGCTGCAGGATGGCCCTCTGCAGAATCTCGGTGCGCTCCGTCGCCTCCAGCCGCTCCTCCGGCGTGGGTGAGCGGTCCTCGATCTGCCGCACAAGCGAATTCTCATCGAGCTCGATGAGTTCATCAAGTGATTGCTTCGGCCGGGCACGTTGGCGCTTGCGCTCGTCCAGGTAGATGTTGGTAATCACACGGAACAGCCAGGTGAGAAAGCTGGATTCGCCGCGGAAGTTCGCCAGCGAGGTGTAGACGCGAACAAAGGTATCCGCGGCGATGTCGCCCGCCTCTTCATGGTTCCCGCAGAGCCTGTAGGCGAAGTTGTAGATGCGCCGCTCATACCGCCTGATGAGGTCATCGAAGGCGGTCTTATCCCCGGCCTTGCATCGCGCGATGAGCGCCTTTTCGTCGGCGGGCTCCTCTCGACGAGCCGAGCCCTGCGAAGACGCGGAGATCTCCGACATGCCGCTAACTCTCCCGGGCTCTGGCAATCGCACGCTGCTCTTCGCTGCTCAGCGCATGACTCGGCTTGCCGTTCCGCATCTCCTTCGCATACACGCGCACGTCGGAGCGGCTGTACACGCTGGAGAGCACCACTCCAACCCCGCGCTCATCCAGGGCGGCAAGCGCGAAACTCTGTTCGCCGCCCACGTCCTCGAAGGCATCGTAACGGACCACGGCGACATGCTGCACACAGCGCCGCTGGACCTCGGCCAATCTCTCGATGGCCCGCTCGGCCTCGGACAGGCGATCGGCCGTCTTGTGAACGGTGTCGGCGTACTCGAGCAGAAGCTCCTCCAGGTTGGCGCCGCTCGCACCCCGCGTCAGTCGGGTGTAGAGCTGCATGAGCCGCCAGGAACGGATTGTGAGCGCGATTACGGCCAGGAACAGCAGCACGTTGGACGCGACGAGCGCGGCAATCCAGCCTCCCGCGGACTTATGCATGACTTCTACGATGGTCTGGTCCATGGATGTTTCTAGGTCCCGGAACCGCGGCGAGCGGGGTGCTATACTTGGCGGTCAGGTGCGAGTCAACTACCTACCATCCAGGAAGTCCGCCAAGTGAAAGCGCCCTCTCGCCGGCAGTGGTATGTGCTTCTGGGATTCTGCGTGTTTGCGTTGGCCGTATTCCTCAGTTTTCGGCTGACGGTCGTTCGCGGTGACTCGATGGTGCCGACTTACCGGGATGGCCAGATG
>CAZGLN010000181.1:1455-8232 GCA_964526545.1 uncultured Chthonomonadales bacterium
TATCGCCTCCTCGGCGGCCTGAAGAAGGGAGACGTTGTCATCGTACGAGTCGACTCGGACATCCTTATCAAGCGCGTGGCCTACCTTCCAGGAGAGACCTTGAGCCCGCGGGCCTCGCTTCGCTTCCTCAGTGTGCGCGACTACTTCGACCGACCGGAGAACCCGCAGACACCTTACCAGGTCAAGGTACCTCAGGGAACCATCGTGGTGCTTGGCGACAACCGCCGCGTTTCAGAGGACAGCCGGAATTTCGGTCCGGTTCGGTTGGCGGACGTACTGGGCAAAGTGGTGAATGCGCCGCCCGCACCGAGTGCACCTGGTCCACCGCAGACGCGGCCATTGTAACACCGAGTGGCGTGAGGTGTAAACGATGGGGGAACGCGGGGATGGGTAACGCTTCATCGCGAACGGGCGGCTTCCCGCGCACGCAATGGGGTGCCACCCACGTGGAGTTCATTCCGGAAAAGGTGCCGAGCTGGTCCATAGAGCCTTGCGCCGTTGTGGTCATGGCGCGAAGCCCTGAGGGCTATGTTCTGGCCCTGGTCGAGAGAGGTTGGACGGTGCCGAGCGGGCACATCGAACCGGGCGAGTCGCCGGAAGAGGCCGCCATTCGCGAGACCGCAGAGGAGGTAGGAGCCGTTCCCATCAAGCTGATCTACATCGGGCACTACCTGCTGCACCCCCATGGCAAGAGCCCACAGGTGGTCCCTACGTTCGCCTGCCGCGTGCGTGAGTACGGCACCATTCCACCCGGCAGCGAAGCCAGAGCGGTGCAAGCCGTTGCACCAGAGAACCTGAGCAGGATCTACTGGCGATGGGATGCACTGCTCGAACGTATGTTTCAGTATTCTGAGTCCGTTCTGCAGTCCATTGAACCCGCGGACGAACAACCCGCACCCGGAGGTTCCATCCGATGACCGAAATCGCCGTGCTCTCCGTTGAGGGCATGCACTGTCAGGCGTGCGTGGCGCGTGTGGAAAAGGCGCTAAGCAGCCTGCCCGGCGTTAGTGCCGTTGAGGTGTCCCTGGAGCGCAACCAGGCCAGAGCCACTTACGAACCCTCTCGGGCTCGAACGGCGGATCTTGTGAAAGCGATCGAGGAAGCCGGGTATAAGGCGGGACCCGCGGGAGACGATTCGGCCGGTGGCCGCTAACCGCTGCCAACTGCAGATCCGCGGCATGCACTGCGCCGCCTGTGTATCGCACGTCGAACGCGCGCTCACCCGCGTGGAGGGCGTTCAATCCGCCGCCGTGAACTTGGGCACCGAGCGCGCGAGCGTGGAGTTCGATGGACCGGCGAGCCGCGTGACGGAGCTCGTCGCGGCAGTGGAGTCCGCTGGATACTCGGCCGAGATCCTTGCGGAGGAGAGCCCGAGCCGCGGGAGCGAGTCCGATCTGGCCCATCTCGGCCGCCTCCGCCGCGAACTGGTCTTTGCCGTCGTCTTGACTGCGCCGATTGTCGCCGTCAGCATGGTCTGGATGCATCACAGGCCGCCATGGGTGGAGGCGATTCTCGCGGCGGCCACCGCCGTGGTGGTCTATGGCTCCGGACGCGGAATCCATGCCGGGGCATGGCATGCCGTTCTGAGGCGCGCCCCCGACATGAACGTGCTCGTATCCGTGGGCACGAATGCCTCCTTTCTAGCAAGCGTCGCTGCCCTCGCGGGACTTGGCGGCCACTCCTACTTCGAGTCCGCCGCAACCATTATCACCCTCGTGCTGCTCGGCAGGTACCTGGAACGACGCGCGCGCGCCAGTGCCAGCAGCGCCATCACGCGGCTAATCGCGCTAACTCCAGACACGGCCACGGTGCGCCGCAATGGTGCCGAGATAGTCGTGCCCGTGCGGGAAGTCCGCGCCGGCGATGAGGTGCTGGTGAAACCTGGCGAGCGAATCGCCGTGGACGGCGTGGTGCTCTCCGGAAGCTCCTCCGTGGACGAGAGTATGCTCACCGGCGAGCCGCTGCCGGTAGACAAGGCCCAGGGCGACAGCGTAACCGGCGGCACGGTCAACGGTCCTGGTCTGATGGTGGTGCGGGCAGTTCGCGTGGGATCCGAAACGACGCTCGCGGGCATTGTCCGCGCGGTCGAGCGCGCGCAGGGAACCAAAGCCCAGATGCAGCGCCTTGCGGACCGCGTGGCGGGCGTCTTTGTACCCATCGTGGTTGTGGCGGCACTGAGTACGTTCTTGTTCTGGATCGGCGCACTGCGCGTAGGTGTGTCCGAGGCCATCCTGCCTGCCGTGGCCGTCCTGGTGATTGCCTGCCCTTGTGCCATGGGCCTTGCGACTCCCACCGCCATCATGGTGGGTACGGGACGCGGGGCCGAGCTCGGCATACTGGTCAAGGATGCCATCGCACTGGAGACTGCCGGACGCGTTTCCGACGTCTTGCTGGACAAGACGGGGACGCTTACGGTTGGACGGCCGAGGGTCGTCGAGGTTCTCCCCGAACCCGGGGTCCCAAGGGAGCATCTTCTGCGCGTGGCGGCATCCGCGGAAGCCGGCTCCGAGCATCCTTTGGCGAACGCGATTGTGCTTGCCGCGAGCGGCGAGGGCCTGGAAGTGGAGCGTCCCGAAGAGATGACCGCCCACGTCGGCGGGGGCGTGGTCGCGAAGGTGCAAGGCGCGCAAGTGATGGTGGGCAGCCCGGAGCTCTTGCAGAAGTTGGGTGTCTCACTCGGCTCCGCACTCATCGAGAAGTGCGACGCGCTCCGCGCGGCCGGCCACACAGTCGCCGTTGTGGCCGCCGAGGGAGCCGTTCTCGGCGCCCTGGGCCTTGCCGATAGCCTCGCCCCCCACGCAGTGGAGGCCGTGAGCCAAATGCGCGACATGGGGTTGCGCGTGGCAATGGTAACGGGTGATCACAGAGCGTCGGCAGCCTTGTTGGCCAGGACTGCCGAAGTGGATGAGTTCTTCGCGGAGGTTCCGCCGGAGGGCAAGGCGAATGTTGTGCAGCAGCTTCAATCCGGCGGCCGCGTGGTGGCCATGGTGGGCGACGGCATAAACGACGCGCCCGCCCTTGCACAGGCCGACCTGGGCATCGCCATGGGTACCGGAACAGATATCGCCATGGAGACCGCGGGGATCACGCTCATGCGGGCAGACCTGCGCGGCGTGCCTTCGGCCATCCGGCTCTCTCGCGCCACTCTGCGCACCATTCGGCAGAATCTGTTTTGGGCATTTGTGTACAACGTTATCGGCATTCCGCTGGCGGCGTCGGGCCGCCTGAACCCGAGCCTGGCCGCTGCCGCCATGGCGCTCTCCTCCGTCTCCGTGGTCATGAACTCACTCCGACTGCGAAGAGTGCGACCATGATTCGGGAGGAGGCGCCCTACTCCACCGGAAAGGACCTCACCTGATGGCACGTGGCACCTGGGCGGCGCTGGCCGCTCTGCTTCTCTGTCTCGCAATGAGTACGGCGCAAGCGCAAGATCCCAAGATGCGCGATATCGGCAAGAAGCCGCCGCGAGGCGCCATTGTACTCTTTGACGGCAAGTCGGGAGCTGCCTGGAAGCATCGTGGAACCAACGCCGAATTCTCGTGGCGGATTGTGGACGGCGCCATGGAGGTTACGCCGGGCTACCCGGATATCGTGACCAAGCAGGAATTCGGAGACTACGAGCTGCACGTGGAGTTCTGCTTGCCCTTCATGCCAAACGCCAAGGGCCAGGAGCGCGCCAACAGCGGCGTGTACAACCACGGCCGCTACGAAATCCAGGTTCTGGACATGGTGGACAACGAGACGTACAAGGCGGGCGGATGCGGCGCCATCTACGGTCTGAAGGACCCGGACCAGCTCGTGCCGCGCAAGCCCGGTGAGTGGCAGTCCTACGATATTCTCTTCCGCGCGCCGCGGTTTGGGCCGGATGGCAAGGTCGTTGAGAATCCTCGGCTCACGGTGTGCTGGACTGGAGTGAAGATTCACGACCGTGTGGAGATTCCGCCAACCAATACCGTGGCAGGCATCTCGGGAGATCCACCTGCGCGCGGCCCCATCCTGCTGCAGAATCATGGCAACCCGGTCCGCTTCAGAAACATCTGGATCCGTGAGCTCAAGGACGCCCTGCCAGCGAAGCGGTAGAGCCAGGACCTTCGCACCGATCGCGGCCTGAGGGGCTGCCTGCCGCCGCGCGTTTGACGCCGCGAACCGGCCCGGCTAAAATGGGCCAAATGCGGACTTTGAACGCCCTCGCACTGCTGCTCTGCGCCCTCCTGCCCCACATCGCCGAGGCGAGTGAACCCGTAACCCTTCGGTTGTGGGGCAGTGGCGGATTCGCCATCCCTCGCAAGGACACCACCGCCCCCATGGCGCGCGCCAACCGCGCCGTCATCGAGGAGTTTCAGAGGCTGCATCCGGAGATTCGCCTGGTGGTCGCCACCGGCCTGGAAGTGCAAGGCCCGGCCAACGAGAGCGGCCTGCTGATGGCCATGGCGGGCGGCATGGCGCCGGATGTGCTCTACGTCAACTTCCGTCAGTTGGAGAATTTCTACCGCCAGGGCTTCCTCTACCCGCTCAATGAATTCATCGAACGGGAGCCCGATGTCGTAAAGCGCATTCATCCGCTCATACTGCAGACCATCACCGTCAACGGGAAGATCTACAGCTTCCCCTACATGCAGTTTGTCCAGGCGCTCTACTACCGCAAGGACCTCTTTCGCGACGCGGGCCTGGACCCCAACCGCCCGCCGCGCAACTGGGACGAGTTCTACGCGTATGCGAAGCGGCTGACCAATCCCGACAAAGGGCAGTATGGCTTCGGCTTCGAGTCCGCGCCTCAAGGGACCGCCTGGTGGTGGGTCAACTTCCTCTGGCAGGCAGGCGGCGACGTGGTGCGCAAGCAACCCGACGGCCGCTATGTAACGGCATTCGCCACTCCGGAAGGCGCGGCCGCCCTTGAGTTCTATCGCAAGCTGCTGCTAGCGCCCATCACGCTGCCGAGCGGCAAAGTCCATCGGGGCGTGGCTATCCGGACGGCCAACATCTACAGGGACTTTGTGGAGAAGGGCAAACTCGGCATGTGGTTCCAATACCAGTCGGACCTCATCGCCAACCAATCCACGGCCAACATCAGTCCTGCCCTCATCGGCATCGCACCAATGCCCAAGGGTCCCACGGGCCTCACAGGTAACGAGGTCAACGCATCCATGCTCGGCATAAGCGCGCTCCAGAAGGACCCGCGCGTGCGTGCCGCCGCGTGGGAGTTCGTCAAGTTTATGGGCTCCGACCACGCCGATGCGGTACGTACCAAGGCCTACGTGGAGGCCGGCCTCGCTCAGTTCGTGAGCCCTGTGAGCCTGCGCAAACACGGCTACGAGGAGCTTGTGAGCCGAATGAGCGACGAGTGGGTGCGTTCGCTCGAGCAGCTCTTCCAGAACGGCAAGCCGGAGCCGCCCGGACAGATGATCTACACCGAGCTGGATGTGCCCCTGCAGCAGGCGATACTGGACCCAGAGAAGCCGGCGCTGGCCCTCCTGAAACAGGCAGCCGCCAAGATAGATACCAAACTGCTCGGCTACGTCCCACCGGAAGTGATGCAGAAGAGGCGGCGCATCGCGCTGGGAGTAGTCGTGGGCGGCTTCGCCATGGTGCTTGGAGCGGCGCTCTTCATGCTCCGGCGTCTCTCCATGAGCGTCGCCGGCGAGCCCGGCTCTCGACCAGCCGGCGTGCGCTCATGGCGCTATCACCTGGTGCCATGGCTCTTCATGGCGCCGGCCGTGCTCAGCATCGCGGTGTGGGCCTACTATCCGCTCGCCCGCGGCCTCGTGATGGCCTTTCAGGACTACCGGATAACCCAGCCGCCCACATTCATCGGTTTGGACAACTTCATCGAGGCGGCAACCCAGGAGACCTTCTGGCGAGGCATTCGCAACAGCTTCGAGTACGTCGGGCTCACTCTTGCCATCGGCTTCGGCCTGCCCATCCTGCTGGCGCTCATGCTAAGCGAGGTGCCCCGCGGCAAGATGCTCTTCCGCACGCTCTACTATCTGCCTGCCGTTACGTCCAGTCTCGTCGTACTCTTTCTCTGGAAGCAGTTCTACGATCCCTCGCCTCAGGGCCTGCTGAACCAGGTGGTTGCCGGAATGAACGCCGCCGTGAACTGGCTTGCCGGGACACTGCACCTTGGAATCGCCCTGCCGACGGAAGTCAACATTGACTGGCTTGGCGACCCGTCTCTGGCTATGCTCGCAGTGATTATTCCCGGCGTCTGGGCAGGGGCCGGGCCAGGAAGCATCATCTATCTCGCTGCCCTCAAGACCATTCCGGACGAGATGTACGAGGCGGCCGATCTAGACGGCGCGGGCGTGTGGGCCAAGATTAGGATGGTAACGCTGCCCGCCCTTAAGCCGCTCATCATCATCAACCTGGTGGGTGCCTTTATCGGCGCCTTCAAGGCGATGGAGAATATCTTCGTGATGACCGGCGGGGGGCCCGTTTACCGCACCCATACCATCGGCCTGGAGGTCTGGTACAACGCCTTCATGTACCTGAAGTTCGGCTATGCCACGGCAGCCGCCTGGATAATGGGTGCGATGCTGATAGGCTTCACCCTGTACCAACTGCGCATTCTGCGCGACTTGCGTTTCAGCGCGGGAGGATGATGGATGCCGAGAGCCCGCTGCGAGGAGAACCCACGATGACCCAGACCAGCGCCATTGGCGCGCCGATCAAGCGCCACCTGTGGACCGTCTTTCTCGTCGGACTGATTACCGGCCTAGTGTGGACTTTCCTCATCTTCCCGCGACTCGCCGGCCTGGAGCAGGTCTTCGACCTCAACGG
>CAZGLN010000182.1:0-7774 GCA_964526545.1 uncultured Chthonomonadales bacterium
TCGTGATGCCATGGTTAGGGACTGCGTACGAGGGCAGGACCCAGGGTGTCATAAAGCACTCAGGCCCCGGCAATTCGAAGCACGCCGGGGCCCGGGCCGAAGCAGCAACAAGAGCAGCCCGCCGGCTACCAGCCCCTGGGAGCGAGAAGCTGCTTCTCCTCCAGTGAGCGCACATCCACCGAACGCATCGGCTGGCCCAACCCTTCCGAAACCTCCGCCACGATGTCCGGCTTGTCATAGTAGGTGCAGGCGGTCACGATGGCGCGGGCCCTCTGCTTCGGGTCCTCTGATTTGAAGATGCCGGAGCCGACGAAGATCGCCTCTGCGCCCAGCTGACGCATCAGTGCGGCGTCGGCGGGCGTTGCGATACCGCCCGCGCTGAAGTTCGGCACGGGGAGCTTGCCGGTTCGATGGCACTCTTCCACCAGCTCATACGGTGCCTGCAGCTCCTTGGCGGCCGCCATCAGTTCATCCGGCCCCATCGCCTGAAGCCGCCGCAAACCGCTCATCACCGCACGCATGTGGCGCACGGCCTCCACTACATCGCCGGTGCCTGCTTCGCCCTTGGTGCGAATCATTGCGGCGCCTTCGCCGATGCGCCGAAGCGCCTCGCCAAGGTTCCTGCAGCCGCACACAAAGGGCACCCGAAAAGCGTGCTTGTAGACGTGGTGCTCCTCATCGGCGGGCGTCAGCACCTCGCTCTCGTCTATAAAGTCCACCCCGAGCGCCTCCAGCACCTGCGCCTCGGCGAAATGGCCGATGCGGCACTTGGCCATTACGGGAATGGTAACCGCGTTCATGATCTCCTTGATCACCTTCGGATCGGACATGCGCGCCACACCGCCATCGGCCCGTATATCCGCCGGTACTCTCTCGAGCGCCATCACCGCAACGGCTCCCGCCTCCTCGGCGATGATGGCCTGCTCGGCGTTCACCACATCCATGATGACGCCGCCCTTCAGCATCTCCGCAAGGCCCACCTTCGTCCGCCAGGTGGCCTTCTCGGAAGTTGTCTCGCTCATCCACTTCCCCCGTGCAGTCTTCTCACTAAATGCAGACTAAGTATACCTAGGTCGTTGTGGACGCCGCGGGGGAGCCTGGCGTCTCTGCAAGGCCTGAACACGCCGAACGAGGGTTACGCACGGGTATAATCGGGCGACCCCGCCGGAGGGCGCTCCGGCCAGCGATTCCAGCGTCTTGGAGGCATCCATGTCCAGACACATCACGCCGGACGGCAAGAAGCTTGTTACCGTTATTCCTGGCGACGGCATCGGTCCAGAGTGCGTTGAATCGGCCGTCCGAATCGTCGAGGCGACGGGCGCCCCGATCGCGTGGGAGGAGCGTCACGCCGGTGAGAGTGTCTTCAAGCAGGGCATCGCCTCGGGAGTGCCGGCGGATACCATCGAGTCGGTACACAAGACCCGCTGCGTCCTGAAGGGCCCCCTCGGCACTCCGGTCGGCTACGGAGAGAAGAGCGCCAACGTGACGCTCCGCAAGCTCTTCGAGACCTATGCCAATGTGAGGCCCGTGCGCGAGCTCCCTGGCGTACGTACCCCCTACTCTGGCCGCGGCATTGACCTCGTTGTCGTGCGCGAGAACGTGGAAGACCTCTACGCGGGGATTGAGCACATGCAGACCCCCGGCGTGGCCCAGTGCTTAAAGCTCATCTCCCGAAAGGGTTGCGAGAAGATAGCCCGCTTCGCCTTCGAGTTCGCTCGGTCCGAGGGGCGCAAGAGCGTTGCATGCGCCACGAAGTCCAACATCATGAAGCTGACGGAAGGCATGCTGAAGCGAACCTTCGAGGAGGTTGCGAAGGACTATCCCGACATCGAGAGTTGGCACGTGATCATAGACAACTGCGCCCATCAGCTGGTGAAGCGGCCGGAGCAGTTCGATGTGATTGTGACCACGAACATGAACGGCGACATCATCAGCGACCTCACCTCGGCACTCATCGGGGGACTTGGCTTTGCCCCGTCGGCGAACATCGGCAACGAAGTCGCCATCTTCGAGGCCGTCCACGGTTCGGCTCCCAAGTACGCCGGCAAGAATGTCATCAACCCTACAGCGGTGATAGGCTCCGCCATCATGATGCTGCGGTACCTGGACGAATTCGACGCAGCCGCGGCCATCGAGAACGCCCTGCTGGTTACGCTGGAAGAAGGCAAGGTGCGCACGGGCGACGTGGTCGGCTACGACAAGGGCTGCTCAACCACGGATTACACCAACGAGATTATCCGCAACCTCGGACGCCGCCCTTCCCAGTGGAAGGTGCGGGACTATAGGCCGATAAAGCTGCCGCAAGTCTCCGCGGATCCCGTGTCCGTCCGCCCCGCCTCGCGACGCACCCTGGGAATGGATATCTTCATCGAGTGGCCGGGCTCGCCGGATGCCCTCGGCAAGCAGTTGGAAGCAATCCTTGAGAGCTCTCCCGTCAAACTTAAAATGATCTCCAACCGCGGCACGAAGGTCTACCCACCCACCGGTGCCATCACGGATTGCGTGGACCAGTTCCGCTGCCGACTCGTTGCGCGAGAAGCCGCCGCGGATCTCACCAATGCCCAGCTTCAGAGCGTCATTGCCGAGGTAGGTGCCCACTTGAACTGGGCGCACGTGGAGAAGCTGCAGGAGTTTGACGGCAGCGAGGGCTTCACCAAGGCACAGGGCGAGGATTAGTGGCGTTAGTGGCGGTACGTGGCCCGTACCGCCCTACATGTTTCGAAGCCAGATTGCGGCGTTAAGGCACGCCGCGAACGAGACCCACGCGAGGTAGGGAGCCAGCAGCCAGGCCGCCGTGCGGGAAACGGGCGCGAAGAGGCGGATAGTTAGCGCGATGGCCGCAAGAAGCCCCGCTATCACGATGAGGCCGCCCAACGGGCTGCGCAGGCCGAAGAAGGCAAACGACCAGGCCGCGTTAAATGCATACTGGAGCAGGTAGACCTGAAGCGGTCGTCCCCAGCCGGCCCCGCGCCACACAATCCAGGCCGCAACCGCCATCAGGGTGTAGAGAAGAGTCCAGACCGGGCCAAAGAGCCAGTCCGGCGGAGTCCAAGTCGGCTTCGCCAACCCAGCGTACCACGAGCTGACCGAGCTGGCAGTGGCGATGCCGCCGAGGGAGGCGGCCGCAAAGCTCGCGAGCAGTGAAACGCCGAGGGCCGCGGCGCTATGTGCTGCAGGCCGCATGGGATGCCTCCGCGTTTCGGACGATTGCACGCAGCATGCCGGCAAAGACCAGCTCGTGGAGCGGCCAGATGGCGTACCAGTAGAGGATGCCGGCCAGCCCAAGAGGATCGAACATCGCCACCTGGTTGATCTCCGTTTGCCCACCGCCGTCCTGTCGCACGCTGAACTCCAGCCACGCGCGCCCGGGCAGCTTCATTTCGGCAGCGAGCCTCAGCAGCTTTCCATGCTCCAGCGCCTCCACGCGCCAGCAGTCCAATACATCGCCGACTGCCAGCCGCTCGGGATCGCGCCGTCCGCGCCGCATGCCTACGCCGCCAATCAGCAGGTCGAGCCATCCGCGGATGCGCCACAACCATGGCGCGTAGTACCATCCGTTGCGTCCGCCTATTCGCTGGATGGTTCTAAAGGCCGCCTCCGGTGAGGCGGATGTGGCGCTGGCGCGAACGTCTACAAGGCGGTTGCCGTATCTGCGGCCGCCCCACTGCCGTCCCGTGTACGATGCAGACACTGCATCTGACCAGCGGGTAGCAGCCAGTTCGGAGTCCTCGCAGCGCAGGGCGCGCGCGATGGCATCCCGCATTCCCATGGGCTGGATGCGGAAGTCACTGAGAGCGCTCTTCTCACGCACCACTGTCGGATGGCGTATGCTGTCAATCAGTTTTCGGCCCACACGCGCGAAGAGCGGGGTAACCAAGCCCAGCCAGAGGCTCGAAAGGCCAGGAGTTAGGACCGGCACGGGAATCATCCACCGCTTAAGACCACGCTGCCGGGCGTACTCCCTCATTAGGTCGCCATACGTAACCACGTCGGCACCGCCAATCTCGTACACCTTCGATCCGCCAGGCGGTTGGCGCAGGGCCCCAATCAGATACGCCAGCACATCCTCGATGGCGATCGGCTGCGAGGGTACGCGCACCCACCTTGGTGTGATCAGCACGGGCAGCCGCTCCACCAGTGCCCTGACCATCTCGAACGAAAGACTGCCCGAGCCGATAATCACCGAGGCCCGCAGCTCCGTAACCGGAATGCCGCTGGAACGGAGCACCTGGCCGACATCGAGCCGACTTCGAAGATGCGCGGAGAGCCGCTCCGAATCGTCGGCAAGCCCGCCAAGATAGACAATCCGCCTCAAGCCGCACTGCGCTGCCGCGTTGGCGAAGTTTTGCGCTGCCTGCAGATCGAGCGAGGCGAAATCGCCGCGGCTGCCCATCGAATGGACCAAATACACTGCCTGATCACAGCCAGCCATCGCGGGCGGCAGCGAGTCAGGCTCCATGAGATCCGCCTGCACTACCTCGACGCCTTGCGGTATGCGCTCCGCCAGGTATTCCGGCCGCCGGGCAATACACCGGACGCGAAAGCCCTTCGCGTGCAGCAGAGGAAGCAGTCGCCCTCCCACGTAGCCGGTTGCACCGGTGAGCAGGATGCTCTGTGCCAACGCTGGAGCCCTCTCGTATCCACAACGTCGGGCTGCGCTATCGCCGGTGGCGCTCTAGAGTCGGTACGACCCTTCAGGCCGCACAACGTTCAGCCACATCGGTCAGCAGTCCCGATGGGATGTACGATAGCCACAGCGTGCCTGTCTCCGCAGAGAGGCACGTACGCTGCCGCTCCAATCAGCTGACTCTGTGCAGGCGGTGTCCTATGCGTCGTTTGCGGCGTTTAGTGCACCGATGGAGACCGGACTAGGATTTCGGAGCCACCGCGACGCGGTAGACTTGCACGCCGAGCACCCGGTCGTCCGTCCCAAAACCCACTTCACGTGGAACCCATGCCTTCACTCGAAACACCAACTCCGCCTCGGGCTGCTTTACGCTCTGCTCGCGAGACACGGCTAGTCGAACCACGTGCGTACCCGCCTTGTCGAGTTTCACGCTCTCGCCGCCGGCAATTCCCACGCTGCTGCTCGCGTCTGGCCGCGTTACGGTAACCCAAACGGTAACCTGGTAGTCCTTCCCTGGCACCAGGGGAAGCCGAACCCCGGACTCACCGGTCGTCCACCGGAAGGTACGTGCTCCGTCTGGACCGTTCGCGGCGTGCTCGGGGCCATTCCACTTGCCAGTCAGGTAGTCATGATCCTCTTGCCCCCCAATCTCGAGGGTGTAGGACTCGGACGCGGGAAGCGGCGAGGGATGGGGCTCGTTGTCGCGTATGATGGCCCTGCCGCTCTCATCCTGGATGCGCACGCCATTGGTCCCGTTGTTGCCGGTGATGATTGCGTGACGCACTTTGGCGCCAACGCGAACCCCGAGGCCGCCCACGAAGCTGCATCCCTGAACCTGCACTCTTCCGGAGAGGGCTTCGATGGCGGGCAGGCCTTCGCCCTTGTGGTCCCACGCACTGAAGTAGCAATCCGAAAATCCCACAAACGACCGGCCCTTCAGCTCGGCGATCGTCTTGAAGCTGCCCCAGTAGTTGCAGTTCACCAACCGCACCTGGCCCGTGCATGTCTCGCTCACCACAAGGCCCCGCGGATTCGGCCCATTGAACGAAACGAACTGGCCGTTCGTGATCAGCAAGCCCATCGGCTGGATGGCGTCAACCTGCACGGCCACCTGCGATGCATCCGACCCATTTCCGACAAGATGCCCATTAGCGGCCCCGTTCGGAGTCTGAATGAAGCGGTAGCCGATGTTGGTCGGGAAGACGAAGTTGTTCGTGATGAACTCCCAATCCGTGCGGCCAAAGACAAACGCCTCCAGGTTCTGCCACATGTACTCGAAGACAGGATCCCACGCGCCGCCGACCTCCGGGGCGGACCACCAGTGGCAATGAAACTGGACGTTTTCGACCCTGCCGATGTCGGTGCAGTTATCCACCAGGATGCCCCGTCGCAGGGCACAGCCGTATACACTCCGGATGCGGTGCCGCACGTTGGGCTCGGGCCCCACCCGAATTGCGTTGTAGCTGTTGATCAAGGTGACGTTTTCTACAGTATTGTCTCCGCCCTGAAGATGAAACGTCCATGCGTATGGGCGGATGTCCGTCGGCTTCTGCTCGGGGTAGTAGATGGTGATGCCCTGAACGGAGGACGAGTCGCCCAGCTCGAACAACGCGGGGCTATCCTCCTTCTCCCTGCCGCCCGTTGCCAGGATCACGGAGCCGATGAGCGGCTTGATGTAAAGCGGCGCAGTCGCCGAGCCCACAACCGCAACGCCGGGCTTGACCTTGATGCTGCCGGAGACTAGGAACTTTCCCGGCGGGACGTGGACCTGACCGCCCTTCTCGGCCGCCCTGTCTATTGCGGCTTGGATGGCCGCCGTGCAATCCTCAACGCCATCGCCCTTCGCGCCATAGGCTGTGATATCGAACACCGTCGGTCCCTTTCTGGGCTGGTCATCCGCCATTCCGTTGGCTGCAGGCCAGACGGCAAGCGCCGCAGCCAGAAGCATAGTTGCCACTCTCCGCATGGTCTTCTCCTCCCATACAGACTGTTCGGTGCATGCTGCACCATGTTCTCCTTGAACTGAGTTCGCACCCAATATGCCGCTTGCCTTCCTCTCCGCTTCAACACACCGGACGGCGCTCTTGCAATCACGAACACTTGCAAGCGTGCTCCGCGACTCTGCAATGGCCGCCTGCGCGACCCCGACGGCAACGGAGCAGTTTTCTGGCATCCTCGCCGAAACAGGGCCGTACCAGGATGAAGCCGATCGCCTGGCTTCGCCGCTCGGCCTATCGTGATCACGGTTCCGCGCGCCGAGAATCTGGAAAGCCGACTCGCGCGCGGGTCCTGGCGTGCCGTCCCCGCGGCAGGTGGGCCCGTGCCGACTGCTCATAGATGGGCTGCATTGGACAGGCGCACGGCACCAGCCGCTGAATGCTGGTGCGGCTGGACGCATCGGCGGCGCTTATCGCAAGAGAGAAGGACGAACGAGGATGAAATGGCGGCTCTTCGGACGCATCGTTACTGTCTCCATGCCGGATTGCACCGCGGGTCACGAGTCGAGCGGAGCCCAGCAGCGCCCGCTAACTGAAGTCGAGGAGCTGCGCAAGGAGAACTCCGACCTGCGCGCGCGGCTTCAGGCACAGGAGGCGGAACTCGCCGACCTGGAAGCGCGCCACGCGGAAGTCTGTACGCGCATGGAGAAGGCCGAGGCCGCGGCGGAAGCCCTGAACGGTAATCTAGTGAGGCTGGCAACGGAGCTCTCGGCATACTTTGCTGTGCTGCAGTCCCTGTCCCGGGGCGACCTTACCGCGTGTGCGCGCACCAACACGGGTGAGGAGATCATGGATAGGCTGGCCGCCGCCACAAACAGCATGGTGGCCAATCTGCGCGAAATCGTGCGCTCCATAGTGCATCTGGCAGATTCCACCAGCGGCGCCGCCCTGGACGTTGCGCGGACGACAGAAGAGGCTACACGCGTGATGGACCAGCTGCGTGGCTCCGTGGAGCAGGTCTCCGTTACGACGCAGCAGATTGCCGCAACGGCCGAACGGATAGCCCGCAGCGTGAACCATGCAGGGCACGTAGCCGAGGCTGGACAGACCGCCCTGAACGAAGTGATCTCGCGTTTCAACGCAACCCGCACAACCATCGCCGAAACCGGCGCGGCGGTGGAGGGCCTCAACGAGCGATCGCAGAAGATCA
>CAZGLN010000182.1:7832-8229 GCA_964526545.1 uncultured Chthonomonadales bacterium
TTGCTCTGAACGCTGCCATCGAGGCCGCGCGTGCGGGCGAGGCAGGACGCGGCTTCGCCGTGGTGGCGGACGAGGTCCGCAAACTGGCGGAGTCCTCACGCCGTTCGGCGGATGGCATTTCGGCAGTCATCAACGAAATACAGCAAGGTATGTGTCAGCTGGTAAAGGTATCGCGGCGCTCACTGGACGAGATGGAATCGGTGGTCGAGATGGCCACGGGCTTGCAGGCCAGCTACAGCGACATTGTTCGTGTGATCACTAGCGTAGACGCGGAAGCCCAGGAGATTGCCTGCGCCACGGACTCCGCGGCTTCAGCGACAGAGTCCATCGCCGCCGCGGCGGAAGAACAGACGGCGGGCATGATGGAGATTGCGGCTAGCGCGCAGCAGATGGCCCG
>CAZGLN010000183.1:0-1004 GCA_964526545.1 uncultured Chthonomonadales bacterium
TCACCTGCACCTGCGCTTGGTCCCGATTGGCCATCTCGATCGGGCCGTTCTCGCCGAGTACCGAGTTTCCGCGTGCATCCGTCAGCAGCGTCTGTGTGGAGCCGTCCGCCTGCCGCACCTGCGCCACGCGGAAGTGACCGTCACGCGTGTAGCGCTCTCCCCGTGCCGTCTGCACCGTGAAGTAGCCCTCGCCAAGCAGCGCCATGTCCAGGTTGGAGCGCGTGGAGATAACGGCACCGGCACGGAGATCGGTGCGGACTTCATCCACTCCGGAGCCATGGCCCAGGGAACCGATAGGGACTCCCCGAGGATTGGCGGGACTGTAGCGGCGCAGCATCTCAACATGCAGATCCGCGAAAGCCGGCACGTCCTGCTTGAACCCGGGCGTGGATACGTTGGCGAGGTTGTTGGCTATTACGTCGAGGGCGTGCTGCTGGCCGTTCATCCCGGCAGCCGCCGTGTGTATTCCGCGTACCATATGCGCCCTCGAAGAGGCGTTCCTCTTCGAGCTCTCTCACCTCCATCAGGCCGCCGGAGTGCCGGTCCTCGCAAGAGGCTCGGCGCGGCTTCAGTGAGATTGTTGGCGCCCCACGAACTTTTCGTTAGTGGTCGGCCCGCGAATATGGAAGAAAGGGAGTTTGTCTCGCGCCGCGTGCTACTTCACGGCGTGGTTGACCACGGCCCCCGTGGCGCCGTTCGAGGCAACCACAACGGGAATCTTCAGTCGTGACTCACGGAAGTAGCACTTGCCTTCGTTGCCGGCATCGCAGAAGTTCACCGCGATCTCAAGAGTGATCGTGGCGCTTCCCTCGCGCAGCCGCCAGGGAATCAGAATGCGCTCGGCCGGCTTCAGGTCGCTCGGAACCTGTGCCGAGACCACCTGACTATCGCTGCTGGAGACATTGAGCACGAAGGGAGCATCTGGAGTGAACTTCGTGCCATTTGGCAATGCGATACGGAGCTCCAGGTGCGAGGCGCTCGGCTGAACGGAGAGGGGCTCGGCT
>CAZGLN010000183.1:1041-8228 GCA_964526545.1 uncultured Chthonomonadales bacterium
CCGCCGCGTAAGCCGCTCGATTCCCTTTAGCCGGAGGGTGGTCAGCTTTCCGTCCGCGGGATCGTAGACGCGGACAAGGTGGTTATTGGTATCCGCGATGTAGAGCCGCCCCCGAGCCCACGTGAGCCCGCCTGGTTCGTAGAGGGTCGCCCGGCTGGCTTCACCGTCACGAATGCCGGCCTCCCCGGTGCCAACAAGCGTGGTAATCACCCTGGACTTCGGGTCCAGCCGCTTGATCTTGTTGTTGTAGGTGTCCGCGACATAGACCACGCCATCCATGACGGCCACTCCCTGGGCATGCTGGACCCTGCTGTTGGGATAGGCGCCGTCCTTGTCGCCCCACTCAAAGAGCCCCTGCCCCACGTAAGTCCGCACGGATCCGCCATCGCTCAGGGCGCTGGAACGGATGGCGCTGGATTCACTATCCGCGAAGTAGAGCCGATTGCCATCGGTGGCCAGACCCGTGGGCTGGGCCAGGAGGGCGGCATGGTGCGGACCATCCACCAGGTTCTCGCCCGGCGCCCCGACGAAGTGGCCGCACTGCTGCGTTTTCAGGTTGTACACCCAGAGCTGATGGATACCCGCCATGGCGATGTAGACACGGTCACCATGCGCAAGCACATCCCAGGGGCTCGAAAGAGCGACCTGCGTGCCAATACCTCCGCGCGGGGGCCATCCCGCCTGCTCACCGGTGCCCGCCAGCGTGGTAACGGACCGCTTGCCCAGATGCACGGCACGGAGTGCATGGTTGCCTTTGTCCGCAACGTAGAGGGTGTCGCGGGAACGGTCGTAACTCATGCCGTGCGGTTTGTGGAAGCGGGCCGAGCCGAAGTCGCCATCCTGCAGCCCGATTTCGCCGCTGCCGATGACATCGAGCACCGCGCCATCCAGCCCAAGCATGATGATGCGATGGTGGTTGGTATCCGCCAGAAAGAGGCGCCCGCCAGTTTCGTCCGCCGCAATCTTCGCAGGATACGAGAGCACCGACTTGGGGCGCTTCTCCTTCTCGAGCACGAAGCGCAGCGGGCGCCGGTCGAGCTTACCAAGAGGATCGAACTTCGCAATCAGGGCGGCGATGGCTCTGTCGAACGGCTCGAATACGCCCTCTCCCGACTTGTAGCCGGCCACCCGGCCATCGGGATCTATCAGAAAGAGTGTGGGCCAGGCATCTACACCATAGGCGCGCCAGACCACGAAATCGCGGTCGTTGACCACGGGATGCTCCAGGTCGTACCGCAAGATAGACTCACGTATCCGCTCGGTCTCCTTCTCGGAGGTGAACTTAGCGGAATGCACCCCGATGACTACGAGCTCATTGGGATACTTGGCCTCCAGCTTCTTCAGATCTGGGATAACGTGGATGCAGTTGATGCAGCCCTGAGTCCAGAAATCGAGGAGCACGATTTTGCCGCGCAGATCCTTGAGCGAGAGCGGGCGGTCTGTGTTCAGCCACTCCAGCGTGGCGGGAAAGTCTGGGGCCATGGGTGCGTTCTCTTGCTGCGTCAGCACTTCTTCCGCGAGAGCCGCGGTTGGCGCTATCTCCAGGCCTGGGCGGCATGCGAGCGAAAGCAGCAGCGCGAGAGAGACTTGCAGCAGCAGAATCCGGGGAAGAGCCAGAGGCATGGCTCCACGTCCTCCAGCAGTCGGTACGTGCCGAGCAGTCGGGCAGTTCCAGGTGGAGTAGTGCTGCGAACCGACAGCTACCATACGCGGAACGGCGCGGAGCTCCCCACGCCTTCCACCACGACCACATACTCACCAGGACGTTTCAGACGGGAGATATCCACGTCCAGGCCCTCAGCGGTTGCCTCGCCGCCCACAGGGACAGCGAACACTTCTTTTAGCGTATCCGCGCGCACCACGTGTGCCAGACTCCGTCGAAGGCGCGCGGCCTCCCGCTCGTCAGGTGCTTCGATGTGCACGCGCTTTGGTATTGCCGCTACCCGGAATCCATCGGGCGGCACGCGGATGGCCCCCGATCTCAGACGCCACTCATTGAACGTCAGCATCAAGGGGAAGCGCGCTTTCACATCCGCCCCGTACACTTCGTACGTGCGGCCGCGCTTGAGCGGATACGGCAGATCGAGGGCAATCCACTTCTCCCCTTGCGTGTTTCCGTCTTCTGTCTGCTCCGGCAACCGAACGGCCCTGGGATGCACTGCCGATCGGTAGGCGGGGTCGTCCTTGCTGAAAAGCGCGAACCGCTCGGGACTTGCCGCCAACCGAACGGCGGCGGCATTAGTGGTGGGCTGCCCGGCGGCGGGGCGCACGCCCAGGAGAATGTGAGAGTCGTTCAGAATGCGGATATCCGTCGCCACGAAGGGCCGCGGCGGATCCACAGGGCCCGTTCGGGAGGCCATGGCCAGCAGCGCAAGAAGCGTGAGGCTGACTGCCCAGGACGTGTGAGAAAGCAGGACCCAGGAGCGCGTCCGCGCGGCTGAGCGAGGCTGCCGCCGACCTGCCAGCGGGAGAGCGCTCATCACGGGACATCCAGTGTGCCGGGGCGTCATAGGCGGGCGCGAAGCTCCTCGGGCGACGCGGTGCCGGTGGTGCCGAGCTTGGTGACCGTTACGGAGGCGCACAGGTTGCCCAGGGCCGCGGCTTCCTCGGCCGCCGCGCCGGCAGCAAGTGCGCTGACGATCCCCGCCATGGCGCTGTCTCCGGCACCCACGATGTCTATGGGTCCCTCCACGGCAATGCCAGGCACATGCCGGCACGTGCCTTCCATGCAAACCAGCATGCCGTCCGGGCCCAATGTGATGAAAACAGGCCGACCGGTCCGCTCCGCCAGCTCGGTGCCGCAGGTTCGCAGCATCTCCCTCTCCGGCGCTCCGCTCCGCCCGCAGGCCGCAAACGCCTCGTGGCTGTTCGGCTTCAGCATCACCCCGCGGTATTCGCCGATACGCATGCGCGAATCCGCGACAATCGGGAGTGCGGGATACCGCGCGGCCAGTTCGCGGATGTGCTCCCTCACACGATCCGTAAGAACGCCGCAGTTCCGCTCCTGAACCTGATCGGCAAGAACCATGCCGTCCGCCTCGGGCGCGAGCGCGTTGAGCGACGCTATCACAGCCTCCTCGGCTTCGCGGTCCATCGGCCGCCGATTCTTGATGTCGAGCCGTTCCAGTTCTCGTTCGCTGGCCCCCTCGCGCACCATTGGCTTCATGTAGGTCGGGGTGAATCGGTCCGGCCGGGCCAGCAGGCCGCTGGTCTCCACCCCCGTGGCAGCCAGGCCGCGCCGCAGCTCGTAGCCCTCTCCATCTTCCCCTATCAGCCCCACCGCATGGAGCCGACCCACGCCAAGCGCGGCAAGATTGTTGGTTACGGTTCCCGCCGCTCCCGGCGAGCTCCTGACTTCCACCACCTGCCTGGCTTCGAGGCCGGTCTCCAGCGAAGTCTCGGAGAGATTAGGATCCGTTACTAAGTACCGATCCAGGAAGAAATCTCCCACAACAACGAGGCGGAGGCTCGGCAGCCTGCGCAGAATGTCGTCCAGTCTCTCTCGAGTCAGCACCGCTAGAACCGCTCGAACCGCGCGATATCCACTACGAAGACCACGGCGCCGCCAACGAGCACCTTCACCGGCGAAGGCATGAAGGTACCCACAGAACCCGCGTCCGGCGGCAGGACGTTGACAAACTGCTCGCGAGTCTTGCAGTTTTCCCCGATCACCGCGAGCACTCTCTCCAGGTCCTTCTCCTCCACGCCTATTAGGAGAGTCACGTTGCCCTCGCGCAGAAAGCCGCCGGTGCTGCCTATCTTGGTGAACTTGAAGTCATTGCGCAGCAACGCCTCGGTGATGCGATTCTTGTCACGGTCGTGCACGACAGTGATGAGCAGCTTCACGTTGAACCTCCTCCCGAGAGCGACATCGCCGGGCACACTGGTCGGTGTCCCCGCCGGTAATGCGCACGCTACCGGTTGCCCAGCGCCTTGCGGACGATGGCGAGCACCTCGGCGTGCACGCATTGCACCGACTGCTCTGCATTCACTACATGGAACCGCTCGGGCTCGCGGGCCGCCTCCGCAAGATATCCCTGCCGCACCGCGCGATGAAACGCGAGGTCTTCCCGCTCCATGCGGTTGCGGCTCGCCTGCCGTGCGATGCCCACTCGTTCGTCCAGGTCCAGCACGATGGTAAGGTCCGGCAGTTGCCCGCCGGTTGCCACACGGTTCAGCAGGCGCACCATCTCAAGATCTAGACCTCTCGCGTGTCCCTGATAAACGGTGGTTGAGTCCAGATACCGGTCGCAGAGCACGATGGTGCCCGCCCGCAAGGCGGGCCGAATGACCCGTTCCGTAATCTGCGCGCGGGCGGCCAGAAAGAGCAGCAGTTCCGTGAGCGGCTCCACATGCTCCTCGGTGTGGAGCAGCACGTTGCGGATGGCTTCCGCCACGGGCTCGCCGCCGGGCTCCCGCGTAACGAGTACGCGCAGCCCTTGTTCCTCCAACGCCGTGCGCAGCAGCTCTATCTGGGTTGACTTGCCGGCTCCCTCCACCCCCTCAAACGTTATGAAGAGCCCGCTCACGGTGCTGGAAGCACCCGGACACGCCGCCGCGGCTCCGTGCCCACGCTCTCGGATAGCAGCTGGTATCGCTCGACAAGCTGGTGCTGCAGCCGTCGGGTGTAGCTGTTCTGAGGGGCGAGTTCCTGGGCCTCGCCGCTCTCCCTCACATGGCGAACGGCCTCCTCCGCCTCGCGCAGCGCCTCCTCGATGAATCCTCGCTCCAATGGCCCGCCCTGAAACATCTCGCGCAGCGCGGAGGCGATCTGCGAGAAGGTGTTGCTCTTGATGATGTAGGTCGGCAGATTGCGGGCCGCCCCCTCGCGCATCTTTGCGGGCTCCTGCCGATAGCTCGACTTCAGTGCGATTATCGCGTCGGCGTCTTGCAAGTCGCGTGCAATCTGCGCAGGCACCCGGCTCTCCAGAATGGCGCGGTCCAGGCGGTTCCGGTTTACACCGTAGGGGAAGATGCGCCGCGTTCCGGCACTCTCTCTGCGCATTGCCGGCGCTTGCGGCTTCTTTGGGCGTTCCGGCATCCATGCGGCGGGCGCTTCCACCTCCGCCTCGGGCTCTTCCTCCTCCTCCGGCTCGGGAACACGGCTGATCAAGCCATCCGGCCGCTGCACAATCTCGATCTCGCCCTCGGGATTGCGCACGCGTATCTCCGGCCGAGGCTGCTGCCCGCGCAGTATGCGGTCCACGGTCTGCGCCACATCGTGATGGATGGCCAGCTTATCAACGTCCATGATCTCGATGACCACGTCGAACGTGGGCGGGGCCTTCCGCTCCAGCACTGTCTTCTGCGTGCCGCGTCTCTTGGCTTCGTCATCCGAAAGGGTTACCGCCTGGATGCCCCCGACGAGATCGCACAGCGTCGGGTTCATCATCAGGTTTTCAAGCGTATTGCCGTGCGCCGTACCAACCAACTGCACGCCGCGCTCGGCAATGGTGCGCGCCGCGAAGGCCTCCTGCTCCGTGCCGATCTCGTCTATCACGATGACCTCGGGCATGTGATTCTCCACCGCCTCGATCATCACGGCATGCTGCATCGAGGGCTCCGAGACCTGCATTCTGCGCGCGCGCCCAATGCCCGGATGCGGAATATCGCCATCGCCGGCAATCTCGTTGGAGGTATCCACGATGACCACGCGTTTCTGCATCTCCGAGGAGAGCACGCGTGCGACTTCGCGCAGTTTGGTGGTCTTCCCGCGGCCTGGGCGACCGAGAAGGAGGATGCTCTTGCCGCTCTCCACCACGTCCTCGATGATGTCAATGGTGCCGTAGACAGCCCGGCCGATGCGGCAGGTGAGCCCAACGATCCTGCCCGCGCGGTTCCGTATGGCGCTGATGCGGTGCAGGGTGCGCTCTATGCCGGCCCGGTTGTCCTGACCGAACGTACCGACACGCTCCACCACATAATCTATCTCGGAGAGCGTGATGGGCTGGTCGCCAAGCTCGATCACGGCCTCCTGAAACCGCGCCTCGGCAACCCTTCCAAGGTCTATGACAATCTCCAGCAGCTCGTCTGGGTGGCCCTGCGCTTCCAGTTTCTCGCGCAGAGGGGGCGGGAGCACCTCCAGTATCTGCGCGATGTTGTCCGTTATCCTCTGCTGCTTTACCGTCAGAATGCGTCTGGTGGGTGTGGATTCCACAGTTTGTGCGCTCAAGTCCGACCTAGTTGCCTCCCCTGGGTACCAGCGTGATCAGCATGTAGAGCGTACCGTTGCCACGGAGGATCTCCATGGCAATGATACCGGCTGCACATCGCTTTGACAAGCGCGCCCGCATTACAAGCCTCATTGACGCAGGCCCCGCCGATAGGCCATAATCTTTGCGAATTGACCGCTTCCCGGACACGTCTCCGGGGCGGGCCAGCCACTTGGGCGAGTTTCGCCATTGCCGTTGCGCGCTTCTACTGACTCTACGATGCATCCTCGCGTCTGCGCTCGCGCGTTCGCGGTGAGGACGCACCCCTACCCCGGGCAGCGTAACGCTAGGTGCTTCATGGCTGGTACGTTCTGCCCACAAGGAGGATAGACGCCACCATGCGTGATCAAGGGGCAAAATGCGCCCCAATAACCTTTGAGAAGCCGCCGACCGGTGGTCCCTTGCAGTGGATGGTTGCACGGGATTGGGTGCTCCGGGTAGGCGGCTTTCTTGTTGCCGGTTTTGTGATGCTGGCGCTTGCAGCCGCCACGGCACTTGCCCAGCAGCAGGTGCACCACGGCGGTGAAGCCAGCCTGGTTGTGCCGAGCCTGAAGGATACGTCCGTCGCCAGCTTCATCGGCGGCCTTTCCGGCCATCAGCTTCTGATGCTGGGGCTCGTCGTCTGCGCCCTTGGCATGATTTTCGGCCTGGTCGTGGCCAAGCAGCTGAAGTCGGCGCCCGTTCACCGCTCGATGCTCGAGATGAGCGAGCTGATCTACGAGACCTGTAAGACCTACCTGCAGACCCAGATGAAGTTCATCGGCTACCTCTGGGCCTTCATCGCGGTGGTCATCATCGCATACTTCGGGTTCTTCCAGAAGTACCCGCTATGGCAGGTCGGGATCATCCTCTTCTTCTCGATCGTGGGTATTCTCGGCAGCGTCGCGGTGGCCTGGTTCGGCATCAGGGTCAACACCTTCGCCAACTCGCGCGCCGCCTTCGGCGTGCTGAACGGCAAGGCGTTCGCAGGATATG
>CAZGLN010000184.1:0-8191 GCA_964526545.1 uncultured Chthonomonadales bacterium
GAAGAGGCTAGCGCGAGCGAACAACGCGGTAACAGTCACGCTCGCACCGTTCTAGGGAGGAGATCCGAGCAGATCAACAACCATCGGCAGAGAGGAATCCGAGGCGCTGGCCGAGACGTTGGCATCGCGAATCTGCTCGTACACCTCCTTGCGATGCACGGAGACCGTGCGCGGCGCGCGCACGCCAACACGCACCTGTTCGCCTCGTACCTCCAGAATCACAATCTCTATGTCTGTACCGACCATGATGCTCTGGTCGGGCTTGCGCGTCAGAACCAGCATGTTTCGCCCTCCATGGCGCAGCACGATTACGGCATGCGGCGACCGCCGGCTCGTCACCGGCGCCGTGTCGCTCGGATCCTATGCCACGTCGCGTTCGGATGCTCTCCGCAGGCGGATGGCATCCAGCACGCAATGCTTCGTTGAATAGCCCGGCTCGTCAATGATGACCTGACGACCCACCCTGGTCTCTCCGTTGATGACAACGGGTCCCACCAGGTTCGCGGTCATCCGCTCCGGATGATCCCGCGGAATGGTCACGATGCACAAAACCACCTGCGGCGTCGTGCCTGTCAGCCCAATCCGTTCGGCATCGTACTCCGTGATGACCGGCGCATAATCCGGCATGAAGAACCCGGGCTCCAGAACCGGCACGGCCAGCGCGCCGTCCTCAAGGCTCTGCAGCCATTTGATTGGGTTCTCGGGGTCAGGCTGCACAAGGACAAATCGGCGGCTCGGTCCGAGACCGATCAGCCCATCGGGCAGCGTGATCGCTAATCCGGCATCCAGCTCCAGCGCCCCGAACCGGGTGGTCTCCACCAAGATGCGCTCGCAAGTGAGAGTGCTCATGTTTCTCCCTACCTCAGGTAGTCCAGGAGACTTAGCTGCAGTTGCCGAGCGCCGGCAGCAAGGGCCGCCTGGTAGGCAAGCTCGGCGGTCTTCATCTCCATCACCACCTTCGGAATATCCGCATCAACGATGCGCGAAACGATCTCCGTAAGCTGCTGCGTCGCCTTGTCCAGCCGCTCGCCCGTCTGGTCAAGGCGCTGGATCTTGGCTCCCAAGTCGGCCCGCTGTGCCTGAATGGATTGCAGTGCCCGGTCCAGAGCGGCTAGGTCTTCCGTGGAGATGGCATGCGTGTCGCCGCTCAGGACATGGTCACGAAGAGCGACAAGCGCGGAGATCGTCGGCTCCAGGGTGGTGTCGCCGGTAACGTTGATGCGCATGTAGTCGCCCTGGCTCACCTCGATAACCAGCGCATCATTCCCATTGGCGGCTGTGCCTCCGACGTATTGCCAGGACTCTCCCGAGGCCACGAATGGGGCGCTCGTCGTGTGCTGGCCGCCGAAGAGGTACTTGCTGCCATGCGTGGAGTTGCCGAGCGCGCCGAGCTGCTGCACGATGTTTGAAATCTGCGCCGCGATACTCTGTCGCGCGTTGGCATCCAGACTGGCGTTTCCTGCCTGAATGGCATAGGTCCGCGCTTGCCGCACGAGGCCGAGAGCCTGGCCCAGTGCAACATCGGTAACGGACATGAACGCGCTGGCGTCCCGCCCGTTCGCGCGGTACTGCTCCATGGCGCTCAAGGCGACGGTGAGATCCTGGCTCTGTGTGAACCCCGCGGGATCGTCGGAGGGCCGCTCAAGCCTGCGACCCGAAGCAATCTGCGCCTGCGCCGCGGCAATGCGCGCAAGCGAGCTCTCGATGCCTATCTGCGAGTTTTGAACGAGGTTGGGAGTGCTGACACGCATGGCGGTGCGTTCGCTAAGATTCTAACGGTTCATTGAATTATCGGCAGAAACACGCCCCGGCAAGATAGCGGGCCAACTAGCCAAAGGCAGCCATAAGACTGTTCAGAAGATTGTCCAGAGTGGCCATGAAGCGCGCTGCCGCCTGGTAGCTCCGCTGGTACTGAATCATCATAGAGAGCTCCTCATCCAGCGATACGCCCGACACCGAGTGGCGCAGGGTGGTCAGCTGCGCGACGGAGGCCTGCAGGTCTTGTGACCGCTGGGAGACCCAGGCCGCATCGGCGCCGACTTGGGTAACCTGCGCCGTGTAGTACTGCGTCAGGGTGGAGCCATTGAGGATGCGCTCGTTCAGAATGTCGGCGATGCCTCGCGCGTTGTCGCCATTTCCCCGCGCTACCGGATTCGGCGGGACAGGCGGGGAAGAGGCCGCGATGGCATCGAGACTGGCTTCAACCTCCAGCGAGACGGCGATATCCGCCGCGCCGGTGCCGCGGAAGAAGGGCCTGCCGCCAATGCCGTCCAGCCCGTAACCGGCCTTGTGCTGGGCATTCACCCGTTCAATCAGCGCCGCGGCGGTACGGTCCACACCGGCCGCGTACTGCGCAACGCGATAGGAGCCCTCGATGAGGCCGGCGACTTCGCCGCCGGGCACAAGCACGTGCTCCGCGCCGCCCACGAGGAATGCTTCCTTCCCGTTGTAGTGAAAGTCGCTCGGCAGCGCGAGAGCCTCCCCGCCGCTCACAAGGGCGTTGCCGCCCACCAGCACATTGACGAAGCCTGTAGGCTTGCCCTGCGTGTCCAGCTCGGCCTCGGCGCGCGCGCCCACCAGCCCGGCGAGCTGCTTGATGAGCTCCTGGCGCCTGTCTATGAGGTCGTTGGGCCGATCGCCCAGCACCAGACTCTGCCGAATGTCCAGGTTCAAGCGGGCAATCTGCCTGGCCAGGCCGTTTGCCTCGTCCACCTTGGTACGGACCTGGGCGGTGATCTCATCACCGATGCTGGTCAGCGCTCGATAGACTCCCGCGAACTGCGCCGCCAGGTCGCGGCCTTGCTGCCGGATGACCGCCCGCATGTCCTCCTGCTCCGGGTTCTTGGCGAGGTTGTGCCACGCGTTGAAGAAGCTGGTCATGGCGGCCGTCGTCGCGCCCGCTCCTGGTTCTCCAAAGGCAGCCTGTACACGGTCCAGCAGGGAACCTAGCCGCGCAAGGCTTCCCTGCTCCGCGGCGGCGCGCTGCAGTTGGGCCTCCAGAAACTGATCGCGCACGGCCTGTATGGCCATCACATCCACGCCCGTTCCAACCTGGCCCGGCGCCTGATTGAAGGGCAGCGGCACGCCATAAGGGTCCTTGGGCGCGATATGCGTAACCTGGCGCGAATAGCCCGGCGTGTTGACATTCGCCACATTGTGGCCGATGACGTTGAGCGCCGTCTGGCTGGTGCGGAGTGCGCTTCGCGCTATCTCGAGTCCCCCGAATGCGCTGGACATGGGCGGTTTCCTAGGCGTCCTCGTTGATGAGCAGAGTGGGAGCAAGCCCGCAGCTCGCACCACCGGCTGGACCGTAGGTATCGGTCTGCATGGCCGCATGCACCACCGCGCTCAGCGTAGTCTGCGTCAGTTCAAGCGCCGTGTGCAGCAGCCGCTGATTGGTCATGCGCGCGCGTTCCGCACGCGCATGGGCATCCAGCAGCCGCCGTCGCACGCGCTCCAAGCGCCTGGCCTGGCGCTCGGGCAGTGTGTCCACCAGCGCGGATAAGGAGAGCGGCTCGCCATCGTCGCCCGTCTGTGCGGCGGCAAGCTCGCGGCGGGAATTATCCACGCTCTCCAGGTGCGCGGTTACCTTCTCGGCTTCCACCTGCAGCGCGGAGAGCTTCGTCGTATCACCGGTAACGATCGCCGCTGTCTGCTCGCTCAGGCAGTCGCCGAGCCGCCTCAAGAGAGCAAGCTCCTCCTCCAGCAGCGTGATGAGCGCATCTACTGCCTCCCTGCCGTTTCCCGCTGATGTCGGCACACTCATGGCGTAGCCTCTCCCTCCAAGGGCGGTTCGGAAGTGCCCATCGCGCGCGAGAGCTGCTGGTAGAGCATTTCGCCTATGCCCAGCGCGTCGCGTTCAGCCATCTGTCGCGCCACGGCGTCGTGGAACATCCCGCGAAACATGCGTGCTTGAGGCGACTTGCCGAAGAGACCCTCGGCCGCCTCGCCGCCGTGCATCTTCTCCAGCAGCATGTTCAGAAAGTAGGCCTCCATCTCGCGACAAGCTCGCCGCAGGCGCAGCCGCTCTTCATCCAGCGGATGGCCGGCATCGGCGGACCGAGCAGAGGAAGCCGGCGGCCCAAGGATGCCAAGCGTCGTCTCGGGCACTACTGCACCTCCAGTTCCGCGTTGATAAAGCCGCCGCGCCGCATGAGCTGCAGAATGTTGATGAGGTCCTGCGGTGTGACGCCAAGCGCATTGAGGGCCTTTACCAGCTGCTCCACCGTGGTCGTGGCGGGCACCACGCCGAGCTTGCCCGGCTGTTCCTTTACTCGCACATCCTTCTGCGGCACGAAGAGCGGCTTGCCGTCCGTGAAGGGGGCCGGTACCGCAACAATCGGCGTGTTCTCAACCCGGACCTGGATGGAGCCGTGCGCGATGGCGCAGGGCTGCACCCGCACATCGCCGCCGATAACAACGGTGCCCGTGCGTTCGTTGACGATGATGCGGGCGGGCACATCTGGCGTAACGGCGATGTTCTCAATGCGTGATATGAAGCCAATGAGATTGCCGGCTGCGTTCAGCGGGAGCTGGATGCGCACGGAATAGGGATCCATCGCCGTTGCCTGGGCTTCCGGCTGCGCCGCGTTTACTGCATCGGCGATGCGGCTGGCCGTGGTGAAGTCCGGCTCGTTTAACGTGATGGTGATGGACTTGCCGTCCGTGATGCTGGTGGGCACTTCGCGCTCTACCGTGGCGCCGCGCGGTATGCGGCCCGCCGCCACGTGGTTCTTCTGCACAGCGGATCCGCCAGCCTGGAAGTTAAAGCCTCCCACCGAGACCGGCCCCTGCGCTACGGCGTAGACCTCTCCATCCGCCCCCAGCAAGGGCGTCTGGAGCAGCGTGCCGCCCTGGAGCGACTTCGCATCTCCCAGGGAGCTCACGGTTACGTCAATGGAGTTGCCGTTCTTCACGAAAGCAGGAAGGTCGGCTGTAACCATCACCGCCGCCACGTTCTTCACCTTCACCGCGCCCTGCGGCACCTTCACTCCCAGCCGCTCGAGCATATTCACAACGGATTGCGCCGTGAAGATGGTGCTGTTTCCGTCGCCGGAACCATCTAGCCCGATTACGAGGCCGTAACCCATGAGTTGGTTGCGCCGCGCCCCGCCAACGAAGGCGATGTCCTTGATGCGCACCTGGGCTGGCGCCACCGCAGCCAGGCAGGTCAAGGCGACTATCAATGCGATCGTGTTCCGCGCCATAGTTTGCGCTCCGCTGTCTCGTCAGCTAGGACCCATTCGCTAGAACAGCCAGCCGAAGATCGTGGAGAGAAGACCCTTCCGCTGCTTCTCGCCGACTGGTCCCTTGCCGTCGTACTGCACCGTAACGTTAGCAATCTGCACGGAGAGCACGGTGTTCTCCGCGGAGATGTCCTGCGGCCGCACGACGCCGGTAACCGTAACGCTCTCCTTCTCGTTGTTGACCCCGACCTTGCGCACTCCCTCGATGACCAGGTTGCCGTTCGGCAGTACCTCCTTGACCACGGCGGTCAGGCGGGTTACTACCGATCCGGAGCGGGTGGTTGCCCCCTGCCCGTTGGCCTGGGCCTGGCCCGACGCGCCGAAGGGCACCAGCAGGCGGTTGAGGGTCTTCAGCCCTCCCGTGAGCCCGCCGAAGCTCGCGGAATCGCTGCGGCTGGTGCGCGTAGCTGCCGTGCTGGTGGCGGTGGAGCTCTCCTGAACCAGGATGGTCAGGGTGTCGCCCACTTTGCGCGCGCGATTGTCCAGGATAAGCGAGCGACTCTGGGCGCTCCATAAGGAGCCGGTGGGTCGGTTCGCATCCTCGGCAGCAGTGCAGAGACAGGGCAGCGGCAGCAACACCGCGGCCAGTAGCGCTCTCTTCATTCCTTTGCCTCCAATCGCACGGTCTTGCCGTCTACCACCACCGCCGGCCGCTCCTTGCGAGTTTCGTTCACGTAGACCATCACGGTATCGCCGATCCCTCCCGCACTGCGCACCACTCCGGTAGCCTCGATGCGCACGGTCCCCGCGATCAGCTCGACGGCGACCCTGCTGCCCGCCTTGACGACCACCGCCGTCGCAAGCAATTCGCTTGTGATGGGCTCGCCCACTGCGATGGCCCTCCGCGCCTGCTTGCCAATGGCAGCGGCCGGATCCGCGATCAGTTGAGAGGTCCGCGCCTTCGGCTGCTCGAGGCGAGCCAGAGTGAGGTCCTCCTCGCTGATTGCCGCACCCGCGGCAATCGGGCGAGCAGCCGTTACCGCGTTCACCAGCCGCTTGATACTGAACGGGATCTCGAAGCTCTTGGCCAGAACTCCATCCACAAGGAGCTGAACCGGCACGCGCACCAGTTCGCCCTCTCCCTGCGGCGCACCGGCCGTAATCTGCCTCTTGCCAGGCGGCACGTTGAGGTTCAGCGCAACGGGAACGGCCGTTACCACGGCTTCCTCCCTCAGTGCCGGGCGGGCGGCAAGCAGAGACTCGCGCGCGGCATCCAGAATCTCCGAGGGAGGTACCGCCGCAGAGACTCGGCGCACCACGGCCGAGGGTGGAAAGACCAGCTCTATCCGCCCCGTATCGAGCTTGCCGTAGCGCATGCGCATCAGCAGGCCCTGCGCCGTGAGTGTCCGCGTTGCGCCTGGCAGCGGAGAAGCGCCGCCTACCACGGCCTTCAGTGCGGCGACCAGCGCGGCGTCGGGTCCGTCAATCTCGGCGACATCGCCAAGCGTAAACTGAGCGGCCGAGACCTCGCTCTCCGAGCGCACTACCACGCGCGCTCCCACTTTTGGAGCGGGCAGCGCCTGTGCTATCAAGAGGGTAGCCAGAAGGTGCAGTGTGTTCATCGTGGCTTACCGCTTGATGTTGTTGGCCTGCTGCAGCATCTCGTCGGAAGTCTGTATCACCTTGCTGTTGGTCTCGTAGGCGCGCTGCACGGTGATCATCTGGATGAGCTCTTCCACCACCTCCACGTTGGATTGCTCGAGCGCCTTGTGCAGCAAGGTTCCGGTACCGTTCACACCAGGGGTCTCGTCGGTGGGATCGCCCGAGGCTGCGGAGGGAATGTAGAGGTTGCCGCCTATCTTCAGAAGGCTTGCGGGATCCAGGAAACGTGTCAGTGTGATCTTGCCCAGCTCCTGGGCATTAGTCTGGTTCGGGAGCTGCACCAGCACCGTGCCATCCGCCCCGATGCTGAGCGAGATGCGCTCCTTGGGGACGATGATCTCCGGCTCCAGCGGGTAGCCATCGGGCGTTACCAGCTTGCCGGTGGAATCGATGACCAGCCGACCGTGCCGGGTATAGGCCGCTCCGTTGGGAGTAAGCACCTTGAGAAAGCCATCGCCCTGGATGGCGACGTCCGTATCGTTGCCGGTGTTGAGGATGGTGCCCTGGGTAAAGAGCAGGTGTGTAACACCCGGCGCAACACCCAGCCCAACCTGAGACATGGTGGGCACCGTACTGCCGCTCGGCACCGTGGCGCCAGGGCTTCGCAGGTTCTGGTAGAGCAGGTCGGAGAAGCTCACCGCGGAGCGCTTGAAGCCGGAAGTGTTAACGTTTGCCAGGTTATTGGCAATGACATCCAGGTGAAACTGGTTGGCAACCATGCCGGTTGCCGCTGTCTGCAGAGCGCGCATCCTTACCTCCCGCGGGGCTCCCTTTGTCGGGAGCGCGTCCGCTCGCTCACGTCAGAGATTCGCGCGTCCACAGGTCATCTGGGGATGACCGCGTGGCCGTCTCAACATCTGGAAGCCCTCCATCGTTCGGGCCTCCCCTCGGCCTCCGCCCCGCCTCTGCGGCGGGTTGGTCCAGCCGATGCCATCAAGTCCTTGGTTGCCGCCGGAGACGCTTCTAGACGCGCCCCACTTCGTTGACTACCTTGCCCAGCGTCTCGTCCTGGGCGACTATCGCCTTCTGCATGGCCTCGTAGGCCCGCTGAACGGAGATCATCTTCACCATTGAAGCCACCGCGTTCACGTTGGACTGCTCCAGCGCTCCGCCCTGAACTCTCGGCGCAGCCACAGCCGGCGTGCCCACTATGGCCAGCAGGTTGTCGCCCTCCTTGCGCAGTGCCGCGGTTGGAGCGTTGCGGAGCAGCAGTTTGGCGAACGGCTTGCCGCCCTCCAGCAGGGTGCCGTCCTCTCTCACCTGCATCTGGGCCTGGTCGCGGCTGGTCATCTCGATCGGGCCGCTCTCGCTGCCGGGAACGCTGCCGATGACCAGCCTGCTCG
>CAZGLN010000185.1:0-8149 GCA_964526545.1 uncultured Chthonomonadales bacterium
GCATGTGCACGAGATAGGCACCTACGCGCTCTGGGCGTGGCGGGAGGTGGGAGAAGTGGACCGCAACTGGACCACCGCCATGCCGCCATGGCAGCACTTCCGAAATGTCTGCTATCACGTGCGCTGCGCGGATTCGCTCGGCTTTCATGCGGCCATCTTTCTCACGGGTCACTATGGGCCGAACTGGCAGGACCTCAAGACGCTCCTCGCTCTGCTGCAGCCGTACTGCGGCTCGCGCCTTTATGGCCTGCCGGATTTCGAGGCGAACACTCCGGGCTTCGATGGCGACGGACGCAGCGGAGGCGACCACGCGGGACGCGTGGAGACCTCCCTGCTCTGGGCGCTGGAGCCGGAGTGCGTGGACGTCTCGCGCCTGCCCGCTCCCACCGCGCCCGGGCCGCACTTCGCGATGGGCGCGAATGCGCGTGAATCCAGCCGTGTCATCGGCCAGCGGATGGCAGCCGACGAAGTGCGCTGGCTGGGTGAGAAGGCGCGCGCGCTGCGGGAAGAGTACGCCCGGCTGCGGCCGGAGCATCGCTTCACGACCTTCGCCGAGGTTGAGCGCGTGTGGCGGGACGTGGTGAAGCCCGCAGTAGCGGAGTTTGAATGCATGAAGATGCCCCAGGGCGATGGGAGCGACATGCCGCCGGAGTCCGTCTGGAGTCGCAACTGCCGGATTCCGGAGTGGGAATGACGCCTTCGGCGACCTGATATCCGCGCGACAACGGAGGAAACGATGCGGGGATTGCTACGGACACTTGCGGTGTGCGCACTGCCGCTTGCGGCGCTCTGGATTGCGCCCTGCGCGCAGGCCCAGGCACCTGCGGGGACGTGGGCATTCGAGCCCGCGCGCGATGCATTCAGTCCCAACGCGCTGCTGGACCTCCGCTCACTCAACGAGAAAGTAGCCGGCGAGAGCGGCTTCGTGAAGGTGAGTCCCGAGGGGGACTTCCTGCTGGGCAACGGCCGGCCTGTCCGCTTCTGGGCCGTGAATACGGATGTGGGGCGCGAGAAGCCCTACCGCCCGCGCCCGCTCTGGCAGCAGCCGGAGCCGGACCTGGCCCACCACGCGCGTTTCCTGGCCAAGCGCGGAGTGAATATGGTGCGGCTGCACTCCCATGTGAACCCCAAACCGGAGCAAGGTCTGGAAGAGATAGACTCCGCGGAACGTGACTGGATATGGCGCACGGTCGCCGCCATGAAGAAGGAGGGCATCTACACAACCATCTCTCCGTACTGGGCGGTGCCGGCGAAGATCGGCGCGGGCTGGGGCGTGCCGGGCGGCACCGACCAGAGCGCGCTGGGGCTCCTCTTCTTCGACGAGACCGTGCAGCGAGGCTACAAGGCCTGGCTCCGCAAACTCTACGGCGAGCCGAACCCCTACACCAACATACCGCTGGCACGCGATCCGGCGGTAGCCATCATCCAGATACAGAATGAGGACAGCCTGCTCTTCTGGACCGTGAACAATATCAAGGGCGAGCAGCGCAAGAGGCTCGGCCGTAAGTACGCCGCCTGGCTGCAGCGCAAATACGGGTCACTCAACGCGGCCCTCGCCGCGTGGGAGAACGACCGTCTGGAATCCGATGCCCCCGCGGAGGGCTTCCTCGATTTCCACAACATCTGGGAGATGACGCAGAACCGAACGGGCGGGCGCGCCAGGCGGCTGGACGACCAACTCCAGTTCTGGGCGGAGACCATGCACGCCTTCAACAAGATGATCGCGGCCTACCTGCGCAACGACCTGGGATGCAGGCAGCTGATCAACGCGGGCAACTGGCGCACCGCCGATGCGGGCCGCCTCTTCGATGCCGAGCGCTGGAGCTACACCGCCAACGAAGTGCTGGCCGTCAACCGCTACTTCGGAGGCATGCACGTCGGACCGAACCAGGGCTGGGCCATTGTCAACGGAGACCAGTTCACCAATCCCTCGTGCCTCAAGAGCCCTCTGGAACTCCCGATAAACCTCAAGCAGGTCGTCGGTCATCCCATGCTGGTTACGGAGAGCGCATGGGTGCTGCCGAACGGCAACGGCGCGGAGGGGCCCTTCCTCATCGCCGCCTACCAGTCGCTCACCGGCGTTGACGGCTACTACTGGTTCGCCACCAGCACCGATGAGTGGTGTCCGCCGCGCTCCGCGAATGGCTACCTCCCCTCGCAGGCCAAGTGGACCTTCGCCACGCCGGACATGCTGGGCACCTTCCCCGCCGCGGCCCTCATGTACCGCAAGGGCTATCTGAAGCGCGGAGAGCCGGCGGTCTACGAGGAGCGCTCGCTCGCCGAAATCTGGCAGCGAAAGACTCCCCTCATCGCGGAGGAGAACGGTTACGACCCCAACCGCGATGCGGGCAACCTGCCGGATCGCTCCGCGGTGAAGCAGGTGGCTCCGGCGGAGGCGTTCCTGGTGGGTCCAGTGCAAGTGAAGTATGGAGGCGACTCAGCCAACAGCAGGGTGATGGACCTCTCACGCTTTGTGGACGCCGAGCGGAAGACGGTCAAGAGCGGCACGGGCGAGATAGTGCTCAACTGGGGCGAGGGTTGGTGCACGGTGGATGCACCCAAGGCACAGGGAGTGGCCGCCTGGTTCGGCGCGCGCGGCCGCTTCGCGCTGGCGGATGTGGAGATTGAGTGCCGCAACGATTTCGGCTCCATCCTTGTCGTCTCGATGGACGAGCAGCCGCTAAGCTCCAGCCGGAAGGTGCTGGTGCAGGTGGGCACGCGCAGCCGACCGACCGGCTGGCGCGAGACAGCAACCACCATCCGCGTTCAGGAAGGCACTTTCGAGGGCTTTCGCGTGGAGGACTTCGGGCGCGCACCCTGGCGAGTTGTCAGCGCCGACGCGCGCATCATGGTGAAGAATGCGGCCCTCACGCGCGGCACGGTACTGGATATGAACGGCAACAGCGCGGGCTCCGCGGCCGTGCGGCGCGTGGCGGGCAGGCTGGAGCTCACCTTTCCCCGCAACGCCATGTACGTGGTGCTGGAGTAGCGCACGGCTTTCGGGCTGGAGCTATGGCCCCTAGGCGGCCTTCGCATTCTTGCCGACCGCAAGAACTGCGTTGCGGATGGTCCTCACGTCCGGCATGTCGCGTACATTCCAGCGCATGAGGGGGATTTCCGCGGACGCAAGGGCCGCCTCTTTCTTCCTGTCGGCGGCCAAGCGGTGTTTTCGTTGATGGGTGGAGTCGTCTAGCTCCACCACGGCAATGACCATGAATCCGCGGGAGCAGATGACGAAGTCCGCGCTCATCCGACTAATCCGATTCCACCATGCAATCCGGTCTGCGCATTTACGGATACCTAGAAGGCTGCCGAGCTGCACCTGCGCCAAGATAATGTGCTCAGGCAAGGCATCCACAAGGCGGTGGTAGAGCACCTGCTCCGGGGGAGTGAGCGGCTGCTTGGCTACATATGGCAAGGCGAAATCGGTCTCATGGCGCTTCTTTGGTCTCGAGAGCTGGGAGTACACCCAAGCCGTTACCAGTAAGAAGACCGAAACCAGCAAGATGACCGTCATACACGTCTCCCGAAGGTCGCTTCGAAGCGGCTCGCCAAGTGAGGCACGGCCACACGTATGGTTCCATGATTGGCAACCTCGGATGCTGGGTCCTGAGTCGGGAGGTTGACGAGCTGGCGCGTTGCCGGGAGCGCAATGCAGGCTCGTCGGGCTTTGCTTCTCTCGGGCCAACGCGCGGCGAAGCCGAGCGGTGCGATAGCAGGCCCGATTACGTGCGAGCGAGGGTTGTCTCGCCAGGGCCGCCCACGTGTATAAGGTGCACGGAGGGCGCCTTGATGATGGCGGTAACCTCCATGCCGGGGCGCAAATCCAACTCCTCGCACGCGGGACGCGTTACGAGCGCGGAGAGCGTGAAACCGGCATCCAACTCTACGCAGTAGAGCGGGCTGCCGTGACGCACCTGGAGAACCCGTGCCGGCAGGCGGTTGCGCGCGCTGATGGCCGTCGGGCCGGCCCGCTCCAGCATCACATCCTCTCCGCGTATGCTCACCAGCACTTCGCCTTGCGCGTGTTCCGGCGCGAGCGCCACCAGCCGCGCATCCCCTACCCGCACCGTGGCTAGCCCTTCGCTCACCTCGAGGACGTGCCCCAGATGCACGTTCTCGATGCCCAGAAATCGCGCCGTCTCGGCTCCGGCGGGCCGCGTGAAGACCTCCGCGGTCTCTCCCTGATCCAGCACGCGCCCCTCGGCCAGGATGGTTACGTGGTCCGCCAGGGTGTAGGCCTCGGTAAGGTCATGCGAGACCAGTAGAACGGTCAGGCGGTACTCGGCCTGCAGCTCGCGCACAAGCCACCAGAGCTCGCGGCGAAGGCTCTCGTTAAGCGAACCGAAGGGCTCATCCATAAGCACCAGGCGAGGCTGGCTGGCGAGCGCCCTCACCAGCGCCACGCGTTGACGCTCGCCGCCGGAGAGAGTCGCCGGATAGCGTTTCAGCAGCGGCCCGATGCCGGTCCTCTCCACAAGGCGATCCAGCAGGGGTTGGAACCGCTCCACGGGCACCCTCCGCGCCCGCGCGCTGTAGGCGATGTTGCCGTGCACGGTGAGGTGCGGGAAGAGCCCTATCTGCTGCGGAACATAGCCCACGCCTCGCCGCTCGATGGGCAGCCGGGTTACCTCCACGCCGTCCAGCAGGATGCGTCCGCTCTCGGTGGGCGTAACGCCCAGGATGGCGTGGAGGAGGGTGGTCTTGCCGGCGCCGGATGGTCCCAGAACGGCATGGCATGCGCCGGTCTCCACCTTCAGGCTGACCTCCCCAAGGCGAAAAGCGCCGTTCCTCACGCTGAGCGCATCAACCTCAAGCATGGGAGAAGCGACTCATCAGCCTTCGGGCCGCATAGAGCGCGCCGAGGCCCAGCACAACCAACAGCATAATGAGCGCCACGGTGCCCTCGATATCGGCGGATGCCAGGCGCAGAAAGATGGCGACGGGCACGGTCTCGGTGCGCATGGCCATCGTGCCATAATGGTCGCGCCGAACTCGCCCACGGCTTTTGCCCAGGAGAGGATAAAGGCCGCGACTATGCCGCGGCGCGCCAGCGGCAGCGAAACGGTGAACAGGCAGTGGACGGGCGAGGCCCCAAGCGTGCGCGCCACGCGCTCCAGCTCCACGGGCACCTCGTCAAAGGCGGTCTTCAGCATACGCGCCGCCACGCCGAGCACCGTGACGAATTGGGCCAGCACAACGCCGCCAAACGCGAAGACGATGCGCACCACGTTCTCCTGGAACCACTGTCCGGCAGGACTTCCGAGCAGGATGACAAGCATCGCGCCCAGCGCGGCCGGCGAGACGATGATGGGCAGCTCCAGCAGCGTATCCACCATCTCGCGGCCCGGGAAGCGGTAGCGAGAGAGGGCGTAGGCCGCGGGTATCGCCAGAATCAGCGCGAGAAGCGCAGCCAGGGTGGCGGCAGAGAGCGAGAGGCGGACGGCGGCAAGGGTGCGTTCCGAGGTGAGCGCGGCCCGGAATGTCGGTCCGTGCAGGAAGAGGACCAGCGAGAGAATGAGGCCGCCGTACAGCGCGAGGATGAGGAACGCCGCGGCAATGGTGGCCCGTCGGAAGCCCATTGGTCCGCCCTACGGGGCCAGCCACTCTTTGGGAAGGGCGTACTCGCCGCCGACGGGCTTCTTCTCGCCGATATAGGCTGCCGCCTCGTCCGCCGTTGCGAAGTAGCGATGCTTCGCGAAGATGGCGCGCCCTCTTGGGCCCGTCATGAAGTCAATGAATGCCTGGGCAGCGGCGCGGTCCTTGCAGAAGCGGGAGATGGCCACGGGGATGTAGCCGATGCGCGGTATCTCCTCCTTAGGCAGCCGTACGGTCTCGATCTTCTCGGGATCCCAGTGCTCAAAGACGCTCCAGCCGATGACGGCATCCACCATCTTGAGGGAGATGGCGGTGGCTGTCTTCTCGCAGGACTCGGTGTAGTTCATCAGGTTCTTACGGAAGGCAGCGCGCTCTTCCGGGCTCAGATGCTGGTCCACGATCTCCACCGCGTAGGCACCGACGCAGACTCCCTCGGGGTTGGCGATGGCCACCTTGATACCCGGCCGCGTGAGGTCCCGGAGCGTGCGAATGTTGCGGGGATTGCCCTTCTGCACATTGATGGCGGGCACCAGGTAGACCAGTATCTTCTCGGTATCCGGCAGGACGTCGCCATCGCGCTTTGCCTTGTCCATGTAGTCGGAGGAGCCTGGCAGGTAGATATCGCCCTCCTTCGCAAGTTTCATCTGCGATAGCACGTAGCCGGATCCGCCGAAAATCAGCCGCACCTTCACGCCCGTTGAGCGCTCGTATTCGGCGGCCGCCTCTTCCGTGGGAGGCTTGGAGGCCGCGCCAACATATGCCAGCAGCGACTTGGGTTCTTCCGGGGGCTTCCGGCAGCCGACGCAGCAGAGCGCAATCGCAAGAATTGCCGCAGCCGGACATAT
Source organism: uncultured Chthonomonadales bacterium (assembly GCA_964526545.1). GTDB lineage: Bacteria > Armatimonadota > Chthonomonadetes > Chthonomonadales > CAJBBX01 > CAZGLN01. The sequence goes on from CAZGLN010000185.1 coordinate 6,444, forward strand.
CAGACGCCTGAGCGCGGACCTATGGCGCCCGCTACTAGTTGTGTGCATGGCCATTCGCATCTTCCCGGTCTTTGGCTCCCATGTTACCGTATGGCGTTTCTTGATGGCCAGGAGCGCGATTGGATACTGCCGCGGTGGGCCGAGATCGGAGTAAGGGCCGACCGCCTCTCCCACCACCCGCTCCAGGGCCGCCGCGCGAATCAGTCCCCGCGGGCGGATAGGCGCCAGGTTCCATCAGCATTTCGTGCGTTCGGTTCGCCGTCCTAACAGGAATGCCGCGGCAATACCAAGAATGGTAGGCAAGGTCTACTGACTTCGGCCGCAACGACGGCCCACGCGGGAGGGTGTGCGATGCGATTTGTGCTTGCGCTTGCGGTGATGCCGGCGCTTCTGTTGGCCGGCGTGTGTTATGCGCCGGCCGTGGTGACGGGCGCGGGAGGGCAGCAGTGGGCGAATGATGCCTGCGTCTCGTGCCACAAGCGGGTCTCACCGGGCATCGTAACGGATTGGTCGCTTAGCAGGCATTACAAGATGAACATTAGCTGCCAGGTGTGCCACGGCAGCGACCACAAGACGATGACGGACTACGCCAAGGCCAAGATTCCCACCGCCGATGTCTGCGGCAAGTGCCACATGGGGCAGGTCAACCAGTTCAAGAAGGGCAAGCACGCGCTCGCCTGGGCCGCGATGAAGGCCATGCCTACCTTCCACTTCCAGCCGATGGCCATGACGGAAGGGATGAAGGGATGCGGCGGCTGTCACAAGATCGGCCTGAAGACCGAGGAGGAGATTCGCGAGCTGAAGCAGCAGACGAACGGCTTCGGAGTCGCCTCTTGCGATGCCTGCCACACCCGGCACACCTTCAGCAAGAAGGAGGCGCAGCAGCCCCAGGCTTGCCAGACCTGCCACATGGGCTTCGACCATCCGCAGTACGAGATGTACTCCTCCTCGAAGCACGGCGTGCGCAATGAGCTGAAGCAGAAGGGCATTCTGCCGGCGAGCGCTTCCGCCCCAACCTGCCAGTCCTGCCACATGCCGGAAGGCCATCACGGCGTGGAGACCGGCTGGGGCTTCCTGGCGGTGCGCCTGCCCATGCCCGAAGACAAGCAGTGGGCCGCGGATAGGGCCGTGATTCTGCAGGCGCTGGGCGTGCTGGACCCGGACGGCAAGCCCACTCCGCGGCTGGACGTGGTGAAGGCGGCCCGCGTGGCCCGGCTGGACGAAGCGGAGTTTCAGAAGCACCGCGACAACATGCAGAAGCAGTGCTCCAAGTGCCACTCAGGCAACTTCGCGCGCAACCAGCTTGAGCAGGGCGACAAGATGATCCGGGAGGCGGACCGCCTGATGGCGGAGGCCATCACCATCGTCGCGAAGCTCTACAAGGAGGGCGTGATACCCAAGCCGAAGAACTACGCGTACGCCTTTCCGGACCTTCTCACCTTCCACGATGCGCCCACGGTCATCGAGCAGAAGCTCTTCGTGATGTTCTTCGAGCACCGCATGCGCACGTTCCAGGGCACGTTCCACAGCAATCCGGACTACGCGCTCTGGTACGGATGGAGCGAGATGCAGCGGAGTCTGGCGGAAATAAAAGAGCTGGACAAGCAGATGCGGAGGGAACACGCCAAGTCCTGATCCGCGGGGCCTGCCGAGCGCAGCGCTCGCCGCCCGCGAGGACCCAAACCGGGTGGGCGCCGCGGCACCCA
>CAZGLN010000186.1:0-2874 GCA_964526545.1 uncultured Chthonomonadales bacterium
GTGGGTGATGGCTGGCTGATCTTCGATATGCCCGCCGCCGAGCTAGGCTGCCACCCGGCGGAGAAGTACGGCGGCATCGCCGTGCAGCCAGGCACGCACGAGATCTCCTTCTACTGCGACGACATCCACGCCACGGTCGCTGAGCTCAAGGACCGCGGGGTTGAGTTCACGGACGAGGTGAGGGATGTGGGCTATGGCTTCGCCACGCACTTCAAGTTTCCCGGCGGAGCCGGCTTGCAGCTCTACCAGCCCCACTACGGGCGGCATTCGGCCGAAGATTAGCGCATCCGGAGGGCCTCCCGGCACCCCACCCCGTGGCTGATGCGAGGCGGAGGCGGCGTGACACCCAATGGCCTAACCCGGCCGCGGTCGCCGCTGGGGCAGTGCGTTCTGCCCAGCAACTGCCCCGGCGGATACGGGCTCTCTGCCCGGGCAAAGCATGCCGCGCACGCCGATCGGTCATCCGGTGGCAGTGTGGTCGCCTCCAGTCGGCCCGGCGGAGAGTAGCGCTGCCACCCTGCCTATCGCCTGGATGCGTCTCCGCGTTGCAACAGGTACCTGCCTCGGGCCGCCTGTTCTGTAAGGAATCGCCCCTTCTACTTGACAGCGCCTGCCGTGGTAGCGATTATAATCGCTTCATCGCCATCTAGTTCGGCGGCGGCGAGAGCCCAGGGGCAAGGAGTGCCTGGCCGCGCCTCAAAGGAGAGAGAGAGTGCCATGAGCGACGAGAGCAAGTGCCCGTTTACCCACATCGCCGGAATCGGCCGGACCAACCGTGACTGGTGGCCCCACCAGCTTCGCCTGGAGCTGCTCCACCAGCATTCGGAGAAGTCCGACCCGATGGACCCCGGCTTCAACTACCGAAAGGAATTCGAGAGCCTGGACTACAAGGCCCTCAAGCGCGACCTGATCCAGTTGATGACCAACTCACAGGACTGGTGGCCCGCCGACCTCGGCCACTACGGACCGCTCTTCATCCGCATGGCCTGGCATGCGGCGGGCACCTATCGCGTAACCGATGGCCGGGGCGGTGCCGGGCGCGGCCAGCAGCGCTTCGCTCCCCTCAACAGTTGGCCGGACAATGCCAACCTTGACAAGGCGCGCCGCCTGCTCTGGCCCATTAAGCAGAAGTACGGCAAGAAGATCTCCTGGGCGGACCTCCTGATTCTCGCCGGCAACGTCGCGCTGGAATCCATGGGCTTCAAGACCTTCGGCTTCGGCGCGGGCCGCGAGGATGTGTGGGAGCCGGACGAGGACGTGAACTGGGGCGAGGAGATTGAGTGGCTGGGCGACGATAGGCGCTTCAGCGGCGATCGGGACCTGGGGCCCTTCGGCGCCACGCACATGGGGCTTATCTACGTGAACCCGGAAGGGCCGAACGCCAGCGGCGATTTCATGGCCGCCGCCAAGGATATCCGGGCGACCTTCGGCCGAATGGCGATGAACGATGAGGAGACGGTAGCCCTCATCGCCGGCGGCCACACCTTCGGCAAATGCCACGGCGCCGCGCCGACCACCCATGTGGGACCGGATCCGGAGGGCGCGCCGCTGGAGGCGCAGGGCCTTGGCTGGATCAGCGACTACGGATCGGGGCATGGGCCGGATACCATCACCAGCGGCCTCGAGGTTACCTGGACCAAAACTCCGGCGCTCTGGAGCAACAACTTCCTGGAGAACCTCTACAAATACGAGTGGGAGCTGACCCAATCGCCCGCGGGAGCCAAGCAGTGGGTGGCCAAGGACGCCCCGGAGATCATCCCGGATGCGCACATTCCTGGCAAGTTCCACAAGCCGACCATGCTTACCACCGATCTCACGCTCCGCTTCGATCCGGAGTTCGGCAAGATCTCGCGCCGCTTCCTGGAGGACCCGCAGGCCTTCGCGGAGGCATTCGCTCGCGCATGGTTCAAGCTGACGCACCGCGACAGGGGCCCCCGCTCGCGCTACCTGGGTCCCGAAGTGCCCGCCGAGGAGCTGATCTGGCAGGACCCGCTGCCCGCGGTGGATCACGCGCTCATTGATGAGAAGGACATCGCCGCGCTCAAGGCAGAGGTGCTCGCCTCCGGCCTCACGGTTTCCGAGCTGGTCTCGACGGCGTGGGCGTCCGCATCCACCTTCCGCGGGTCCGATAAGCGCGGCGGCGCCAATGGAGCCCGCATACGGCTGGCCCCCCAGAAGGATTGGGAGGTGAACCAGCCGGCAGTCCTCGCGAAGGTGTTGGCGACCCTCGAGTCCATTCAGCAGAAGTTCAACGCCGCGCAGAATGGAGGCAAGAAGGTCTCCCTCGCCGACCTGATCGTGCTCGCGGGCTCTGCCGGCGTGGAGAAAGCCGCCCGAGATGCCGGGGTGGAGATTACGGTGCCCTTTACACCGGGCCGCACGGACGCCCGGCAGAACCAGACCGACGTGGAGTCGTTCGCGGTGCTGGAGCCCTATGCCGATGGCTTCCGCAACTACGTGAAGGGCAAGCTGCCGGTGCCCGCGGAGCACTACCTGGTGGACCGCGCCCAACTGCTTACGCTCACTGCTCCCGAAATGACGGCGCTCATCGGGGGCCTGCGCGTGTTGGGCGCCAACTTCGGCGGCAGCAAGCACGGAGTCTTCACCGACCGGCCGGGCGTGCTCACGAACGACTTCTTCGTCAACCTGCTGGATATGGGAGTGGCGTGGAAGCCGACCTCCGAGGAGCGCGAGCTCTTCGAGGGCCGCGACCGCAAGTCCGGAGACCTCAAGTGGACGGGCACGCGCGTGGACCTCGTGTTCGGCTCAAACTCCCAGCTTCGGGCCATCTCCGAGGTCTATGCGTGCAGCGACGCGAAGGAGAAGTTCGTGCACGACTTCGTGGCAGCATGGGCCAAGGTGATGAACCTGGAC
>CAZGLN010000186.1:2950-8136 GCA_964526545.1 uncultured Chthonomonadales bacterium
CATTCGGAACGGCTCATCCGCTGCCATCGCGGTGTTTGGCCTGCACTTCGTCCGAGACTTCCTTCTTCGACTTCTCCAACCGCTCGCGAAGGTCGCCCGGCAGCTCCGCCAGCACGAACTCGCTATTGCGTACCACGCGGCCCGCCTCGCGCTCCCTGCTCCATTGCACGAACATGTCCGGCTCGGTGAGCACCACCAGGCAGCGCTCTGCCTCGGCGAGCAGCAGGAAGTACCTATCTGCCCGGATCTTGAGCATCTTGCCTACGCCGAGCCGGCCGCCGGAGGTGCGCGCGCTTCCGGTGGCAATCGCGGCCACAATCCTGCCGTCCTTACTCACTGCGTCCGCATCGTAGAACCCGCCGGAAGTCAGGCGCACTCTCTTTCCTTCGAATTCCGTTCCGAATTGACGGCGAATGCACTTGTCCCGTACCCAGTTCTCGACCTCCACCTGCACGCGTGTATTGGCCATCACGCTATACCATCAATCAGATACCGTTACGCCTGTTAGCCGCCGGTTCCATGACAGCAATTGCTATGTGCGCACACATTAGATGATCAATGCATCACCAGGTGGGCCAGTGACTCCAAATGCTTCATGAAAGTGAACATTGCCCCGCGGATATGCGCCTCGAAAGCAGAGTGCGAAGAAAACTTCGGGCGGAATGCCCTGGCACTCTAGTCCCTCCACATTGCGAAACCCAAAGCGCGGATAGTAATTGGGGTGTCCGACAAGGCAGCAGCCGCCGGCATTCAGAGCGCGCAGCCGTTCCAGGCCCTTGTAAATCAGCGCCGTGCCGATACCCTTGCGCTGATAAGCCGGCAGGACGGAGATGGGTCCCAACGCGTACCAGTCCCTCGAGCCATCGGAGATGGTTACAGGCGAGAAGGCGATATGCCCGACTATGCGACCTTCCGTCTCGGCGACAAGCGATACGGCAAGAGCGCCCGCCGCGCGCAGGGCCAGAATGATATAGTGTTCCGTCTGACGGCTCACGTCCAGTGTCTTGAAGGCTTCGCGCGTTACCTCGGTGATGACCGGAATATCCGCGTCTGTCTCGTCTCGAATGGCTATCGCGCTTTGCATCATGGGCTCTTTGTCTCCGCGCGCGGCCGCTCTCACCGCGCGGCCACTGTATCTTCCGCGTTCCAGGCAGTAACCGTTACTGGCCCGAGAGCGCGCGGTGTGCCGTCCGGCGCCGGTGTGCGGTGGAGGCGCACTGTCCGCGCCTCACCCGGCTGGAGCCACATCAGCGCATCCTCCGCATAGTAGCTATCGCCGGCCGCGCCAAGCTCTACTGTTACACCGATGGCCGGCACGCCGCCAACGTTCCTGATGCGAATGCCCTCCGCCGTATGTGCCGCCTCCAGCCTGGTCCTCGGCAGCCGAAAGAGCGATCCGCTCTCCTGGGTGAAATCGAAGAAGTACCAGTTGCGTGCAATCTCGCCGCGCGCTCCGGTCAGGGTAACCAGCAGCAGCAGGGGGCGGGGCGTGCCCTCCGGCACGCGCAGGTTTGCGGGAAATCCTGCCGCACGATCCGTGGGCACCGTTATCTCGCCCCGATCCTCCTCCGAAACAGGACGCAATGCGCCATCGTACAGCGTTGCCCGCAGCCGCGCCCGCACAGGCTGCAGGGTGTCGTTGACCGCATGCAGCTCCAACGGGAGGGCGTTGTTCCGGCTGTTCCAATCGGCGAAGGTGGCGAAAGCATGCACGGGCGAATAGGCGCGCCGCGCCAGGTAGTGCGAGAGCTTGGGATAGCCGTAGTAGTCCACCGAGGCCCAGGAGCAGGCCGGGTAGTTCTCGGTCAGCTTGTAGAAGTAGGTCGCCGTGGCCTCCGGCTTGCGCGCCCGCATGCTCTCGATAACGAACTGGAATCCCAGCCCCTGGGAAAGCTGCATCCCGAGCACCAGATCCCGCAGGCTCTTCGGCTCGAGGAAGTCGCCGGCGTAGCGGGTCATCTTGGTTACGTGCTGGTAATCATAAGTGGGGGTGTGATGTACGAACACGGCGTCGCGCGCGGGCGGCCACTGCTGGAGTTCGGAAGCCGGCAGGACTCGCTTCCAGGTCTCCATGGAGGCCGGGCTGGAGAGTCCCCACTCCGTGATGGCGGGCGGGCGGCGGCTGATCTCCCTGTACGCCTTCAGATCGGCATCGCCCCAATAGACGCCGTAGTAGTGCAGATCGCCCCCGTAAGGCGAGGTGCGCCGCACGGGCCGGGTGCCGTCCAGTTCGTAGCTGCGCCTGCCAAGCACCTCGTGAATGCGGCCCACGCCGCTGGTCTCGTTGGAGCCGCACCAGATGGCCAGGCTGGGCCGGTTGCGCAGGCGCTGGATGCTCTGGCGCGCCATCTCCAGCGCGAGGTAGCTCGGCAGAACGTCCAGGCGATGCCCCGCGTGCATCGGGAACTCCTGCTGAGTCATGATGCCCTGCTCGTCGCAGAGATCGTAGAGCGCATCGTTCTCGGCCGGCCCGCCGCCCCAGATGCGGATGAGCTGAATGTGCGCATGCTTTGCGAGCACAATGAAACGCTGCTGGCGCACGCGGTCCAGACGCAGCAGGGCGTCCGGATAGCACCAGTTGGTGCCCTTTACGAAGACGGGCCGATTGTTGACCACTAGCTGCCAGCTGTACTCATTGGAGCGCTTGCCGCGCGGCGTGGAGGCGGCGCGCACGGTACGGGCGCCCCAATTGGTTACGTACCGATCCAGCAGGCAGCCCCGCGCGTCGCGAACCTGGCAGGTGAACTGGTAGACCGCCGGGAAGCCCAGCCCATTCGGCCACCAGAGCCTCGCTCCGGACGCATTGCCCGCGAAACCCAGCCTGTTCATGCCGGGCCGAACTGTGATGCGCCGCGTCCAGCCCAGGGAGGGTCCCTGAAAGTTCTTCGGCGTGAGCCGGCACTCCAGAGCGAGAGCCGCGGGAGAAGGTGCCTCGTGCCACATGTCCACCGACAGGGCCGTCGTCACGCCGTCTCGAGTCAGCGCGCGTGTGGTGAGAAAGGGATGCTCCAGCCGCGTTGCGCCGCGGGCCTGGAGCCTCACGGAGCGCCACAGCCCGAGGGTGACCAGCCGCACGTAGTGCCAGCCATAGGCCACGTTGATCTTGAAGTTATCGTCCAGTTCCGGCGGTGCGGGGTCCAGCCTGACCACAAGCGTGTTCTGCCGTCCCGGGCGCAGCACCCGCTCCACGTCGAATTCCGGCCCGCCCCACATGTTCTCGTGCTGGCCAAGGCGGCAGCCGTTGAGCCAGAACGTCGCCCGGTAATCCACGCCATCGAACACCAGGCGAATGCGCCTGCCCTGCCAGCCCGCGGGCACCATGAAGCGCCGCCGCAGCCACCATTCGCGGCGCGGCACATCCTCGATCTCCAGGTTGTTGCGCAGCAGCATGGGGTCATCTATCCGGCCCGCGCGCAGCAGTGCGGTCTGAATGCTGCCCGGCACGGGTGCACGGATAGCGCCCCTCCATGCGGCTTCCTCGGCTAGCATCCGCTCCTCAGCCACCCCGTGGCGCGCGAATCCCAGGCAGTCCCAATCTCCATCCAGCAGCAGCTCCTCCGCGCCGGCGGTGCGCCGCGGCTCTATCCGCAGCGGAGCAGCGGGACGCCAGTCCTGCCGAATCAGGGGCCGGGCGAAGGGATGCGTGCTCACGCCGAAAGCTTCGCGGTCCAGCTGCTCGAGAGCCACCCCTGGGCGGGAGGTCGTGCGCAGAGCCGCGCGGCGCGGAGAGGCATCGGTGAATCCCTCCCTCGCGGAGTAGGTATCGAAGGACCAGAGGCCGATGGTATGCTCATCCGCCGTCAGGGGAGCGCCTGGTGCTCGCGCGAGGGGCTGCAGACCCTTGCGAATGCGCAGATCGTCAATCAGTCCGTCGCAGCCCAGGGCGCCGCCGGTTGCGATGGCCATGCCCACGGTGAGCGGTCCCGGCTGGCGTCGTCCGCCTGGCTGGCGCGACCGCGCGGCCTCCCGCACCAGCTCGCCATCCACGTAGAGCCGTATCTGGTCCGCACTGACCTGCGCAGCCACGTGATGCCACGCCCCATCCGCCACGTCGCGACTGCTGATGATATCCGCCGGATTGTAACCCGGCGCGTAGAAGCTGAGGAAGCCGGTGTTTATCTGCGTGTAGAGCTCCCAGTGGGTCGCCGATTCCTTCGGCTCACACGCAACCAGTATCTGGAACTGGTCCTTGCCTCGCACGAGCACCCAGCACTCGACCGTGAGCGGAGGGTGCGCATAGGCCTCGGCCGGCTCCACCTGCACGGGAAACTCCGCGGCGTTCAGCGCGGCGCCAAACCGTCCCGACATGGTTATCTGCGCACTCTGGTCCGGTCCGCGAAGGGAACTGCCAGGCGCCGCAAGGAGAGACAAGAAGGTCAGAACGTGTGCCAGAAGCATCGCCGTTCCTTTCGCCTGGAGAGCGCCGCGCCTATGCGAAGCCGCAAGCTCTCCCGATCTGGAATGCGGCTCAGCATTCCGCGGCTTCCTCCGCGGCTCCTGCCCCCGTGCCATCGCCCGCAGGCGGCGGTTCTGGAGCAGAGCCCCTCGCCCCTTGCGGGAGAGGGGATGGGGAGAGGGGCAATCACGAGCACGCCGAGGCAGGAGCTCCGCGGCGCCACGCGAAACTAACGCCAAGGGCACCGTGCCCGCTGGAGAACAGCGTAACATGAGCACTTCCATTCCACGGAGGCAGTTCGCGGCCGAGGCCCTGGCGCTTGCGGGCCTAACCATGGCAGCGGGCGAACACGCCGCGGCCCACGCGCAGGAGAAGACCATGCACCTCGCCACCAATGTCTATCCCTGGTACACCTTCTTCCAGCGGGAGGGCCGCGACTTCGGGGCCTCGCTCGATGCGGGCCTCGGCGAGGTGCGGGCTGCCGGCTTGGATGGCTTCGAGCCCATCCTGAACAGCCCCGAGGACGTGGAGACGCTGAGGCCGCTGCTGCAGAAGCATGGCCTGCAGATGCGCTCGTTCTACGTCAACTCCACCCTGCACGAGCAGGCGGAGGCGGAGCGATCCATCGCGCAGATTGTGGCCATCGCCGCCAGGGCGAAGACCGCGGGAGCGCGCATCGTGGTGACCAATCCGAATCCCATCCGCTGGGGCGGCGAGGAGGATAAGTCCGACCAACAGCTCACCACGCAGGCGGCCGCCATGAACCGCCTGGGCGCCGAGCTGCGCAAGC
>CAZGLN010000187.1:0-5547 GCA_964526545.1 uncultured Chthonomonadales bacterium
CGAAGTTCCCCCGCCGGAGCCCACGGCGGGCCCAGGAGGATCGCACGAAGCATGCCATGGTCTTCGGTTGCCGGTGAGACGCACACGCGCCACCCTGGCAGCCGCGGGTGGAAGAGTCAGCAGGCGCACGTAGGAGGGATAGTCGGAGAAGGTTTCAGCCATAATGGCCGATAATACCCCGAAGGCAGGTCGCGAAGGGGAACAGGCCGGCGCATGCAAGCGTCAGACAGCCGGGCGCAGCGGCTGCTGCTTCCTTGACTCTGCTCGCACGGGTGCAGTAACATCAGGGGCGGCGCGAGCGCGCGCCAGGAGGAGTGCCGTGTTCGATACCCGTTCTCGGCGGGGCTTTACCCTCATCGAGATGCTCACGACCATCGCCATCATCGCGGTGTTGGCCGCGATCCTCTTCCCGGTGTTCAATCGTGCACGCGAAAGCGCGCGCCAGGCCAGCTGCATGTCCAACATGCACCAGATCTACGTGGCCACGAATCTCTACAAGCAGGATTACGGCGAATATCCGATGCTGCTGCTGGGCGTGGCCGAAAACCCGGATGGGACTCCGTTCACCGGCTCTGGAACTCCCGTGCCCGCCGCGCAGATGAAGAAGAGCTTCCTCTATCCGCGTTTCGTGAAGTCCATTGAGACGTTCCGATGTCCGAACAATCCGAATAACAACCAGGTGAAGCCGGTGAATGCCGTCTTTCCCGGAACCGCCGGATTCTCCGGCACCGTTTCGAATGGCCAGGCGGGCATTCAGTACCACAATCTGGGCAGCGGCGCGCCGCTCTTCTTCTATGCCTACGATAGCTACGACATTACCAGCGTTCCGGGCGGTGCGACCGGGAGCGTACAGCTGGCGTATGCGCGCGATTGGACTGGGGTGACGGGTCGTCAGGATAAGCCGAACCAGCTGAAGTACCGAAATCCTCCCGCGGACTACACCATCCTTACCGCCTGCAACTACCACGTAACGGTGGGCGGCAGCGACCGTTGCCCGATTGTTACACTCGCCGGCGTGGCGAAGACGCTGGATGCCAAGCAGGTTAATCAGAGAGGCTGGAACGTATTGGGGCAGTAGCGGCGCATCGTCGAGATCTCGCGGGGCAGGCCTGGCGCCTGCCCCGCACTTTTTGGTGGTCTGTTCACCTCCCAGGGCTCTTCCTGGTGTGCGGCTGCTACGGCCAGAAGGCGTAGGTAGGTATCCCGAACGTGATGCCCACAAGCGTCCAGATGCTGCCCAGGATGCACTCTCCCAGGATGACCCCAAGGAAGAGCGGGAGTGCCTGGCGGTAGGCTCGTAGCCCGCCGTAACGCAGCAGCACCAGTTTGATGACCCACGCCACCATGAGCGGCAGCCAGAGCAGGCTGAGCGACCATGAGCTGGAGACGGCGTAGCCCACAGGGTGGAAGGGAAACCAGCTCATCCGCAGGCGCAGCGCATTGAAGACCATCGTGACCAAAAAGCCCACGCCGATGGCTATCTGGGTATTCACCTGCTGCTGAGGCGGCGAGGGCGTGCGCACCCAGCCCATCATCCGGTCCCAGGGCTCGCGCCCGAAGATGAGCTGCACATTCGGCGCGGCGACCTTCTCGGCCGCGCCTACGCGGTACGTCTGGTCCAGGTCCGCCCAGAAGGCGCAGAGCGCGCCGAAAACGACCGCGAGCATCATCGCGCCGAAGAGCGGCCTGTACCGGCCCTGAACGCGCTCGGCGATCTTGAAGCCCTCCAACTGGATAGGCATGATGTGCGAGCGGTAGGCGCGATTGAAGCCGTAGAACATCGAGAACATGGTGAGATCGGCGCGCGCGATCTGGTTCGACTTGAGCACGGCGGGGATGATGCTGTCCGGCCCGGCCATATGGAGGTCGTGGGCGGGCGGGCCGAGTTCCGCGCGCATGCGCGTGATGGCGATGGCAAGAGTGAAGTAGATGAGGAAGAAGGCGATAATCATGCCTGTGGACATGCCGCACACGCGGCAGAACGCGAATATGGCCGCACAGCCCACGGCGATGCCCACGACCGCAACACGGTAGGGCAGCGGCTCGTTGCGGTCGTTCAGGTCCACCTTCGGATGCAGAAAACCGTTCCAGATGCGGATGAAGTGGGATCGGCTGATCCAGAGCGCGAAGACCGCCAGGCCAACATACGCCCCGAAGGACTGAGCCTCGACGTACGGAAAGCCCGGGATGTTCTGGTAGCCATAGGCCGCGCCAAATACGCGCTGGAAGCGCCAGGTCCAGGCGAAGAACCAGACGGAGAAGAGCAGATCCACGGGCAGCAGCATTCCCAAAGCCACACCAAACGGGTAGATGGCGATGGGAGTCCACCCCATGGCGTTCCATGGCGGCTGCGTGACGAACTGGTTCAGGTCCTGCATGGGCCCGTGCCGTTTGAGCGGCAGCAACGGCAGCTGCGGATAGAGATAGGCGAGGCCGTTGTAGAAATGGAGAGAACCCGCCGCGATCACACCCCACCAGAAGAGCTTGCTGCGGAAGAGCTGGGTGCGCGGATTCACCATCTCGATAGGCAAGGCCACCAGCGGATAGGAGAGCCGCTCGTTCTCCGTCCATTGCCTTCGCAGCACGCTGTTGATGCAGAGCATGACGAATGCGAGCACGCCCAGGAACCCGGTCCACCAGAGCACGGGTCCAAGCCAGGCCCGGAAGTTGTGCGGGGCGTAGAAGGACCCGGTGCCGGTGTAGAACTCCTCCAGCGCCTGTTTGTCCGAGACGGAGAGCCATGCGGGTACCGTGGGCAGGATCTCCGTGGTCCATCCGTTCTCCGGCCTTGCGTAGTAGTGCACGTGGGAGAGGATGGGCAGCAGCACCTCGATGGAGTCGTGGCCAGCGATAGCCGAGCCGAGCGCCAGCATGATGTAGGTGGTCAGCAGCTCGCCTGGGGTGAGCGCCCACCGTTCGCGCACGCGCCGCACCAACGCATTGAGGCCGATGAGTACGGCAAGCAGAAACACCACATTGAAGAAGAGCGATATGGTGGTCGGGTGGCCCGCGTAGCGTATCACCTCCATGCGGATCACCCAGTAGGCGTTGGCCGGTGTAAGAAGGAGCGCAACGAGCACCGCGCGCCAGGTAACCATCGGTGTGCGCGATCTATCGGTCGAAGGAGATGAAGCGGGCGCAGACTTCGGGTCGTCAGTCTGCTCTGGGGATTGCTGAGCCACGCGGCAGCCTCGCGGAGTCTAGGGGTAGCCACGATTTCGAGGGAGCTGCGAAGGAGTCCTGCAGCCGGCAACGGCGGAGTTGCGAAAGGCTATGGGCTGATGAGCTGCCGCAGCGAACTGACCTGCGGCAGAAGGACTTCGAGCCGCGTTACCCGCAACGCCCTGCGTATCTGCGCTGTGCAGCCAACCAGGACCAGGCGTCGGCCCTTATCCGTCAGCTGTTTCTGTAGGCTTATGAGGAGCCCCAGACCGGCGTTATCAATCTCCAACACCTGGTGCATCAGGATGGCGGCCGTCTGGCATGGCTCGGCGAGCAGGGCGGGTGCGCGGTCGCGGAGCAGGCCACAGGTCTCCTCCACCAGCTGCCCCTTTGGCTGTACCAGCAGCAGGCCGCCGCGCCGTTCGATGTGGAGGCTGAGCTCCGGGGCTTGCTCGTCGTCGCCGCTCATGGCGTGGATGCCGCGGACGCTCGGCGGGTGCGCGCGCCCCTGAAGCCGCTCCAAGGTGAAAACCGTGCCCAGCGTGTCACTCTCCATACCGCTCCTTGGGTGCGTTTCGGGGAAGACGATCCGCATCGCCGCTCTCACTCTACAGAGAGGCTCTCCGCGGGTGCAGCCGTGTAACTTGCTGGTTCGTGGAAAACCGGCACTTCAACCAGCGCGGCGCGGCAATAATGAGGCAGGGAGGTTTCGCTTCAGCGGACCAGGGCAGCCACCCTGTCCGCGTGCTTCTCCAGAATCACCTTGCGGCGGAGCTTCAGGGTGGGGGTCAACTCGCCGCCCTCGATGCTGAAGGGCTCGGAGAGCACGGCGAACCGCTTGACCCGCTCGAAATCGGCAAAATCGCCAGAGAGCCGGTCAATCTCCTCGCGCAGGAGCTTACGTACCTCGGCGCTCTGGGTGAGGGCCGCCATCTCGGATGTGTCCAGCTCCAGGTTCTTGGCCCATGCGCGCAGCCTGTCGAAATCGGGAACCACCAAAGCGCTGATGGTGGATTGGCGATCCCCAATCAGCACCACCTCGGCGATGTAGGGGCTCTCCTTCAGGCGCTTCTCGATTGGTTGGGGCGCCACGTTCTTGCCGTTGGCGAGGACGATGATGTCCTTCTTGCGATCCGTAATGGAGAGCACGCCATGCTCGAACTTGCCGATGTCGCCGGTATGAAACCAGCCCTCCTCGTCAATGGCTTCGCGGGTCTGCTCCGGCTTGCCAAAGTAGCCGCGCATGAGCGCGGGGCCGCGAGAGAGGATCTCGCCATCCGCGGCGATGCGCACCTCGATGCCTGCCAGCGGCTCACCGACGGTGCCGATTCGGGCGCGGCCCGGCCTGTTCAGCGAAATCACGGGTATTTCGGTGAGCCCGTATCCTTCCAGGATGGGGGCGCCAAGCGCCGAGAAGAACTCGGCCGTGGAGGCGTTTAGCGGCGCACCTCCGGAGACGAAGAAGCGGACGCGGCCTCCCGTGGCGCGTTCACGCATCTTGGAGATCACGAGCCGATCGGCAAGCAGGGCCTGGAGCCGCGGCCACACCGCGCCGATGCCGCCTCGGCTCCGGTTGCGCACTCCGCGCAGGGCCGCGCCGACCGCCCAGCGCACCAGCCTTCGCCGCCGGTCCGGCAGCTTGCCGATGTGCTCCTCCACCTTGTCCTGAATGGCCTCGAAGAGCCTGGGAACGCAGCAGAAGATGGTTGGACGCACCGTCCTGAACTCGGTGGCGATGGCGAAGGCCCCCTGGGAATAGACAATCTGGGCTCCGACGCTGAGCGGGAGGTAGTGGCTGGCCACTCTCTCGAAGACGTGACAGAGCGGGAGGAACGAGAGGAAGACATCGTTCTCGTCCAGCCTGACAATCTGGGTGGCGGCCCAGCCGGTGTGGAGCAGCGCGCGGTGGCTGAGCATGGCGCCCTTGGGCTCGCCGGTGGTGCCCGAGGTGTAGATGAGCGTGGCTGTCTCGTCGGGGTCGAGATCGGCCACGCGCGCATCCAGCTCTTCATCGCTCGGCGCGCCGCCTGCTCCTTTCTCCGCCAACTGCGCAAAGGAGATTACATCTCCGTCTGGCGCTTTCGCGTTCATGCAGACGACGTGCTCAAGCGTCCGGACGTTGGGACGCAGGGCGGTCGCCTTGGCCAACTGCTTGGAATCGGAGACAACCAGCACGCGCGCGGCCGAATCGCGCACCAGATACTCCACCTGCGCGGTGGGCAGGGTGGGGTAGATGGCCACGTTGACCGCCCCCAGGCATTGGGTAGCCAGGTCGGTAATCGCCCATTCCACCCGGTTCTCGGAGAGAATGGCCACCCGGTCGCCTCGGTTGACGCCAAGGCTCGCCAGGCCTCGCCGCACCTCCCTCACGCGGGCGAGGAGCTC
>CAZGLN010000187.1:5574-8109 GCA_964526545.1 uncultured Chthonomonadales bacterium
AGGAACACCAGGCGGTCGCCCTCCATCCATCCGATCGCCGGGCGATCGGCGTGGCGTTGTACCGTTTTGTGAAACATCTGTGGGATGGTCAGGTCGGACATGGCGGAGCCCTCCGCGGATAATCGCCTGTTATACCCAGAGATACGCCTGGGCCCGACACGGGGTCGCGGGACCTATGGACTATTGTTGTTCCGCGATGGTCCCAGATTCCTCGGGACCGCCGCGTGGAGGCTTGAGCCCCGGCGCTACCGTCTTCTTGCCAGGGGCTGGATCACTCGTAACGCAGCGCTTCGATGGGATCCAGCCGAGCAGCTCGCACGGCCGGGTAGAGCCCGAAGAAGACCCCTACCGTCGCGGAGAAGGCGAATGCCCCGACAACGGCCCACCAGGGCAGGTGGATGGCGATGCCGGGCTGCCCTCCCATCCCGCTCTTGATGAACTGCCGCGAGATCGCACCGATCAGGTGGGCCATTGCCGCGCCGAGCCCGATGCCAATGAGACCGCCAACTCCGGAAACGGTTGCCGCCTCGATGAGGAACTGCCAGAGAATGTCACGGCGGCGCGCGCCGACCGCCTTGCGAAGGCCTATCTCCCGGGTGCGCTCCGTGACGGAGACCAGCATGATGTTCATGATGCCGATGCCGCCCACGAGGAGCGCAAGGCCCGCGACACCGCCGAGCACCAAGCCGAAGATGGCCAAAACGCGGCCGATGGCCTGCTGGATGTTGTCCAGGCTGTCCACCTGGAAACCCTTCGCGTTGTTGTGCCGCCGCATGAGCGTCTGCCAGATCTGGTCCATGGCGGCATTCAGCATGTCGGCCTGTTTCGGGGTGGCCCACATCATCGCCACGAGCTCACGGCCCAGGAAGCGTTTCTGAATAGCCGTGATCGGCACAAGAACCTGTTTGTCCGCATCCTGGTCGCCCGCGCGGCCCTTAGGCTCCAGGATGCCGATGATTGTTACGGAGACCCCCTGGATCTCGATGTCCTTGCCAAGGGGATCCACCGAACCGAAGAGGTCGCGCCTCACCTTGTCGCCGATCACCACGACCTTGGCCCAGTCCGCGATGTCGTTTTCGTCTATGAACCGGCCGCGCGCTACGGGCAGGTCGCGGAGCCGCGTGTACTCCGGCTGCACACCGAGCGCATTTACCTTCATCTCCTTATCCAGATAGCGCGCGGTAAACTCGCCGGCCGGCAGCTCCGCACTCACGCTCTGCAGCAAGTCACACTCGCTGCGGATTGCGCGGACATCGTCCATCGTGAGGCCTTCCAGCAGACGGGTTTCCCGGCTGCGCCGGGCCTCCTCGGGATTGTAGGCAACGATAATGAGCTTGGCGCCCAGCCGTTCGAATTCGCGTACTACGGTTGCCTGGGCGCCGCCCACGATGCAGACAATGACGATGACGGCGCTGACTCCGATGATCACTCCGAGCATGGTGAGGGCGGAGCGAAGTTTGTTGGCGCGCAGGTTGGCGAGCGCGGTTTCGAGAGAGCGGAGGAAGTTCACGGGCAGTGTCTTGCGATAAGCGAGGTTTGGTTGGTCTCTTCGCGTGCTATGGGTATAATGGCATGAAGCCCGGCAATGTCACCAGAAAGGCCGTCCAGGACCGATGCCGTTCTATCTGACGGTTACGACATTCACCCTCGTCGGTTTCGCCTTCGTCGCATCCACGCTCTTTCTGGCCGGAGTGCTGCGGCCACATGCTCCCAACCCGGACAAACTGGAGACCTATGAGTGCGGACCGCTGCCCATCGGCGATGCCTGGCGGCAGTTCAACATGCACTACTACCTCTACGCACTGCTGTTTGTAGTCTTCGACGTGGAGGCCGCGTTTCTTTTCCCGTGGGCGTTGGTGTACAAGCAGGTGGGAGCGTACGCCGTCGCCGAGGTCTTCATCTTCGTCGGCATTCTGTTGTTTGCGCTTGCGTGCGTGTGGCGGCGCGGCGCCCTGGAGTGGCAGTAGATGCCCGAGGCTCCCCTCTCCCAGAGTGAGGTCGATTCCTGGCGCGTGCCGGTGCCGGGCGGGTCGGTCATCCTGGCGCCGCTGGACCGCATCGCGCAGTGGGCGCGCCGTAATTCGCTCTGGTCGCTCACGTTTGGCCTCTCCTGCTGTGCCATCGAGATGATGGCAACCGCCGCGCCGAAGTACGATCTGGACCGGTTCGGCATCTTTTTCCGGGCTACTCCTCGGCAGGCCGATCTCATGATCGTTGCCGGATGGGTATCGGTGAAGATGGCGCCGTTCATCAAGCGGCTGTACGAGCAGATGCCCGAGCCGAAGTACGTGATTGCGATGGGAGGCTGCGCCTCCGCGGGCGGTCCCTACCGTGACAGCATCACGATTGTAAAGGGTGTAGATCGGTTTCTGCCGGTAGATGTCTACGTGTATGGCTGTCCGCCCAGGCCCGAGGGTCTGCTGAACGGCATCGTGAAGCTGCAGGAGCGCATCGCGGCGGAGAAGGCGATGTCTCGCCGCGGTCAGCGGGCGGCTGCGACCAGCGCTTGCAACCCTGCGCCAACCAAAGCTGATG
>CAZGLN010000188.1:0-3582 GCA_964526545.1 uncultured Chthonomonadales bacterium
GGGTGCGGCCGCCACCCTGCCCAGCAGGTTTGTCCCGGAGGGAAGCTCACCGCTCAGGGCCACCAGCCCCAGCAGGTTGGTGCCCGGCGGCAGCGGATCGCCTACCTTAACGGGCAGGCGCTTGCCGGCGGCATCCTCCACGGGCACCGCGGCATCGGGCGGGCCCCACTCCACTTTCGTCAACGGATGGTGCACGCCGCCGATCTCGTCCGTCGCGAAGGTCGCGCCGCCGCTTCCAGGGTTCGCCGTAACGTGGTCCGCCATCTCTCACCTCCCAATGAGGGGCGGCGCCGCGGCCGGCACGCGGCCAGTCGGCCAATCCGCCAGCAGGGCGTAGGGGTTCTGGCTAAGCGCGCGCACTTCGGCATCGCCCAGCAGCCGCCGCCAGATCATCACATGCTCAATCACGCCGTCGAACGTCCGGTTGTACGCGCTGTTGTTGCCCACGAAGAGGCTCCCGCTGGAATCGTCCAGGTAGGTGCCGGAGGGCGAGCCGCCTGTTACCCCCTCCCACCGCCCGTTCACCCAGATGCGAAACCGCCCGTAATCGGCGGTATCGAAGGTGAAGACCACATGGTGGGTGCCAGGTACCGCGAACGTATTGACCGAGGTGTTGTTCAGTCCCCCGCCAGAGTAGGCATGATAGAGGTTGAACTTCGCGCCGCTCATGGTGAGCCGCCAGCCGTTGGCCTGCGCCTTGTCCACCAGGCGGCCGAATGACCCGCCCTCGCCGGGGGACCGGATATACGCCCGCACCGAGACGGTCTTCTGCGTCAGGTTGTCCAGGCTCTCCTCCGAGCCGCAGTTCACGCGCTGCCCCCCGCTCCCCGCGAAGTCCAGTCCGTTCGGCCTCCAACCGGGCGGGGGGCTTCCGCCGAGGGTTCCGTGGTTTGCCAGGCCGCTCATGTCCAGCCACAAGGCCGCCGGCAGCGGCAGGAGGCAGAGGGCCAGACCCTGCGTGAGCGGATTCAGGCTGTCCAGCAGGGGACGAGCGCCCGTCGGAAGGCGGATCAAAGGCTCTCCTCCGAGAGAGGCGTAAGGATGAACTCGTGGTCTTCGTCCGCATTTGTCAGCGTCTGGCCCATGGCGTTCCACCAGAGCACCTGTACATAGCGCGCCGTGGTGCGAAACTCGCCGCAGCCCACCTGAGGCTCCCCGTTAGCGGTATCATCCGCAATCAGCCGCCCAATCATGCGCAGGTTGTTGCGCTTGTAGTTGTTGGTTACCAGCGCGTCCGCCGTGCTGAAGTTGCCCGCGGTCCGTGTGCCGTCGCCCTCCGCCAGGTAGATCTCCATCACGTTGCCGGGCGCGAGCGCGGCCTGAAAGCGGCACCGCGCAAACCACCGGTAGAGCGGCGTACGCGGACCACTGCCCAGATCCACCACCGCGCTGATTCGGCCGTTGCCATGCAAAGTGTTCCTCGGAGTGAACACCACATGGCCGCCGGACCCCTTCAGCACCACGGAAGGCTGCTCTATCACTCTCGCCAACATGGCTGCTGACCTCCTTACGCCACGCCGTTGGCGAAGGTGTTGATGAGGCCGTTGCACACCCATTGGATGTCCGCGTCCGGGGTGGTGTCTCCCTGAGTCTGCACGGCCGCGTTGCCCACCAGGCCCCACATCATCCGGGCCGCGGCGGCATCCGGATCACGCAGAGCATCGTGCGCCCAGCGCACCCGCGCTGCATGGTTCGGCGTGTTGGGATCTTCGTTCAGTACGTCCTGCGCCGCGCGCGCCACCGCCACCGTCAGCCGATTCCTGAGCGATTGCGAACGGCTCAAGTTGTAGACTGCATCGTAGTTGATCACATTCATCCTCCAGGGCGGCAGCCGGCCGCCGCCCGCCCAATGACATCCTCACCGCCCTCCAATCCAGAAGAGCAGCACCGTGCGCAGCGCCGCTCCGATGCCCAGCACGCCGGCAATCCAGAAGACCGCCGAGCGAAAGCCCTCCAGCACCAGGACGCGATCCCGCACCTGCGAAACCTGGTCGCGCAGCGGACCCAGCAGCGAGACCGCCTCGCTCAGCCGTGCCACCTGCAGCGCCAGCTCCTGCACGCTCTCCCGCAGCCTCGCTATCTCGCCGCCGCACGCATTGGCCGTCGCCGCGCCCTCCGGCGCGCTAGGGCTCGCTGCCGCCTTGCTCGAACAGCGCATCATCACTCTCTCCTTCCGTGATCGCGGCGATGTGGGTGCCGAGCGGCCCCCGCAGCGGCGTGCCGCGCACGCGCCATCGGCTGCCGTCAGCCCGCACCACTCTGTCGCCATCCTGCAACGGCGCGCTGGGCAGAAGCCACAGCCCGAGCAGTGGTCTGTGAGTCCACGGCTCAAGCGCCACGCGTGTACGCAGGCGCAGCGGCTCGAAGGTCGCCGGCACATCCTCCGCGATGGAGGTCCACGCCTGCCCCTGCCGACGCTCTATGCGCACCCTCTCCAGCAGAATCAGCCCGCCATGGGCGGATACGCTCCCAGAAGCGCTCTCCGCAGTCGGCGCGTCGCTCTCCAGTCCCATCCGCTCACTCCCTCTTCGGCGCGTGTTCGCGCTACCAGCCCTCCATCGTTCCGCCCGGTCCCGCCGAGAAGGGCGGTTCGCGCTTCGGCGGGTTGAAACCCAGCGGCCAGGCGGCCGTGGAGCGCAGCCGTTGGGCCGTCTGCAGCATGCGCAAGCCGCGCTGGCGGAAATCCTGCCTGAGCGACCCCTGGGCAATCACCACGGCGGCCGCCGCGTATTCCGCCGCCTTCCCCTCCAGCAGGGCTGCCGCGGCCAGGCGCGCGTCGCCGCCGCTTGCGGCCAGCAGCGCCTCTATCTCGCTGTCCGTGCGAGTGCGGTCGCCGCCGCTCCTTCCCAGCCCCTCGGGGTCTGTATCGCCCGCGTAGAGGCGCACCAGCCCCACCGGTGTGCCGGGCTCATTCGTGAATGCGATTCCCGCCATCCGCTCCTCCCCGCAGCCACTCGGTCCAGATGATGTGTCTGCGCCAAGGCATGCGCTCGCCGGGATCGTAGGGAGCCACTACGCGCGCCCGGTTTGGGCAGAGCGTGGAGATCTCCGTGAAGCAGATACTGAGCGTGCGGGCATCCGCAACGCAGGGACGCCCGCCGCCCAGTTGCGGCAGCCAGTGCCAGGCCGTCCGCGCCGTATCGAAGACCACCACGCGCCCGCCGGCGCTCATCAGCTCCCAGCGGCCCGTGCGCGCGCTCCACACCGCCACCGCGGCATATCGCGCCATATGCGCACTCCTCGCCTAGGCAGTTACGTTCGTCAGCAAGTAGCCGCCGATGGCGAGTCCGTTGGCATCCACGGCAATCAGCCGCCAGTCGCGCAGAAACGCACACTCGATGAGCGTGCCCTTGCGCTTCTCGTCGCGCCAGCGCCGTACTGAGAATCCGCGCGCTCCGGTGGCATCGTCAGGCGCCTCGAAGGTGTAGCCGAAGCTGACGGAGCGCAGCGATGGCGTAACCTGCCTGTGGAAGATGAGCGCCATCGCCGTGCCGTCATCCGCCTGCCACACGTTGCCGCCCGTGTAGGCCGCGCCTTCCGCCGCCATGTTGCGCTGTGCCGCACCCTCCAGCACGGTAAGGC
>CAZGLN010000188.1:3593-6004 GCA_964526545.1 uncultured Chthonomonadales bacterium
ACCACCTTCGGCAGTCCGCTGGTGGTGAGCGCATCGGCATGTGTGTACTTGACCAGATCTCGGATCTGGGGCGCATCTGCGAGTGTCCGTGCCGCATCCACCGTAAGCACCATCGCGTTCGCTTCGCGGCCGATGGCCTTTATCACCGCGACCTTCCCGTTCTTGATGTCGTTCAGCGGGTTGGAGTTGGCGCTGGCATACTGCGCCCAGGAGGTTCCGGAGCCTCCGCCCGTGAGCGCGGCCTTATGTGCCGCGGGGTAGTTGGCCCGCTTGCCCGCGATGGCAGCCACCATCACCTCGTTGTCCAGCATCAGCCGCTCTGTCAGCTGAATCGTCTGGTCCGTATCCGGCTGCAGCGGATTGTCACTCGCGGCAGCCTCGGCATCCGTAACAATGCCCCGGTACGCATACTCCTCCGCGAAGTAGGTGGCGGTCGAGACCGCGTAATCCACCTCGGCGGCCTCCGCGCCGGGTCTGCGCAGCGAAAGGGGCACGCCGCTCGCGCCCAGGGGAGAAGCGCTCAGGAAGTCCTCGCGCCGGTAGAGGAAGTACTTGTCGGAGCGCTTGCCCACCGGCGCGATGGGAAACACGGAATCCGCCACGTAGACGCTGTTGCGATACTGCACCGAAATCGCGGTCAAAGCCTGATCAATGTGAACCTGCCCCACGGCTGGCATGGCAACCCTCCACGCTGAGCAAAAAGAGAGCGAGGGCACCCACTCCGGGCACCCTCGCGCATGTCTACTACGAACTTGCCGCCGCTACTGCGGGCACGAACTCCCGCTGCTACCGATAGTCGCCTCCGCGTCCACGCTCCTTCGGACGTGCCTCGTTGACCGAGAGAGTGCGCCCCCCGAACTGCGAGCCATTGAGCGCCGAGATGGCCGCCTGCGCCTCGCCGGAGTTCGGCATCTGCACGAAGCCGAATCCGCGCGACTGGCCGGAGAACCGGTCCGTTACCACATCCGCAAGCTCAACCGTGCCATACCTCTCGAAGAGTTCGCGGAGCTCATCCTGGGTGGTTGAATAGGGCAACCCGCCAACATAGATGCGCATGATGCTTCTGGTCTCCCCTTTGCTTCCCCCACCGCTCCTGGTCCGGCGGACTCCACTCCCGGATGTCCTGATTCTGGCAGCCCGATCTCAGCCGGCCGCGACACGCGCCGCGCCTGCCTGCGTCGGAGGGGGCAAGGCTGCGAGGGCACTATAACGCATCTGGCGATTTCTGTCGAGTACCCTGCGAACGCTGCTAAGCCCCAATGTAGACCGAGGGCTGCAGCAAGACATCCACCAGAAGGCCGGCCGTATTCGCGGCACCCGTGAGCGCAATGCCGACAATCTGCCGCACGTTCGTGCCGCTCGCGGGAGTTACCGCCCGTACCTGCCCGGCGCTGTTGCCTATCGCCACGAAGTCCCCGGGCGCAATAGCCGCCGAGCCGTCGCTCTGTATCTGCGCAATGCCAGCGCACTGCACCGCCACCGCATTGCCGGCCGCTCCCGCCTGCGCCGGCTCCACCACCACCCCCGCCACCTTGGTCGCGAGCGCGCCGGCAGGCAGGGCCACGTTGCCGGCGTTCGCGCCGGACATCACCACGCAGACATTAGCCGTGCCGATGGCCGTATCCGCGAAGAAGCTCTTCACCAGCACCGGTGTCTGTTTCGCCATGTCGCTCTCCTCTCCCATCGCACACACCCGCCGCCGAGCGGAACTAGCGCGGCTGTGCCTCCTCGCGGGCCGCCCTCGCCAGCTCGGGATTGGCACGCGCCGCCCGACCAAACGCCATAACATACGAGATGCCCTGCTTCCTCGCCATCTGCTCGGCCATCAGCATCAGCCGCTCCGCGGCACGGCCGCCGGCCGCCACGTCGCCCGGCGCTATCTCGCCCATCGGCACCACCGCGCCGTTGGCCTCCAGGAATCGGGCAAAGAGCACGGAGATAGGCTCCTCACTTCCAGAAAACTGTGTGACAGATGTATCACTAATCGAAAGCAGGGCCGAGGCGATGGACGTTGCCTCCTCCGTGCCGCGCACCAGTCCCCGCTCCTTAAAATCCTGCATCTGGCGCTCCACGCGCAGCCGCCGCAGCTCCGCCCTGTCCCGCTCGGCCGCCTCGCGCTCCGCGCACGCCTCCTCCGCGCCCAACCCGGCCATTCGGCTCCGCACAAACTGCACCACACTCTCGGCGAACTGCCGTACTCCAGCCATCTCCTGCCCCTCCTGCCACGTTCCCATGAAGTAGGCCGTGCCCTGGCCGAACACGCGCGCGTCAGCCACCCTCGGCCGGCACACGAAGGAGACCTCCCGCACCTGCTTCGACGCTATGTCCAGTGCAACCGAGAGCGCCGTGGCCCCCGCCCGCCTCACCAGCCTCCACGCCTCCACCGGCTGCCGCAGAGTGGCCCATAGCCT
>CAZGLN010000188.1:6030-7972 GCA_964526545.1 uncultured Chthonomonadales bacterium
AACTACGCCCAGCGCAGAATCAAACGGAGATTCCGCCAGATGCTCAATCCGCACGGGCACGCTCTCTGGCGTGTTCCGCGCAATCTCCCGCAGGTCGTCTTCCGTGATGGTTACGCCCCTGTCGGGATAGTCGCCCGCCTCGAAGAGCAGGCAGTCCCGCTCCACCATCCGCCCATCACTTTCTCGCGCTTCAGCCATCCGCCGACCCTCCCTGCAAGGTAGAATGCCCCTCGGAGAACCAAGCCATGCACCAGAACCCACAGCAGCCAAGCGTCCTGGTGGTCGGAGGTTCCGGCCACGTGGGCGGATTGACTCTCCCGCTCCTCAAAAGCCGGTTCCGTCTGCGCGTCTTCGACCTCCGCCCGCCCGCCGATCCCAATCTCGAGTATGTCGGCGGCGACCTCCTCGCGGGCGACACGCTCCAGGAGGCTTGCCAGGGCATGGATGCGCTCCTCTATCTGGCGATGGGGCGCTCCGAGGGACCCACCAACATCAACGAGGTGCACGCGGCCTACGATATCAACGTAAAGGGCGTGCACCTGGCGCTCGCCGCCGCCGTGAAGGCCGGCCTGCGCCGCGCCGTCTATGCCAGCAGCCTCTCCGTATACGATGGCCACCTGGACATCACTAGCGGCGCCACGGATCGCGAGGAGGTGCTGCCCGCGCCGCGGTCCGTATATGGATTCACCAAACTCCTCGGCGAGGAGGTCTGCCGCTACTTCAGCCGCACACACGGCCTACCCGTGCTGGCCTTGCGCCTCTTCATGCCCGTCTCGCCCGAGAAGTGGCGCGCCTACATGCGGCCGGACCGCCCAAACGGCGCCACCAGCGCACCGGATGTTGCCCGCGCCTTCGAGTCGGCCCTTCTCTCCGATATCCCTGGCTTCGAGATCCTCCACATCACAGGCGATTACACCGGCCGCGCCTACCGCCACGAGAAGGCCAGGCGCCTGCTCGGCTGGGAGCCCCTCGAGCGCCCGGAGCCCGGCTAGCCTCCCGGCCGCCCTTGGCTCCCATGGCTGCGTGTGCAGCCGAAGGTCAGGTTGCGTCGCGGCCGCGTCGCGTGCAGCCCGAGCGCCCGATGCCCGAGCGACGGCCGCGCCTGGGCGAGGCGGTGCCTCTGCTGCCATCGCGCTAGAGCCCCTCCTCGCCGCCCAACGGCACGTTGAAGAGCGCGCGCAGGCCCGGATCGTCCGGCGCCACCACCCCATGCCGCAGGAGCACATCCACCGCCTGGCTCAACTGCGCGAGGTCCCGCTCGTTCAGGTTGCCCAGCGTGAAGCGTGGATAGAGCCCGTGCCCGAAGTTGGCATCCACCAGCGGCCGCACAAGCTGCCCATTGACGGCCGCCTCGATATCCTGCCTGGCGCATTGCAGCCCAAACAGCAGCACATCGAAGTGGAGCCTGCTGAGCGGCACCGTGCCGCGCCGCATTCCCTCGCCCAGGGAGAGCGGCTGCAGCAGGATGCCCGTCGCTATCTGCTGGTTGTGCCACTCCAGGGCATTCAGGAACACATCCGCGCCCTCCGGCCGGGGCTCCATCAGTTGCGGCCGCACGCTTGGCGGGAAGACCGCGCTCGCCTCCTGCTGGAACTCCCGCAGCATCTCCAACACGCGCGCCGCCGCGCCCTCGCCGCCTGCGCTCATCGTGGCGTAGGCGAAGGGCATGCCGTACCGCTGCAGCCGCAGGTTCCACAGCTCCAGCAGCCGCGCCTTGGAGTACCAGTGCTTGTAGACGGCCCGGAAATCGCTCTCGCCGTAAGGCAGCTCGTCGCGCTGGTTGTGGATGTAGAGCAGGCACTTCTCGCGCGGAATGCGCGCCAGCCCGCCCTCGGGAGTCCAGCTGGTTACCGCCCGCACGTTCAGGAACTCGTCCATCTCGAAGCCGATCTGCTTGGGATGCTTGAACTTGATGGCCGAGAAGAGGTACTTGCCTGCCCAC
>CAZGLN010000189.1:0-7922 GCA_964526545.1 uncultured Chthonomonadales bacterium
CGAGGCTTCGATCTCGTCGCGCGACGGCGTCGCCGGATAGGCCGCCGCCCACTCGGTCGCCTGGAGCGCGCCCATGGAGGCGCCGGACTGGCCGTCGGAGCGCGGTAGAGGCGACAGGCGTTGCCAATCCCTCAAGATGGATCCTAACGCATGCTGGATCTGATAATCCGCAATGCGGACATTGTGGATGGCACGGGCTCCCCTGCCTTTCGCGGCGACCTTGCCGTGGAGGGCGGGATTATCCGCGAGGTGGGGCGTGTGGCACCCGATTCCGCATCACGCGTGGAAGTGGATGCCGCCGCTCTCGCCCGTTCGCCGCAGAAGCCCCTCCTCCTCTGTCCCGGGTTCGTAGATATCCACTCGCATGCGGATGTCGCCCTGCTCGCCAGGCCACAGCACCTGCCCAAGGTGATGCAGGGAGTAACCACCGAGGTCTTCACCAATTGCGGGCTCGGTTTCGCGCCGGCAACTGAAGACTCGCTGGGCATCCAGCGCAGCTACCTGCGGGCGCTCTTTGGCGACGACACCGGTGTGGACTGGAATTGGCGAACGGTGGGAGATCTGCTGAACCACTACGCCAGGCAGGGTACGGGCGTCAATATCGCTTACCTGGTGGCCCATGGGCCCCTGCGCACGGCGGTTATGGGTATGCAGGCGCGTCCTGCCACGCCAATTGAGCTCGAGCAGATGGTTTCGCTGTTGGCGGAGGCGATGGAGGCGGGCGCCTGGGGCCTCTCCACGGGCTTGTGGTATGCGCCGATGTGCCATGCCGGCTTTGAGGAGGTTGTGTCTCTCGCTCGGGTTGCAGGGTGGTTCGCCACGCACCAGCGCGACTATGGGCCTCGGCTCTTCGAGGCCACGCAAGAGACCATCGCCATTGCCGAACACGCCGGAGTTCCGGCCCAGCTCTCGCATCTGCAGCTTGGCGGCACACAGCACAGAGGCCGCGGGCCGGAGCTGGTGGAGCAGCTCGATCGGGCCCGGAGATCGGGCGTGGATGTCGCATGGGATACCTATCCCTACGGCGTGGGCTCGACCATGATCTCGGCGCTGCTTCCCGCGTGGGCCGCCGAGCACGGCGCGGAGGCAGCGTTGCGGCACCTCGCCGACCCCGACGCATCCAGCAAGATTGCGGAACACATCAACGGACTCGACCGCGACTGGTCGAGCACCTGGTTTCTTGGTCTGGAGTCGGAGGACGCAGGCACCCTGGAAGGTGTGAGCTTCGAGCAGGCCGCGAATTCGGCAGGATGCACCGTGGGAGAGGTGGTCTGCCGCGTGCTTCTCTCGGAGCGGATGCGGGCCTGCTATGCGGTGAATCACACAGATGAGCCGGACATGATCGCCTTCATGCAGCACCCGGCGCACGTTTTTGGTTCCGATGGCCTTCACCTGCCCGGAAAGACTCATCCACGCCTCCATGGCGCGTTTCCTAGGGTCCTCGCGCGCTACGTGCGCGAGCTCGGGGTGTTGGGTTGGGAGGAGGCCATCCACAAGATGACTGGCGGACCGGCCCGGCGTCTGGGCTTGCGCGATCGCGGAGTGCTGCGAGTGGGTCTTGCCGCGGATCTCTGTCTGGTGGACCGAGACGAAGTGCGCGACACGGCGACGTTCGCGAGTCCGTCAACTTATCCTGAAGGTATTCCGTTTGTCTGGGTGAACGGAGTGGCCGTGAAAGCCGGAGGTCAGCCGACGGGCGCGCTGCCCGGGCGCGTGCTGAGGCCATAGAGCGAGGCAGCCTTACGCCGCGCATTCTCTGACGAAAGGTACTTGCGAGCCCCGCCCCACTGCCGGACAATCGGCGGGCGGAACCGGTTGCCGTCTATCTTCGGACTGGCGACACTGACCGAGGAACCGCGGCGCACGCGGGCGTGCTGGAAGCGTGACAAGGAGGTGGATATGTCGGCCGTAACTCCTGAGCAAGTCGCACAATTTCGCAAGGATGGGTATCTCCGCTACGGTCGGGTCCTGGACCTCTCGGAAGTGGAGCAGCTTCGGACCACGCTTGACCGCATCATCGCCGAGGAGGCGTCCGGCACGGGACCGGAGCGCCCGCCGGAGTTTGTCTTTGGGCACGATCGCGCGGGCGGGCCGAAGCAGGAGCGGGCCATCCATCAGTTCGTCAACATGTGGAAGGTTGCGCCGGACTACCGGCGTGTGGTCCATCACCCTGTCATCACGGAGGTTGCCCGCGCTCTCATCGGTGCCGACAGGGTGCGCCTTTGGCATGATCAGGTCATTTCCAAGCCGCCGGGAGAGAATCGGCACTTCGCCAACCATCACGATTTCTACTTCTGGCCGCTGGATAGACCCACGATGGTTACTTGCTGGCTGGCACTGGATGACGCTACCCCGGAAAACGGCTGTATGCACGTGGTGCCCGGCAGCCACAGGGATCCGCGGTATCAGCCGCCGGATTGCGACCTCTCGGAGGACATCCATCTCTCGCCTGTGCCTGGAGGACCGGAGCCGCCCGGGTCACTCAATGCGGACATCCGTACCTGGCAGCCCGAGCGCGCAGTGCCCGTTCGTCTGGCGGCCGGCGAGTGCATGTTCCATCACTGCCTCAACTTCCACATGACTCCGCAGAACGTCACCGACCGGCAGCGGAGGGCGTTCGTCATCATCTACATGCCGGACGGCACGCGCTATCGCCACGCGCAGTCGCCCAACCATGTCTGCACCAACTACCTCGGGCTGGAAGATGGTGCGGTGCTGGGCGAGCCGCACTTTCCGCTCTGCGGCGGATAGGAGCTCTCTCCGTGCCCATCGCGGTTCTGACACTCCTCGCCGTGGTCGGCTTGCTGGCGGGCGCTTCCGTATCCGGCTCTCGGAACACTTCTCCGCTGGTTGGACTTGCGACCAATGTCTCTGAAGGCGGCGGCCGGGACGAACTGGTTCGAAACATCCTGCTCGCCAAGTCGTTGGGCGTCAGGCACTGGCACCTGCCCTGGAAGTGGCGGGATTTGGAGCCCCGGCCCGGAGAGTACGCGCTCGGGCAGGTGGATGAAGCCGTAACAGGCCTCACGCGGCTCGGCTTTCAGGCCTCCGCCATGATCCAGACCATAGACACCAACAACCGCACGCTGCCAGCCGACCTGGCCGACGAGGCCTTCGACTCTGCGCGCCTGCTTAAGCGCTGGGAGGAACTGCTGCGTCAAATGGTGCCCCGCCTCCCCGCGGATGTCCGCTGGCTGGCTCTCGGCAATGAGGTGGACATCTACCTGAAAGCCCATCCGCGCGAGGTGGCGCCCTTCATCCGGTTTCTAGAGCATGGCCGCAAGGTCGTCCGCGAGATCGCCCCACGGCTCAAGGTCTCCGTTACCGTTACGCATGATGGCGTCCGCGACAACCCGGAGATGGCGGCACGCCTTATGAAGGGTATGGACTTCGCATCGTTTACCTACTATCCGCTAAATCGGGACATGACTGTTCGGCCGATTGCAGAGGTTCCTCTGGACATGGAACGCATGGTGAAGGCCGCTGGGAAGCTGCCCATACTCTTCCAGGAGCTGGGATTTCCCGCGGGCAGGCTGAACAACAGCGACGAGGAGAAGCAGGCAGCCTTCGTGGATGCTTGCTTCGATTTCATCAAGGCATGTCAGGCGCCTATCGAGGCCTTCAGTTTCTTCATGCTTCATGACTTCGACAAGAAGATGCTGGACGAGCTTGTGGGCTACTACGGTATCGCGGATCCGCGCTTTCGATCCTTTCTTGGCACTCTGGGGTTGAAGAGCGCCGACGGTACGCCCCGCAAGGCCTGGACGCGCTTCGAGCAGCGCACCCGTGCGTGGCCAAGGGACTAGAGTTGGTCAGGCACCTGCTACCGCTCACCGCCGCCCTCCTCTGCGGTGTGGGCGTCGCCCCGGCACGCTGCCAGGAGACCCCAGCCCGTCTGATCATTCTGCTTGTGCCGGATCTGCGCCCTGAAGATCTTGCCAGGCCCGAGCTTCAGGCTCTGCCGGCGCTGGTTCGCAGGGGAGCGACGGGATGGATGAATATCCGCACGGCACGCGATCCGGGAGCTCCTACGGAGCTGCACGACGCCATCTACGCGACCCTGGGTGCGGGAGCGCGCGCCCGCGTCCGATCTCCTGTTGGACGCCTAGACGCCGGCACCGTGCAGAGGCTCCACAGAGACAATGCCAATCTGCCCTATTCTCTGCGGATTGGTCTCCTGGGGGAACTGCTAAGGGGCAGCGGTCTGCGCACGTGCGTGGCGGGCAACGAAGACGACCTGGCCGAGCGACGCGCCGCCAACCTGGTCATAGTGGATGGAGCGGGGCGTGTTGACGCGGACCGTTCGGCAACGTCCGACCGCCAGCGGGAACCGACTGCGCCGTATGGGGTTGCCTGGAGCGCAGAGGACTACGCTCTCGGTGTTGGCACATCATTGGCGCAGTTGTGGGTCTTCGGTGATCTTGCGCGAGCCGCGCGATACGCCGACTTCTGCACGCCGCGCGCCGCGGCCGCTCACCGGTCGCGCGCACTCACACGGCTGGACGGCGTCCTGCGGAGCGCTACGGCAGCCGCCGATGAGGGCTCCTGGTGCGTGCTGGTTGGTGTTCCGCTAGTGGAGGCTGCGCCACGCTGGACCCGCCTGGCGCCCGTGCTCATCTTCGGGCGCGGCACCTTCGCGGGCGCCCTGGTGTCCCCTTCGACGCGCACGGTCGGGCTCATCACCGCCACGGACTTTCTACCAACCGTTTTGCGCGAGGCCGGAATTGCGCCGCCCAAACATCTGAGCGGCCGTCCCGCCACGGTAGTCGCCGGCGAGTCTCGGCTTGCCATATGGTTAGGCCGCTATAGCAAGTGGTCGGAGACCGCGCGGTTCCAGGCCCACCTCGGCGGGCTTCCGGTTCTCCAAGTGGCTCTTGTCTCGATGGCCGCACTGCTCTCCATGGGAATGGTTCGTCTTCGCCCGGCGTCTCAGCATGGGCTTGCCCGGACGGCTTCGGCCGCGGTCTTTGCGCTCCCGCTCGCTCTCCTGGTTCTTCCAGTGGCGCAGCCAGAGGATCTTCTGGCGGCCTATACAGGGCTGGCGTTGGTGCTGCTGGCGGCGGGCGCCCTCGCGTGGCTAAGGCCTGCCTGGACCTCCGGATACGCGGTCGCTTGCTGCCTTCTCCTTGCAGCCTGCCTTGCCGTGGATCTCGCGGCGGGCGAGCGCCTGCTCCGGCAAGCGTGGATGGGTTACAGCGTTGTGGAAGGCGCTCGTTACTATGGGATCGGTAACGAGTATGGCGGATGCCTGCTTGCGGCGGGCTTGCTGCTTGTGGGAGCCTCCCTGAGTACAGGGTGGCGCGCTTGGGCTCCTCCGCTCTGCCTGTTCTTCCTGGGGCTTCTGGCCGCAGCGCCAGCGGCAGGAGCCAACCTAGGAGTTGGCGCGGCCATCTGTCTCTGCGCCTGCGTTGCAGCCTTCGCGTGGGTGCGCGGACGACTGCGGCTGCTGGACGTGTTGTTCGCGAGCGTTCTGGCCGCGCTGTTTGTTGCCGCGCTCATCATGTTGGATGCGCAAACGGGCAGCCAGGGGCGCTCTCACCTGGGACAAGCGGTCGCCAGCAGCGACTTGCTCAACGCTGCCGCGCGCAAGGCGGCATTGAATGCGGCTCTACTGGTCAGCAGCCCGTGGAGCCCTCTCCTCCTGGCCTCCGCGGTCGCCTTCGGCCTCACCACACGGCTGCATCCGAGGACGCAAAGGCTGTTCGTTCTACGTGCGACCGGGGCTACCGGCGCGCTGGCGCTCCTGGCACTCAATGACTCGGGGGTCGTGGCGGCGGCGTGCTGTCTCGCGTTGCTGGCAGCCTGGTCCTGCTTGACATTGTCCGCGAGGGAACCCATACTAGCCGGTAATCCGTTACCGACGAGGGAGGGTCCGCAGCGCCCATGACTTCGGAAGAGCGCGCCGCGCTCATCATCCGCGCCATAGACAGCAAACAGGGACGCGATATACAGCTGCTCGGCATGGAGGGGCTAACCCTCATGACTGACTACTTCGTGCTCTGCACGGGCACCTCGTCCACGCACATTCGCACGCTGGCCGATGTGGTGGTGGAGCACATGAAGAAGGCGGGCGCGGGCGGCATACGTCTGGAAGGCTACGAGGCCGCGGAGAGGGTGCTGACGGATTACGGGGATGTGGTCGTGCACATCATGTCCGCGGAGACACGCACCTACTATGGCCTGGAGGAGTTATGGCGAGGTGCGCGCCGTGTGGACCTAGCGAGTGTTCTGGCGCCTGCCTAGTCTAGAAGGCATTGCCCATGCCTGAACAACCGGATCCCAAGCCCGCCAACCAGTCCGAACCCGCAGCCGCCTCGCGCATGGAGGATGAGGATCGCCGTCTGGCGGAGCTGCTGGCGCGCCGAGGCGTGCCTCCAGATGAGATTGCCCGTCTCTTGCGTCTCGGCAAACAAGAAGTGGCCTCCTCGGAAGAGGGTGTCGAGCACGTCGAGACCGCTTCGCCATTCGACGTGCCGATGCCTCAGGAGCTGGAGCTTCACACAACCCTCCAACTGCCCGATGTCCGTGAATGCACGCCCGAGGAGAGAGAGCGCGCGGAGAAGCTGCTTACCCAGGCACATCTCGCACGCCGGCGGGAGCGGTGGGGCGAAGCGGAGAGGCTCTGCCTAGAGGCGCTCCAATTCTGCCCCTCCGACGCGGGCGCGGTGGAGATGCTGGGCGATATCTGCCAATCCGTCGGCCGCGTGGATGATGCCCTCTACGCATATCGCCACGCGCTGGAACTCGAGCCGGGCAGACGGACGGCGGAGAAGCGGTATGCAGCGCTCCGGCTGCAGCAGGAACATGGCCTTGAGGCGCTTCGGCGAGAAGCCATTCACCGGAGCCCGCTTGTGGCGGTGCTCCTAAGCGCGCTCTTTCCCGGTGCCGGCCAGATATACAACGGACAGGCACCAAAGGGTCTTGTGATAGCCCTGCTGATGCTCTGCTGCATCTACATTCTCTTCTGGTCGCCGTGGGGACTCTCCCTGGCAAACAGCGCTGTATCGGGAGCTGCCGTTGCGTTCGGCCTTGTGGCGGCCGGACTATATATCTATGCCGTGGCCGATGCCAACCTCGGCGCCAGACGAATGGATGGCGGCGGAAGGTCCGGTTGGGAGGTGTAACAGGTACAAAACGCGTGGTGGCCGGTGCCGCGCCTCACAGCGGCACGTAGGAGGCGCGGCCGCGACTAACCCGCGATAGGGCCTCGCCTGCTGAAGCCCCCCGGCGGCACGCGAGCCAGTCCACTCGTCCGCGGCGGACGCTCCCCGATTGCGCCCAGCGCTTCTTGGACCACCGACCACCACGCCGTGGCGACTTTCCCGCCCTCCCGGTAAGCACCAGTTCCGGCGAGGGCCGTGTCGCCCGAGACTCCCGGATTGCCTCCCCCATCGGCCGATCGTCGCTCCGGAACCTCCGGGTCCGGCATCAGGTGTCTCACGTGGCTTGTTCCGTGCCCTCTCGGTGGTTCATACTAGTCTGAGTGCCGGATTACGGTGGAGTCCACGCGCGTTCGGGTGAGAACAGGAGCATTCGGTGGCGGAAACCGATTGGCTTGGCGAGGTAATTGAGGCGAACACCATGCAGTTCGTTGCCCGCTGCAACCGCCTGCATGAGCCGCCGGACTTTGGCTCATTCGTGGCCGTGGAGCTGCAGGGCATGCACGTCTTCGGACTGGTTTTTCGCGCGGCAACCTACGCCATGGAGCCCGGGAGGCGTGCCACGGCCTTCGGGCTGGACCCGGAAGCCCTTCGCCGAGAGCAGCCTCAGGTATATGAGCTGCTTGCTACCGATTTTGAGGCCCTCGTTGTGGGCCACGAGCACAGGGGCCAGGTGGCGACGTTTCTGCCGCCGCGTCCGCCCCACTTGCACGCCAGGGTCCGCGGATGCTTGCGTGAAGAGGTCGCGCGGCTCACCTCCGA
>CAZGLN010000190.1:0-3059 GCA_964526545.1 uncultured Chthonomonadales bacterium
CCACCCCGCGGGCTTTCCAGTGATTCACGGCGCCCCGGGTCTCCAGCCGATCCACGCGGCCCACCATCTCATCGAAGGTGCGGAAACCGAGTTCGGCCATCAGCTCGCGCACATGCTCGGCGACCAGGAAGAAGTAGTTGACCACATGCTCCGGCTTACCTGCAAAGCGCGCGCGAAGCACCGGATCCTGCGTGGCGATGCCGACCGGACAGGTATTCAGGTGGCATACCCGCATCATCACGCAGCCCATCGCAATGAGCGGCATGGTGGAGAACCCAAACTCCTCGGCGCCAAGAAGCGCCGCCACTACCACGTCGCGCCCAGTCTTGAGCTGCCCATCCGTCTGCAGCACCACGCGGCCCCGGAGGTCGTTCTTCACCAGCACCTGCTGAGTCTCCGCCAATCCCAGCTCCCAAGGTATGCCGGCGTGCTTGATGGAGGTGAGCGGCGAGGCGCCCGTGCCGCCCTCGTAGCCGCTAATAAGAATGTGATCGGCATGAGCCTTGGCCACGCCCGCGGCCACCGTGCCCACTCCCACCTCCGCCACCAGCTTCACCGAGATGCGCGCTTGCGGATTCGCGTTCTTGAGATCGAAGATGAGCTGCGCCAGGTCCTCGATGGAGTAGATATCGTGGTGCGGCGGCGGCGAGATGAGCGTTACACCCGGAGTGGTGTGGCGCACCTGGGCGATGTAGCGATCCACCTTGTGGCCGGGGAGCTCGCCTCCTTCTCCGGGCTTGGCGCCCTGGGCCATCTTTATCTGGAGCTCGTCCGCATTCACCAGGTAGTGCGTCGTAACTCCGAATCGGCCGGAGGCCACCTGCTTAATGCGTGACCGTCGCGAATCGCCGTTAGGCTCGGGCACGTAGCGCACGGGGTCCTCGCCGCCCTCTCCGGTATTGCTGCGCCCGCCCAGACGGTTCATCGCGATGGCGAGCGTCTCGTGCGCCTCGCGGCTGATGGAGCCCAACGACATGGCGCCGGTAACGAAGCGCTTCACAATCTCGGAGGCAGGCTCCACCTCGTCGAGCGGTAGGGGAGTCTCGGCCTTGCGCAGCGCGAAAAGGCCGCGCAGCGTGGCGAGGCGCCGCGACTGGTCGTCCACCTCCGCGGCCCATTTGCGGAACCTGGCGTAGGCCGGGCTCTGGCGCAGCGTCGTTGCGAATTCCTCCGCGGATTCGTACCGCGCACTTCCGTGCACGAAACCGCCGCGTTGCGGTGAGGGCGGCGTGCTGCCGTTGTCGGCGTAACGGCCGTCGGACTGGGTCTCCACGGCGACTTCCTGCTGCGCGGGTATCTCGGTCTGTACCGCATGCTGCAATCCGGCCACACTCTCCGGATTCACCTGGTGATATTCGCCGCCGTGGCGCCACTGATAGTGCCCGCCGGGGTCAAGCTGAAGGTTCTCCGCCACGTGCCGGGCAGGAAATGCAAACCGATGCCTTGCCAGGACCTCTTGCGCGATGACATCGAGATCCACCCCGCCGATCCGGGAGGGCGTGTGCGTGAAGTACTTCTCGATGACGCTGCTATCCAGGCCGACCGCCTCGAAGATCTGCGCGCCGCGGTAGGACTGCAGGGTGGAGATGCCCATCTTGGCCATGGTCTTTAGCAGCCCCTTGTTGATGGCCTTGATGTAGTTGTAGGTCGCCTTCTCCACGCTGAGAGGACTTCCGTCCTTGCCAGTCAGCTCGCCGTCGCGCGCCATGTACGTTACGGTCTCGAGCGCGAGATACGGGTTGATTGCGCTTGCGCCGTAGCCAACGAGCAGCGCGAAGTGCATCACCTCGCGGGGCTCGCCCGTCTCCAACACCAGGGCGACGTTGGTGCGGGTGCCTTCGCGAATAAGATGGTTGTGCACCGCGGAGAGCGCCAGCAGGGCGGGAATCGGTGCGTTGTACCTATCCACGCCGCGATCCGAGAGAATGATGACGCTGATGTTTTCGGCCAGCGCCTTGCTCGCCTGCCGGCAGAGCTTATGCAGTGCCGTCTCCATGCCGGGACCATCGGTTGTCGGATCGAAGAGGATGCTCAGCGTGCGGGCACGGAAGTCCGGCGTGTCCAGCGCCCGCAGCTTCTCCAGCTCCACATTCGTGAGGATGGCGGATTCCAGCCGGAGCTGGCGGCAGTTCTCTGGTGTCTCCTCCAGCAGGCTGCCGTTCGCGCCGATGTAGTGCGCCAGCGACATCACCAGCTCCTCGCGGATGGGATCAATGGGCGGATTGGTCACCTGCGCGAAGAGCTGCTTGAAGTAGCTGTAGAGAAGCTGGGGCCAGTCGCTGAGCACCGCGAGCGGCGTATCGTTGCCCATGGAGCCCAGGGGCTGCTCGCCAACCACCGCCATCGGGCCGATGATGTACTTCATGTCCTCCAGCGTGTAGCCGAAGGCCTGCTGCCTGTCCAGCATGGTGTCGCGATTGGGCAGGTAGACGTGGGGCGGGTCCGGCAGGTCCCGCAGCTCAATCTTGTTCTCCGACAGCCACTGGCGATAAGGGGCGCGCCGGCAGATGCGCTGCTTGAGCTCCTCGTCGCTGACGATGCGGCCGGCCACCGTGTCCACCAGAAAGATGCGGCCAGGCTGCAGCCGCCACTTGTGGGCGATGTTCTCCTCCGGGATATCCAACACACCCGTTTCGGAGGCCATTACGGCCAGGTTGTCCTTGGTTACCAGGTAGCGGGCGGGCCGAAGGCCGTTGCGGTCGAGCACGGCACCGATAAGGCGGCCGTCGGAGAAGGCCACTGCGGCGGGACCATCCCACGGTTCCATCATGCAGGCGTGGTACTCGTAGAACGCGCGGCGGTCGGGGTCCATATGCTCATCGCTGCCCCACGCCTCGGGGATGAGCATCATGATGGCGTGCGGGAGCGAGCGCCCTCCCCTTACCAGCAGCTCGAGCGCGTTATCCAGCGTGGCGGAGTCGCTGCCCTCTTCGTTAACCAGCGGAATGAGCTTGCGCACATCGTCTCCGAAAACGCTCGAGGTCAGCCGCGCCTGCCGCGCCCGCATCCAGTTCCGGTTGCCGCGCAGGGTATTGATCTCGCCGTTGTGGGCAATCATG
>CAZGLN010000190.1:3069-3615 GCA_964526545.1 uncultured Chthonomonadales bacterium
TAGGGATGGGCCAGATCCCAGGTGGGAAAAGTGTTCGTGCTGAAGCGCTGGTGCACCAGAGCGAGGGCCGTCTCCATCTCCTCGGACTGCAGGTCCAGGTAGTAGCGGCCTATCTGGTTGGCGAGCAGCAGCCCCTTGTACACGATGGTGCGTGAGGAGAGGCTCGGAATGTAGAAGTAGCCGGCCTCGCGCAGCTGTTTGCCGGCCACCTTGCGCTCGATGCGCTTCCGGATAACGTAGAGCTTCCGCTCGAAGGCGTCGCCCTCCTCATTCACGAAATCCGCCGCCGGTGGGAACGCGGAATCAGGGCGCTTATGGGCCAGGGCGTGCGCTCCGACGAAGAATTGGCGAATAACCGGCTCCACTTCGCGCGATTTGGTGCCTATCTGCGTGTTGTCCGTAGGCACCGTGCGCCAGCCAAGGAAGAGCTGCCCCTCCTCCTCCACTACCGCCTCGATGATGGCCTCGCAGATGGCGCGCTCTACGCGGTCCCTCGGCAGGAACACCATGCCCACTCCGTACATGCCCTCCTCGGGCAGGCGGCCA
>CAZGLN010000190.1:3641-7645 GCA_964526545.1 uncultured Chthonomonadales bacterium
GCCGGTCTCCGGGTCGCAGCCGCAGGCTCCCCGGTGCTCGAGGTTCAGAAGGATGGTGAGCCCCTGCTCGATGATCCGGTGGGACCGTTTGCCCTGGATGTTTGCCACGAAGCCGACGCCGCAGGCATCGTGCTCATGTGCCGGATTGTAGAGGCCGTCTGGTCTGGGTAAAGGCATGGAGTAATCCCGCTCCCGGCAGGCGACGTCCCGCCTGCCGCGAGACGCCTGCGCAAGACAACGAGCGCCCGCCAGCTTGCCTCATCCGGACGGCACAGCCACGGGCGTCCTCGGTTCCGTGTTCCACGAATGGAAACGGATTATACCAGTTTCACGCTGCAGGTCCGCCGCATCACGCTACGCCGCACCTTCCGCGCGCAAACCGGCCCCAGTCTGCATGGATGATAGGCGCGGGCCGGCTGCGCAGCGGGGCGAGTGCCAAGTTCCTAGAGCGACAAATTGGTGAAGATTCTTCGCCATCGCCCTTGACACCGTCACGCATCCGTTATATCCTATGAGATGGTGAACATACTTCACCATATGGACCAGCGCCATGCGCAAGAAGCTGCCCACTATCGCCGAAATAGCCAAGCGCGCGGGAGTCTCCGTCGGAACCGTCTCCAATGTCTTCAACGGCAAGGGGCGTTATACGGAGGCTACGCGCAACCGCGTGCTCGAGGCCGCGGCGGAGCTCAACTACACGCCAAACGCCCTCATTCGCTCCCTTCAGCGCGGCCGAACGCACTCCGTGGGCATCTACTGCTGGCCCCCTTCCGAGAGGCTGGCGAACGATATCACTTCGGACCTGCTG
Organism: uncultured Chthonomonadales bacterium; assembly: GCA_964526545.1. GTDB lineage: Bacteria > Armatimonadota > Chthonomonadetes > Chthonomonadales > CAJBBX01 > CAZGLN01. The sequence goes on from CAZGLN010000190.1 coordinate 4,450, forward strand.
CGCGGCTTCTTTGAAGGTGCGGCCGAGGGCGGCTGCGACACGCTGGTGTACAGCAAGCATGCCGGCCCCGAATCCGATGCCACGGCGGCAATGTTCCTGGATGGCAGAGTGGATGGAGTCGTGCTTGCGCCCGGCGGCATTGACTACGCCGACTTGGCCGCCCTTGCGCGCGCCGGCATGCCCGCCGTGGTGCTGTACGAATGGCCCGTGCCCGAGGGCATCGCCTCCATCAATGTGGATAACATGGCCGGCATCCGCGCCGCCATTCGCCACCTGTATGCGCTGGGCCACCAGCGCATCGCGCTCTACTGTCCCACCTACTGGTACGACGGAGCCCAGCGCGCCCGCGCCTATCAGATTGGACTGCGCGAATGCGGCCTCACCTTCGACCGAAGGCTCCACTACGTACCTACCATCCACTACCGCGATGAACTGGGCCTCGCCTGCGATCACCTCCTCTCCGTGCCGGACCCTCCCACGGCCATCATCGCGATAGACGACAGCGCCGCGCTTCATCTTGTGCACGAACTGGAGCAGCGCGGCCGCCGCGTACCGCAAGATGTCTCGGTCATCGGCTTCGACGATGCGCCGGCCGCCAGCGCCGGTCCCGGCCTCACCACCATCCGCCAGCCAGCCAGAGAGATCGGCTTCCTGGCTGGCAAGATGCTGACGGATATGCTTGCCGGCCGGCCGTTGGCACAGACCCACGTCGTGATGCCGGTCGAGCTGGTTGTTCGCGGCACCACGGGCCCCGCCGCGCTGACGGGCACGGAGGAGCCAACTGAAACCCCGCACGCGCTCGTTACAAGCCGGGCGATTGACCGAACAGAACGATCCACCACTTCAGGAGTGTTGCCGTGACTCGCGCACTGTTTGCACGTGTTTCGCTCGCCCTCTGCGGGCTCGCACTCGTTGCTGTGCCTCTCCTCCTCGGCGGCTGCCAGCGGGACGCAGTTATGTCCGAGGAAGAGATTAAGCGCGTGCGCCAGGGGCCGCCCAAGGAGATGCCGCCCGAAGCCCGCGAGTTGATGCAGCGGGGCATGAACTTCGGCGGATCTCAGCCGCCTCAGGGAGGCCCGCCCACAGGCTCAAACCGCTAGATGTCTGGATTTTGCGTCGCGGCGCGCGCGATGCATCCGCTATGTCGGCCGTTCCAGCTGGCGCGCAGTCCTTTTCTCGCTCTCCAATGACTGAAAGGAGTTGGACGCAATGAAGCGAAGTAGCACCGGCTTCACCCTCATCGAGCTGCTCGTGGTTATCGCGATCATCGCCATTCTGGCGGCGATCCTCTTCCCGGTGTTCGCCCAGGCCCGCGAGAAGGCGCGCTCCGTCTCCTGCCTGAGCAACGTCAAGCAGCTCGGTACCGGCGTTTCGATGTATGTGCAGGACTACGACGAGGTCTTCCCCTTCGCCTGCCCGGAGAACTGGTGGGCGGATACCTGGGGCAACCTGGTGCAGCCCTACATCAAGAATGTCGGCATTTTCCGGTGTCCCAGCGACGCCGGCGACATCGCTCCCGACGTGTGGTGGGGCGCTCCCCGCATCTCCTATGCCGCCAACGGGCTGATCCACTGGGTCAACAACGCCAACCGCCTTGTCGGCGTGATGGGAATGGCGCAGAGCTGGATCTCGGATAACACCTGCCCGCTGGCCAAGGTCGGCCGTCCCGCCGAATCCATCATGATTGCTGAGAAGCACGACCCTGAGAACTCCATGTGGTTTGGACCGCGCACCATGTTCTACAGCTACTCCGTGTGGAACGATGCCTGGGGCAAGGGCGTGGTGCCGGATGGTTCGCGCCCAGTCACGAATGCCTACCCGAATGGACCGGATGGCGGCGCGGCCACCAAGCACAACGGCCTGAACAACATGGTCTTCGTGGATGGCCACGCCAAGGCCATGAAGCCCTCCGCCACCAATCCCCACCCGTGGAACCTGCCCGCGCGCAACATGTGGGACGTTACCCGGCAGTAGGTCTTGAGATCATCCTTCTGCTTTTGCCCTCCGGCCCCCGCCGGAGGGCGTTTTTCTGTTTGACCGATGGCGTGGCGAAGTGCTGGGCGCACTGGGTCCGGGGAGCAGATCCGGCTATTCCAGCGCCCGGAAGCTGCCGGCCAGCAGCTCGCGCTTCAAGTCCATGTAGGTGCGGAAGTTGTCCCAGGAGACATCCGGGGGCACCGTGTGGTCAATGGTCGGAATGCAGCCCCCTTCCTCGATGAGTGGAATGAACTCACGAAGGTGCGCCTTGATGGCCTCCTTGCCAAGGGGCAGCACCCGCTTGTCCACGCCGCCCCAGAGCCGAAGATCCCGTCCGAATTGCGCCCGCAAGGTGACGGGGCTCACTTCGGCGGCGCGTTCAATGGGCCAGAGGATGTCCACGCCGGCATCCATCAACAGCGGAACCAGCGCCGTCGGGTTGCCATCCGTATCCACCGCGAAGTAGCGCACCCCGAGCCCCTTGAATGTCTCGACGAGCCGCCGAAGATGCGGCGAAATGAAACGCCGAAAAGTCTCCGGGCTTAGCAGCGGCCCGCTCTTCATCGCCATGTCCTCGTTGAGCGTGAAGTACTCCGGCTGGATGCGCTCCAGCACGGGCCTGCTTGTCTCGATGAGGAAGTCCGCGAAGTACTCCATGATCTCATGCATCAGGTGCGGATAGTCGAACCAGGCGTAGGAGAGTGCCTCGGTGCCCATGAACTCGCGCGCCCGCCAGTAGAACCCGTTCGCGGCGCAGTTGGTGCCCAGCACGAGGGGACAGGTCCGATTCTTCCACTCGCGTATTTGGCCGTCCAGGTCGGAGGGATAACGCGAGGGTATCCCTGCCTGCAGCCGCCGGCGGATGTCCGGCCAATCCTCCGGCCCCTTCAAGGGATGCTCCAGGTACTGGTCCATGGACATGCGGCCGCCAAGCACCGTGCCCTCCTTGAGCGCCTTTCGCAGGATGCCATGGCCGTCGCGAAATACCTCGTACTCCTCCGTCTCCTCCACTACCTCGTGGTCGAAGGGCGGAAGGAAGTCGTAGTGGACGGGGATGTACTCCCTGCGATCCAGCCCGATGCTGTCCTCGCCGCGAAACCAATCCCACCCGAAGTCGGCCACATCGGAAGGAGCCTCCTCGCGCCAGCGCACGGCCGTCTGCGGCCATACGCCCAGCTCGTGGTTCGGCCTCCTATCGGACGGTCGGTACTCCATGCAA
>CAZGLN010000190.1:7673-7879 GCA_964526545.1 uncultured Chthonomonadales bacterium
ATCGTGCTCGTATCCCGGTAGACAAGGTGTGGTGCCGCAGGCGTTGGCGGTGCTCCGCCGCCGCGCAAGCATTCGCCGCGCGCCCCACGCTTTCCGTCGAGATCCCGCCAAATGTTTCCGTCGGACCACAAAGCGCGACCCGCGCATGAGCACGCGTTGAGGCAGGCATTACGACCGAACCAGTCGTGCATCAAACCGCTCGCCCT
>CAZGLN010000191.1:0-7869 GCA_964526545.1 uncultured Chthonomonadales bacterium
GGGACCAACCGGCCGCATAGTTTACTGACGGGATGCCGCCGTGTCAATCGGAACATGGGTGACGGCAGGCAGCGATAGCGCCAAGCGAGGTGGTGAATCCCTGACACCGAAGCGGAATCTGCTGCGTAAGGTGTATATCTTCGGAAAGGGCGGAATGGTTTCCAGTTGCCGTCTGACCAGGAGCAGCGATGGGATGTGAAGTGTGCGATGCGCCGTGTGCAGAGCCTTCTTCGGCATGTCTGATCTGCGGCTGGCGCTCCGAGGGCGTAAACTGGGATCGCCGGCCCGAGGCGGCCGCTTATGAAGACCTCTCCTCCAGTCTCTCGGAGGACAACCCGCTGCTGGCTGTAACGCGTGGTCGCATCTCCGGATCCTGGCGCGGCAAGCTCTCCCTGGACCCACGCCTACTCTTCACGGCATACGGAAATCTGGGAATCACATCGCGCGATCTGGTGCTCCAGTACGTCAACGCCCGCACAGGCCGCACGCTTGCGCGCGCCGCCGCCACTCTCCCCCTGGAAGCCATCGCAGGGATTGACGTGGAAGAGGCTCACTCTACCTCACGTGGGCAGGCCGTGCGGCTCTCGATCCGACTAGACACTGGCGAGTCTCTGAGCATGCGGGCGTACGGAAGGCTGGCAGCGGCCGCGAAGGATCTCGTGGAGGTTTGGGAAGGCCTGACAGGCATTTTCCACACGCAGTCGGCAGAGGTCGAGACGCTTTGCGGTCACTGCGGAAGATCCGTGGAACGCGCACACCACTTCTGCCCCTACTGCGGCCAGGAGAAGGAATGAAGACCCCGTGTCTGGAGGCCGCGAGTTCGGCCGAGGAGCGCATCTTATGACTAGCCAGGCGCAACTAGGCGACCGCGTTCAGTTTCCCGGAATTGCGCCGGCGGCTTTTGAGCACCCCGTGGACCGCATGGCCCTCGACGTGCTTCGAAGGACTCCCGGACTGGATCGGCTGTTCAAGAAGCTCGCGTCGCTCGGCTTCGAACGCCAGGTCCGACTCCACTTCACCGCCGACAGCCTCCGGCTTGGGCCCAAGCAGTGCCCGCGGATCTATCGGCTGTTTCAGGAGGCCGCCAACACCCTGGACATGCCGGAGCCGGAGCTGTATCTCATGCAGTTTCCCGTGCCGAACGCGGTAGCGATTGGTCTGGACCGGCACACCCTCGTGGTAACCAGCGCTCTTGTGGACCTGCTCTCCGAGGATGAGCTTCGGTTCGTACTGGGTCATGAGCTCGGCCACATGAAGAGCGGCCACATGCTCTATCGCACCATCGCGTACTTCCTGGCAATCATCGGTCTGGTTGCCGCGCGCAATCTCCCGTTGGTCAACCTCGTGTCGCAGGCAATGCTCCTGGCGTTCTATGACTGGTTCCGCAAGTCCGAGCTGACTGCCGATAGGGCCGGGTTGCTGGTGGCACAGGACTCCGACGTGGCCGTGAGGTCGCTCCTGAAACTGGCGGGAGGCGCGCAGAAGACGGCGGACGACCTGGATGTGAATGAGTTTCTGCGCCAGGCGGACGACTTCGAGGACATGGACGAGAGCCTGCTAAACGTGCTCTATAAGTTCGACATGATCCGCTTTCAGTCGCACCCGTTTCCGGCACCACGTGCGCGTGAGATAGCGGAGTGGGCGAAGTCCGAGGCGTACCGCGCGGCACTGCGGGGAGACTATCCACGTTCGGAGGGCAAGTCCGAGGAGAGGCGGTGCGGCAGATGCGGCGCGCGAACCAGCAATCCCCTCTATCGCTTCTGCCCGGAGTGCGGCGGCGCCCTGTAGCCAGCTGGACGGACGGCGCCAACAAGTGGTCCGGATATCACGTACCTGGCGGCGTAATGCTCTCCTCCCCGGTGATGATGGCATCCAGGTGGGCATCATCCAGCTGGGCGAACTGCTGAAGGAACGCATCGCGCTGCTCCCTGTAGCGAAGCCCCATCTCCTTCCGCAGCTTTGCTTGAATGTACCGTGCCTTGTCCTCGCGCGTGCGGCACACGAGCTTGGGCACGGGCGTGGGTCTGCCATCCTTCAGGGCCACCATGGTGAAATGGCAGGAGTTCGTGTGGCGAACCCTGCCCGTGGGCACATCCTCCGCGAACACATCTATCTCAACCTCCACCGAGGTCCTGCCCGCGTAATTCACGCGCGCAACCAGTTCCAGCAGCTCGCCCACGTATACGGGCTCGTGAAAGTCCATGCGGTCTACGGCGGCAGTGACACACACCGCACCTGCAAAACGGGCCGCGCAGACATAGGCGAGGTTGTCCACCATTCTCATCACGTGGCCGCCGTGCACGGATTGGAACTGGTTGGCGAGCTCCGGAGTCATCAATTGGGCCATTCTGACCTCGGTTTCGTCCGCGTATCGCTCCTGCATGGCGATCTCTACCTATAGATGGAGTTGAGCAGCTCGGCCAGCCTGTACCCTGCAAGCGCGAGACGCTTTTGGGCAATCGGCCGCAGGCGCGCGGCATACGAGGGGTCGGGCCGAACGCCCGGGACGATGCCCGCGTACGCATCCAGGCGGGCCGTTCGTGCCCCCTCCCGCACCCAGGTCTCGGGGCGCAGGTCCTTCCGTTGCGGCAGCTTCCAGGCCGGCCACGCACCCGCAATGGTGGCTACAAGGTCGGAGAGCACCTGCTGGCCTCCCGTATCGAGTGGGCGATCCACCTCGGTCAACAGTCCCAGGCCTCCGTCCCAGTAAGCGTGCAGGTTTCGCACACCGGGCAGTTTGACTTCGTTGCCTCCGCGGTCGCCGCCCGGAAGATCGCGCGTGTAACGGGACGCGGCGTGCAGCGGCTGGTGGGCATCGCCTACGAAGTGGATCAGCAGGCGCAGGCTGATCGCCTTCTCCTGGTCTTTCGCCGCCGGGTTTCTCAAGGTCTTCACGCACGTGTTTATCGCCGAGACCACATCCTCCGGCACGGCCTTTGTTGGGAGCGGCGTCTGGTCCGGAGAATGGGCGATATCCGTGTAGTGCCAGGAATCCCAGCGCCGTACACCGCTGGCGCGCACATCGTCCGCCCAGCAGGAAGCCGTCACGAAGTCCGCGGTACGCTCCAGGATCCGTTTCGGCTGCACGGGCACGGCGAGCAGACGGTCAACCTCCGCCCGGGCCGATGGGTTCAGCCTGGCCAGGGCAATCCTGGCGGTCACCATGTGCCCAGTGCAGTTCCATCCGAACGTGGTACGCGCTCCCAGGAGCGTTGTGATAACGATAAGGAGAGCAGACGAAACGACCCGCCACGCGCGAGGCATAAGGTTCTCCCACCTATCCGCAATGGTATAGTATGGCCTCAAGGCGCAGTGAATGTTTGATAACCCGCCATGACCGCAGAAAGCCCCCTCGCGCTGGAGTGCACGCAGCTTGCCCGCCGGTTTGGCAGGCGCCGCGTGTTCAGCGACATCAGTTTCCGCGTGCCGCATGGCGGCGTGATGGCGATTACCGGCGCCAACGGCTCCGGAAAGAGCACGCTGCTCAAGGTCATCGGAGGCCTGCTCGCGCCGTCTTCGGGCCAGGTCCGGTTTACCAGAGCAGGGTGCTTGCTGGAGCGCGCCGAAGCGCGGCGGCACATCGGCTACGTTGCGCCCGATATGCAGCTCTACCGCGAACTGACCGGAGTGGAGAATCTGCGGTTTATCGGCCGACTGCGCGGCCGCGAGCTGACCCGTGACCAACTCGCGGAGCTGCTCGAATTTGTTGGGCTCTTAGGGCGCGGCGGTGATCTCGTCGCGGCCTACTCCTCCGGCATGCGCCAGCGGCTGAAGCTTGCCGCCAGCCTGATTCACGCTCCCGAGGCGCTGCTCCTGGACGAACCCACGGCGAACCTGGATGCGACTGGCGCCGATGTGGTTCGTCGAACTATCGCCGCGCAGCGAAGTCGCGGCCTGGTGGTGCTTGCCACGAACGAGCCCGCCGAAGCGGCATGGGCGGACGAGGCGATCCATCTTGGTGCCGCCTGAGACCGTACATCCCGTGGATGAGGCGCTCAGCCGGAGGGCACTGCCCGGCGAGGCGTGCAGACCGCCGGCCGCGCTCGTTCAAGCGCTGGCCGTGCTTAAGAAGGATGTGCGCGCCGAGCTGCGCACGCGCGCGGCGCTGAACGCCGTTGTGCTCTTCTCCTTCACCTCGCTGGTAGTCATCGCGTTCGCCACCCGCGGTGTTGTGGGCGGCACGGTGGGCCAGGCGGCGCTCCTCTGGGTTCTGCTCTTCTTTGCGGCGTTCGCGGGCCTGGCGCATGTGTTCCTTCATGAGGAAGAGACAGGCACCTCACTCACGCTGCAATCCGCGGCGCAGCCCATGGCGGTCTTCATTGGCAAGCTCCTGTTCAATCTTGGGCTGCTTTATGCCATTGCGCTCTTTCTCGTTCCGGTATACTGCCTCATGTTGGAGGTTGGAATGCCGCGGCCGCTGCTCTTCGCGGTCGTCGTGGCGAGCGGCCTCCTGGCGCTCGGCGCGGCTGCCACCATCGTTGCGGCGATTATCGCCCGTGCGCGCGGCAAGAACGCGCTCTTCGGTGCCCTCGGGTTTCCCATCTTGCTGCCCATGCTGATGATTGCCTCCAGGGCTACCGAGCGCGCCATCGGGGAGGGGAGCGGTGCCGAGGCTTCGTCGGGAGCCGTCGGGCTTGCCGCCTATGGGATCATGTTGATTGTGGCGGGTGGGCTCTCGTTCCCCTACGTGTGGGAGGACTGAGCGCCGAACCGCGCGGGAGTTTGTAGCTGTTGAAGCCTCCGCGCGTGCTGCAACAGGAGCTATGATGGCTGTCGAAACACCATCGCGGAGCGGGCTGCCAGACCAGCGGGCTAGAGTGCCGGCCAAGGATGCCGGCCTCTGGTGGAAGCTGCTCGGCGCGGGCCTGTGGCCCGTGATTGCGCTGGCGGGCTGTCTGGTGTGGGTGGGTCCCGTGCCCACCTTCACGCTCGGAGGGCATGCTTCCAAGATCATCTTCTTCCATGTGCCGTGTGCATGGATGGCGTTTGTCGGCTTTGTAGTAGCGGCCTGGCAGAGTGCGCAGCACCTGGCAGCCTCCAGAGCGGGCGACGCGCAGGCCCAGGATCCAGCCCAGGAGGCGAGGGCAGCGCGGCTGGCGCCGATTGTGGTTTTGGGGCTGTTGGTAACACTTGGGCTGCCCGGCGCATGGCGTCTGCTCGCGCTCATTCCCATTGCTCTGCTCGCCAGGCTGTCGTGGAGGCCTTCGGCGTTGAGCGATCTCCGGGCTGCCGCGGCCATGGAAGTCGGCCTGGTGATGGCGGTGCTAGCGACAATCACCGGCAGCATCTTCTCGCACTACATGTGGGGCGCTTACTGGAGCTGGGATCCTCGGCAGACCTCGATCGTTGTGGTGCTCCTCATTCTGGCGGCCTACGTGGTGCTGAGGGGCTCGGTGGACGACGAGCGCCGGCGCGGGCGTCTCAGCTCGGTTTATGCACTCGTGGCTCTGGTTCCGGGCTTCTTCCTCATCTGGGTGCTGCCGCGCGTAGTGGGCAACACCCTCCACTCTGGACCCAACGAGACGCTGGTGCGCGAGCAGCTGGGCCTCAGCTACCGCATCGGGATGTATGCGCTGGCTCTGCCGGCCTTCGTGGCCATCTTTTCATGGATGTGTGAACTGAGCGTGCGGCTTTCCAGGCTCCAGATGGCCGTTGAGAGGCAAGCGGACGGCCAATCGGGCACCTTGGGGGGCTCCTCTGCGTAAATCGAATGGCGGTCATTTAGTTTCTTATCAACCAAGGGAGTTGAATGCATGGAGTCTGTGCCGCTGCTTTCCCTTAGCGCGATAGCCCTTGTGCCGGTTGTCGTCTGGGTGGGAGTCTTCTTCTACACGCTCTCGCTGGATCGCAAGCTTGCGCGGATGGAGGCCCGGACGAGGGAGGATGACCTGTGAAGACTCCGCACATTCTGGCGCTCACTATCATCGCGCTCTGCATGGTGGTTACGCTCTTCGCGTTCAGCGGAGCGGTCGCCCAGCACGTGGATATTCCGGACGCGATGAATCGTCCGGGCGAAACCGTGCAGGTACCTGGACAGATTGTCAAGGAGACTGTCACGTACGATGCCGTCAAGGGCGAACTCCGATTCGATGTGATCGGTATTGACCGGAAGACGAAGAAGCCTGTTCCCAGCGAACGCATGACCATCGTCTACCGACAGCCGAAACCCGAGAACTTCGATTCGGCGGTCTCGGTGGAGGCCATTGGGCACTTCTCCAACGGCGTTTTCGTTGCGAAGAACCTTCTGGTCAAATGCCCATCGAAGTACGCAGAAGAGCCTGCCACCGCCAAGTAATCCGTGGTTCTGCCTCCTTGGTAGTTGAATGCTGCGCTACACGCCTTTTTGACCGGCCCCCGCTGTTCCGGAGACCTTAATGGATACTGGCCATCTTCTTGTTTACATCGGACTTGGCACTACGCTGCTCTCGATCCTTTTCTATGCGTTGTCGCTGCGCGGCAGCCGGCGCATGCTGCTGGCGGCACGAGGAGCATTTGCACTTGCGAGCATCGCCACGGTGGCCAGTTTCGGCCGGCTGATGTACCTCTGCGCCAACCACCAGTTCCAGTTCCAATACGTGTTTGACTACACATCTCCAGACCTGGGCTGGCCGTTCGTCTACGCGGCTACCTGGGCAGGCCAAGAGGGCAGCTTCCTCTTATGGGCGTTCTGGACCGCGCTTATTGGCGGGCTCGTTGCGTGGAAGGCGGGCAAGTGGGAGAACCGGGTGATGCCGTTCTACCTCTCCACGCTTGCGGTACTCTTCGCCATCTGTGTGTGGCTCAGCCCGTTCAACCTCATACCGCGCGGAACCGGGCCGGGGCAGTATCCGCCGGATCTGCCGTGGCCGCCTGAATTCGGCAAGGGGCTGAACCCCAGCCTTCAGAACTACTGGATGGCCATCCATCCGCCCACCATCTTCTTCGGTTTCGTCTCTCTCTCCATCCCCTTCGCGTATGCCATTGCCGCGATGATTTGGCGCGACTATGGCAGCTCGCAGAATCAGGCCGGCTGGGCTCCGCGCGTGATGCCCTGGACCCTTATGGCGGTGGCAACGCTTGGCGCGGGCCTCTTCCTCGGCGGTTACTGGGCCTATGAGACGCAGGGCTGGCACGGTTTCTGGGCATGGGATCCGGTGGAGAACGCCTCACTCTTCCCCTGGTTGGCCTCGCTGGGGCTGGCGCATGGGCTGATAGTGCAGAAGAGCCGCGGCGGCATGGGCAGAACAAACATCATGCTCGCGGTGCTCGCATGGGTTCTCTTCCTCTGGGGCACGTTTCTCACCCGATCAGGAGTGCTTGCCAACTTCTCCGTGCATGCGTTCGGCATGCTCCACAACAGCGCCCTCTACCTGATCATCGGCATGATCGCCGGCCATGGCCTGCTGGGCGTTGGGCTGCTCGCCTGGCGATGGCGCAGTATCCCTGGACGGCCTATTTCGGAGCGCGTGCTGTCGCGAGACTCGGCGATGGTCATGGCCATCACGCTGATGATCGTGGCGGCCGTGGTGATAACCGTCGGCACTTCGTGGCCGCTCATCTCGCGATGGACCGTGCTGAAGGCGATCGGCGGCAACGGCGCCATCGGAATCGGGGCGAAGGTGCTCATTGGACTGACGGCGCTGGCGATGATCATCGCGCTGCGGCGCACCACGCGCGGTTCCGGGTTCTGGGTCCCCGCCGCGGCGATCGGCCTGCTGGCCGCCTTCGTCATTCTCTTCGGCCTGCAGATGATTTCGCAGAACTACTCCGCCACGGGCGTGCGCGCCGAGCCTCTCTTCTACAACCGGGTGGGCACGGCGCTGCTGATACCGGCGCTTATCCTGATGGCGATAGTGCCGTATCTTGCATGGTCTACCACCAACGTCGAGA